>JAZBOH010000063.1:0-28465 GCA_036351055.1 Lysobacterales bacterium
ACACAATCAGCGAAAATGGGCGGTCAGTCTTGGAGAACCGCGTGAAACAATTCGAAGTGACCATCGCCAGCAGCGGAAAAACCTTCCTGGTCAACGAAGGGGAGAACATCCTGTCGGCCGCATTGAGGCAGGGCGTCATGCTGCCGTATTCCTGCAAGAATGGCACTTGTGGGAGTTGCAAAGGCACGCTGGAAAGTGGCACGGTTCACTACCCCTTCCACCCGCCGCTGGCGCTGGAGGAGAGTGACCCGCAAGAGGGTTCAGCCCTGATGTGCCAGGCCGAGCCGCTGGAAGACCTGCTCATCCGTGTGCGTGAAATCGAGGCCGTTCGCGATATCCAGGTCCGGATGTTGCCTGCCCGCGTGGTGGAGAAAGAATTCCTGTCGGCAAACGTCGTGCGGCTGGTGTTGCGCCTGCCACGGTCGCAGCGCCTGCAATTCCTGGCCGGCCAGTACGTGGACGTGCTGCTTTCGGGCGGCAAGCGTCGTGCCTTTTCGATCGCCAGCTGTCCCTCGCTCGAAAACGAAATTGAACTGCATATCCGCCACGTCGAGGGCGGCGATTTCACCGGGTTCGTATTCGATGAACTCAAGGAACGCGACATCATGCGTTTTGAAGGCCCGCAGGGTAACTTTTTCGTGCGCAACGACGAACCCGATCGCCCGATGATCATGATGGGCGGCGGCACCGGGTTCGCCCCGCTGAAATCGATGATCGAAAACCTGCTCGAACACGGCGACCGCCGTGAAATTCATTTGTTCTGGGGCGCACGCAACGCAGACGAACTCTACCTGGACGAACTTCCCGCGAAATGGGCCCGGGAAAACGCCCACATCCACTATCACCGGGCCATGTCAGAACCACCGGGAGACAGCGATGAAGGTATCTTCCGGGGTTTTGTACACGAAGCCGTGGCCGCCGCTCATCCCGACCTGTCCGCATTCGATGTGTACATGAGCGGCCCGCCGGCCATGATCGAGGCGGCCAGGCCCGTGTTCTTCGAACTGGGCCTGCCGGAAAACCGGCTTTATTACGATTCATTCGAGTTCGGGCTGGATGTGCCGATACAGGTTCTGAAAAAGCCTCATTGAAACTTGTAGGCGGCCCCCTGGCCGACCTGGCTCCTGTCGGCCCCACGGGGCCTTTCCCAAGAAAAGATAAGCTTTGACAGGGATAGCTTTTCAATTTTTAATAATAAGCACTGTTAATTTTTGGTGCTGAAACATTGACAAACAAGTCCCCACGTTTCTACTACAAGGGCAACCAGCTGAAGCAGTTGCGTGCTTTTTGCGCCGTGGCCAAGAACGGCAAGATGACCGATGCAGCTGAGGAACTGTTCCTCAGCCAACCCGCCATCAGCCTCCAGATCCGGGCCCTGGAGCGGGAACTGGATACCGTCCTGTTTGAGCGGCATGGCCCACGCATCAACATGACGCGCGAGGGCCAGGAACTGTACGAAATGGCGCGGCCTCTGGTGGCCGGCCTGGATTCACTGAACGCCCGCTTCAACCGCCAGATGAAAGGCGACCTGGACAGCGGCGAGGTCATCATCGCTGCGGGCGAGTCCACCATCATTTACCTGCTGCCCCAACTGGTGAAACTGTTCAGGGCGAAATATCCGAACATCCACGTCCAGCTCCGCAACGTGACCGGCCGCGACGGCCTGGCGATGATTCGCGATGACGAGGTGGACCTGGCCATCGGCTCGATGCTGGACGTACCGTCCGACATCAGTTACCAGCCCGTGTACTCCTTTGAACCGGCGCTGATCATGCCGATCGGCCACCCGCTGGCGGAACGGGAGCGGGTGGGTATCGAGGATATCGCGCCTTATGGCCTGATCCTGCCACCCCGGCGGCTGACCACCTGGCGCATGGTCGACCGGGTTTTTCAGCAGCACCAGGTGCCGTTCAACGTCTCCCTGGAAGTCGGTGGCTGGGAGGTGATCAAGCGTTACGTCGAGCTCGATTTTGGTATCTCGATCGTCACCGGCATCTGCCTGCGCGAGGACGACAAGCTGGTGGCCAAGAACATGAGCGCCTATTTCCCCAAGCGCAGTTACGGCACCGTCATGCGGCGTGGCAAGTACCTGTCACCCCAGGCCCGGGCTTTCCTCGACGTCGCCGAAGAAGTGAATATGTCCGATTCACCCTGGCATGCGCCGCAAGCGGACCAGGCCGGGAAAAAGCGGGTGCCCGCATAAAAAAAGGCCCGGGACCAGGCCCGGGCCAACATCGCACCGTAGGGTGATCGTTAAAACAAAAAGCTAGGGGCTGCCGGAAGTGAATTCGGGGTAGGCCTCCAGGCCGCACTCGCCGATATCCAGGCCGGTGTACTCCTCTTCCTCGTCGACGCGGATACCCATGACGGCTTTCAGGATCGACCAGACCACGAAACTGAGGCCAAACACCCAGACGAAGATGGTGGCTGCGCCGATCAACTGGCCGCTGAAGGACGAGGCGTCGTTGGTAAGCGGCACCAGCAGGAGACCAAACAGGCCAACCACGCCGTGCACCGAAATGGCGCCCACCGGGTCATCGATCTTCAGCCTGTCCAGGCTGATGATGGCAAACACGACGATGACACCGGCAATCAGGCCGAACAGGGAAGCCTGAAGTGCGGTCGGGGTAGAAGGCTCAGCCGTAATCGCTACCAGGCCGGCGAGCGCGCCGTTGAGCGCCATGGTCAGGTCGGCCTTGCCAAACAGGATGCGCGCGGTAACCAGCGCGCCAATCAGGCCGGTGGCGGCAGCAGCGTTGGTGTTCAGGAAAACCATGGCCACGCTGTGTGCGCTGGCCGCGTCACCGAGTTTCAGCACCGATCCGCCATTGAAGCCGAACCAGCCCATCCACAGGATCAGCGTACCCAGGGTCGCCAGCGGCAGGTTCGCGCCGGTCAGGGCGTTGGCTGAACCGTCCTTGTTGTATTTGCCTTTGCGCGCGCCGAGCAACAGGACACCCGCCAGAGCCGCCGAGGCGCCGGCCATGTGAACGATGCCGGACCCGGCAAAATCACTGAAGCCGAGGTCGCCCAGGGTGAACATGCCAAATACGGAAGCACCGCCCCAGGTCCAGGCGCCTTCCATCGGGTAGATGAAGCCGGTCATGACGATGGCAAATACGAAAAAGGCCCATAGTTTCATGCGCTCGGCCACCGCGCCGGAAACGATGGACATGGCGGTCGCCACGAACACCACCTGGAAGAAAAAGTCGGAGGCGCCGGAGTAAACCGAATCGCCATCAAAACCGTTTTCAGCAGAAGCCGCCAGCACCTCGTCGAGGCTGAATGCTTCGATTCCACTGAGAAACCAGCCGCCGCCGTACATCAGCGCGTAACCGGTCGCCAGGTACATGAAACAGGCGATCGCGTAGAGCGCGATGTTCTTGGTCAGGATTTCCGTGGTGTTCTTGGCACGGACCAGGCCGGCCTCGAGCATGGCAAATCCGGCAGCCATCCACATCACCAGGGCGCCGCATATCAAGAAATAAAAGGTATCAATTGCGTACTGCAATTCAAAAATCTGGTTTTCCATTATTTCACTCCAAAGTCGTAATCAAGTATCTGTTTTGTTCTAAGGCGTCCTCAGATCGCTTGCGCACCGGACTCCCCGGTACGGATACGGACCACCTCTTCCAGGGAGCAGACCCAGATTTTCCCGTCACCGATCTTGCCGGTGGAAGCGGAAGACTGGATGGCTTCAACCACCCGTTCGGCCACGTCTGCCGAGCAGGCCGTTTCCAGCTTCAGCTTGGGAAGAAAATCGACGTTGTATTCCGCGCCGCGGTACAACTCGGTGTGCCCTTTCTGACGGCCAAAACCCTTGACCTCGGTGACGGTGATGCCGGCGATGCCTACTTCGTGCAGCGCTTGCCGGACATCATCCAGCTTGAACGGCTTGATGATTGCGGTGACCAGTTTCATTTACATCTCCCAATGAATGTTCGTGTTCGACACACTGTAGATGCAGGTTTCGTGCCAACGGATTGGGGGAGGTAGTTAATTGATTTTATTATTTATTTAAGAAACAGGCAGGTCGATGTTTTGAACAGAAAACGTGCGCGCACCGCAATGGTGCACTGGGACGGTGCATGGAGCCGCTCTAGCGGTGTTGCATGGCCGCTTCCAGGGCAGCAAGCAAAGCATCCGGTTCGTCCGTGCCGATACGGTACTGGCGCCCGTTTTTCAGCTTGATCTGGATCGCGTCAAAACCGGATACGCTGAATAGCCAGCCATGGGGTGTCAGCTTGATGCCCCAGCCGTAGAACCAGCGGTTGCGGACTCTCTCGACATCGGTGATATCCCTGATCCGGAACTGCCTGTGAATGACCCCGATGCCAAAGCGGAAACGCAGGTAGCCGCGGGCCACCTCAACGGTCAGTGCGTGGAACAGCAGCAGGCCCGCCAGCATGAGCAGCGCCATGCCGCCGAAAACCCATATGGCCTTGGGGTCTTTGGAACCCAGGAACAGGGCCGCCAAGAAACTGATAATGAACAGGGCGCCAAACGTGACGCGGGAGAAGATTCCTGGCTGGCTGTGGTTATACGGTGACATGACAGGACAGATGGTAACCCCAAAACCGGCCAATGAAAAAGGGGCGGACCGAAGTCCGCCCCATCGCCTTGTCCAGTAGCCGGAATCAGCCGAACTGGTTCATCGTATTGTCTTCGCCGGCCGCCTTCAAGGCGCGATCACCGGAGAAGTATTCCTTGTGGTCGTCGCCGATATCGGAGCCGGACATGTTCTGGTGCTTCACGCAGGCGATACCCTGGCGGATCTCCTTGCGCTGTACACCTTCCACGTAACCCAGCATACCGGCCTCGCCGAAGTATTCCTTGGCCAGGTTGTCGGTAGAAAGGGCAGCCGTGTGGTAGGTCGGCAGCGTGATCAGGTGGTGGAAGATACCCGCCTCGCGGGCGCCATCGGCCTGGAAGGTACGGATCTTTTCGTCAGCCGTTGCGCCCAGCTCGGTGTTGTCGTACTCGGCACTCATCAGGTTTGCGCGGTCGTAAGCCGAGACGTCTTTGCCCGCTTCGGCCCAGGCATCGAATACCTGCTGGCGGAAGTTCAGCGTCCAGTTGAACGACGGGCTGTTGTTGTATACCAGCTTGGCGTTCGGAATGACTTCGCGAACCCGGTTGACCATGCCGCCGATCTGGCCGACGTGCGGCTTCTCGGTTTCGATCCAGATCATGTCGGCGCCATTCTGCAAGGAGGTGATGCAGTCGAGTACGCAGCGGTCCTCACCGGTGCCCGCGCGGAACTGGAACAGGCCGGACGGCAGGCGCCGCGGGCGCAGCAGTGCGCCGTCGCGATTCAGTACCACGTCACCGTTGTTCATGTCTTCCGGTGAAATGACTTCGCAATCGAGGAAAGCGTTGTACTTGTCACCGAGGTCGCCGGGCTCGTTGGTCACGGCAATCTGCTTGGTCAGGCCGGCGCCCAGCGAGTCGGTACGCGCCACGATCACGCCGTTGTCGATACCCAGTTCGAGGAAGGCGTAACGCACGGCGTTGATCTTGGAAAGGAAGTCGGCGTGTGGAACGGTGACTTTACCGTCCTGGTGACCGCATTGCTTCTCGTCGGACACCTGGTTTTCGATCTGGATGCAGCAGGCGCCCGCTTCGATCATCTGCTTGGCCATCAGGTAGGTGGCTTCCTCGTTACCGAAACCGGCATCGATATCGGCAATGATCGGCACAACGTGCGTTTCGAAATTGTCGATCATGGACTGGACTTCAGCCTCTTTGCCGGCATCGCCGGCAGCCCTGGCCGCATCGAGCTCACGGAACAGGCCACCCAGTTCACGGGCATCGGCCTGGCGCAGGAAGGTATACAGCTCTTCGATCAGGGCAGCAACCGAGGTTTTTTCGTGCATGGACTGGTCGGGCAACGGGCCGAATTCAGAGCGCAGGGCAGCGACCATCCAGCCAGACAGGTACAGGTACTTCTTCTTCGTGGTGCCAAAGTGCTTTTTGATCGAGATCAGTTTCTGCTGCCCGATAAAACCATGCCAGCAGCCCAGAGACTGGGTATATGCGGCGGGATCGGCGTCGTACTCTTCCATGTCTCGGCGCATGATGTCCGCGGTGTATTGCGCAATCTCCAACCCGGTCCTGAACCGGTTCTGTAAGCGCATGCGTGCAGCGGATTCGGGGCTGATGGCATTCCAGGAACTGCCGGCAGCATTGCAGACGCCTTCCAATGAGGCGATTTCTTCACGGTACTTTGACATGGTTAGCCCTCTTTATTTATCTAAATACGGGGAAATATACGGTGCGATTTTGTACTGAAGCCGATTGCATTTTAGTCAGGAACATTAGATATATCTAATTAATGAATGCTATACTCGTCATTCATGAAATGAATATAAAAAGCGGAATGTATGGTGCATCTTTATGACCTTGGACGGCAACGAACCGGAGTTCACCAAACCACTGTAACCACTTATCGTAATACCAAATGAACCTGAAAAGCATTGACCTGAATCTACTCGTTTACCTCGATGTATTGCTGCTCAAACGCAACGTCACCCGGTCGGCTGAAACGCTGGGCATCAGCCAACCGGCGATGAGCAACGCCCTGCAGCGCATGCGCAGGCTCTTCAATGACCCACTGCTGGTGCGAACCAGCAATGGCATGACCCCCACCGAGCGTGCCGAGCAATTGCAGCCCCTGGTTCGCGAAATCGTTGCATCGGTCGAAAAAGCGGTCGAATCGGGACAGACATTCGATGCCGCCACCGCGAACCGTGTTTTCAGGATCTCGGTCAGCGATTACGGTGAGTCCACCCTGATCCCCCACCTGTTGCGCCGCATGCGGTCCGAGTCACCCAACATCACCCTCGACATACTGACGCCCAGCGACGTGAGTTACACGGACCTGGAGCATGGCAACGTGGACCTGGTCATCAACCGTTTTGACGCCCTGCCCGAATCACTGCACCAACGGACCATATGGCGGGACAGCTTTTCCTGCCTGGTCAGTCACCACAACCCGATACGCGACCGTTTTGACCTGGAAAGCTACCTGGAAGCCAGCCATGTCTGGGTCAGTAAAACGGGCATGGGCATTGGTGTGGGTGTGGAACCGGGCGCCGACCAGAAACTGGGCTGGGTGGACGATGCCCTGGCGAAACTGGGTAAGAAGCGCAGGATCCGCGTGTTCACCCGGCATTACCAGGCTGCCATGTTGCTGGCCGCACTGCGTGACTTGGTGATCACGGTGCCGGGCAAGGCTGCAAGCCTGGTGAAGGACGACCCCAACATCATCATCCTGCCGCCGCCGTTCGATATCCCTGAAATTGAATTGCAGATGGCGTGGAGCCCCCTGCTACAGCACAATCCGGCGCACCGGTGGTTCAGGGGACTGATCGCGGAAGTCGCCAGTGAGATGATCTGACGGGATGACGTCGCGGACCGGCCAATTCCTTGCGACTTGCAATACGGGGCGCGGCATGCGCTATAATTGCCGCCCCTAAAAAACAGCGAAACCAATCACCATGTTCAAGAAAATTCTGTTAATTGCACTGTTGATCTCTCCTGCGCTCGCGTTTGCAGTCGATGTGGGGAAGTTGACCGAAGCGGTCGATACCGACAAGGCCGCCGAGTCAGTAGACACCGAAAAGCTGAAGCAGTCAGTCGACGGCACCGATATCGATTACAAGAAAGCCATTGATTCCGTGGACAAGGAAAAAGCCGCGGATGCGGTTGACATGGACAAGGTCAAGGAAGCCCTCGGCTCAGAATCAAGTGAGGTCAAGGCTGTCAAGGACGCAACCGACAAGGGTTGAACAAGCGGCGAGGACGCCCGAATGAGGGCGTTCTCGCACTTCCTGGCTACTCGATGACAAAATCGAAGTAGCTGTTCGGGAATGGCTCATTGACCAGCGTGAAGTGCCACCACTCCTCGGCCAGGGGCTCGAAGCCGTGTTTTGTCATCAGTTGCTGCAAAAGCATGCGATGGGCCTGTTGCTCCGCGCTAACCACCTGGCTTCCGGGCCAGGACTCTGGCCCGAAAAAGTCCCAGCCGCTGCCCATATCCAGTTCTTCCCCATTTCCCTTATCGAGTGAAACCAGGGTCAGGTCAACCGTACTGCCGCGAGAATGACCTGACCTGGCCGCGATATAGCCTTCTTTGAACAGGTCTTTCTTGGCAACATCCGGGTAGTATTTTTCCTTCATCTTCGTATCAGCAAGATCCGAAGCCCAGCGCACGAAGTGATCGACAGCCCGTTGCGGCCGGTAGGCGTCGAAGATTTTCAGGCCAAGGCCAAACGGCCTCAACTCCTGCTGCACTTCTTTTAACGCCGCTGCAGCCTCGGCCGTGATGTAGCAACGGCTGCTCTCGTAGCCTTCGATACGCTGCCCGACAAAATTGTCTTCGCTGAAATACCTGGCCTCGATCTGAATACCAGGGATGATGTCCTCGATATCAACAAACCCTCGAGGCAACTCGCTTGATGAAAAAGCACCTGCCGGGAAAAGCAGTATTGCGACCAGGAAAACCTGCAGAAAAAGTCGTATTGCCCGGGTATGCATAAGAAAAACCCCGCGCCAGTTGCCTGCCGCGGGGTTTGACTTGCTCATTGTCAGCTGGGGCTATCAGGCAATGCGCCTGAAACCGACCATACCGACGCTCAGCATCAGCAGGGCCAGGATTGCCAGGCCATACTGACTCAGGGTCGGAATACCTTCAAAGAATACGGTATTGGTAAACGTGCAGCTGGCTCCTCCGGCTGTGCTCAGAACCGCATCGGTGCAGCCTTCACTGGCTTCGGGCTCAACACCGCTTTGCGAAAATTCCTGCGTAGCGCTACAACTGCTGGCGCCCGCCGAGATATCCACGGTCAAGGTCACGGAATCGCCATCGCCGAGTGAACCTGTGTACTGTGTCGAGGGTGATACCACGGAACCGTCGACCTTCAGGATATTGCTCTGGCAGTTTACGGTCACGTCAACATCGTATGTCTCTTCTACGGACCCGTCTTCACCAACGACCCAGTTCAGGTCGACAACGTAATCAACCGCGCCGGCGGAATTGACGATGTCGCAGTTGAAGATGCCGCCGTAAATATTCTCAAACGTGCATTGATCGCCACCGTTCAGCGTCGTGGTATAGCCTTCCGGCGCGCCGGTTGCGGTAATGGTGCAGTCGGTTACGCCCGCCTGGAAGTCCTTGAGCGTAAAGGTAACGTCTGCATCGCCGGCGAGGCTGTAGTTCTGCTGCAGCGGTAATCCGCCGTTACAGGACAGTGTCACGTCAACCGGGTCGGTGCTTGTGTCCGTGTAGGTATTGCTTACATTGAAATAGGTCGTGTCTAAGTCGGCGGCACTGGAAGAGACGTCATCCATGCCGAATGAATACAAAGCACAACCACCCTGGTTTGGCGTGTTCTGGATTTCAACCGTCTGGAAGGCACCGTCGGTAGCCTGGATGCCGAAAAACCCGGCGCCAGGAGGTCCGAACAGAAAGATTTCGCCATCAACCTTGACCACCAACTGGGCAATATCCCCTGAACCATCGGTGTTTCGCCAGTCGAAACCGACAGATGTCACCGGGGTATTGAAAACGAGTTCGATCCCATCGGGTGAGTCACATACTGCTTCAAAAAACAGAAAGTTGGTGCCGTTGACATTGGTGCCATCGGTACCGGCACGCACCCCTGTGACCAAGTCCCCAGAGTTTGTATTGATCGCCGTGAAATCGGTAAAAACCCGGTTGTCCGTGAAGGAACCAACGGCTTCGGCGTTAAAATCCTCGGTGGCAGCGCTCCCGACGGCGTTGGTCCAATCCGTTCTGTTTGTATACTCGGTGTAGGTCAACGCGTAAAGCGAGGTAGACGCCATTAAACATATGGCGGTGGCTACGAGACGAAACATTTTTGACTCCTGGAATTATTGAGATTGTTGTAATGTCGAATACTGCTCCAATTGTATATTTATGTCAATTGGGATCTTTTCGAATCCATACCGCAGCATTAACTTTTGTCATTTTCATGCGAAAAGCGGTGACCTGCATCATGGGTCAGGCTATTACCATGCACCTTACGAACAGCACATATACTGCATCCGGGGGGATGATAGCCTTGTTCGCCTGGAGGAGAATACGATGGCGTTTGTTAATTTACAGGTCAACATGGCCGACCTGCCCGTTGCTGCCGGGCTTGAATTTGAACCCATGGCGGAGGCTTATGAAAAGGAAGTCAAGACACAGCTGTTGATTATCTGGCTGCCTTTGCTGCTGCTGTCTTTTTTGCCCTTCCTGATCACCTGGTTTCCTTTCTTATTGCTGGTCCCGGTATCCATGTTGCTGTTGGCCGGATTGATATCCCGCCTGGTGATCAAAAAATCGCGGCTCAAGGGCATCGCGCTGCGCGAACACGACCTGGCCTATCGCTCGGGCCTCTGGTGGCGGAAAACCGTGATGCTCGCCTTCAATCGCGTACAGCACGTCGAAGTCAGCAGCGGTCCCTTGCAGCGAAAGTTCGGCCTGGCGTCGCTGAAATTTTTTACCGCCGGCGGCAGCGGTGTCGACCTGAAGGTCGACGGTCTCGAGAGCGAACGCGCCGAGCAAATACGGGCCTACATCATTGCAAGAAGTGATGGGCCAGAGGCCGGATGAGCTTGGCCCCCGCGGACCTGAAATGGCATCGCACCTCGCCGGTCGCCGCGGTGTTTTTCCTGTTGCGTGCGGCCCGCCAGCTTGTCTCCAACGGTCTGCCTGCCGTTGTGGTAGTCGCCGCCACCTTCGCATCGGGCGGGCCAGAAAGAAAAGCCTGGATGGTGTCAGGCCTGCTGATCTTCCTGCTGATCGGCATCGTATTTTCCGTCCTGAGCTGGCTGCGATTCCGCTTTCGTATCGTCAGCGACCGGGTGCTGGTGCGCAGCGGCGTGTTTCACCGCGAGGAACTCAGTATCGAGTTTGGCCGCGTTCAGAACGTCAGTATCCGTGAACCGTTTTACATGCGACCTTTCGGCCTGGCCGTCCTGGGTATCGACACGGCAGGTAGTACGCAGAAAGAAATCGTCCTGGGCGGCATAAAAATGGACCTGGCCATCCAGTTACGGGAAACCATCCTGTCAAAGGCGAAAACGGAGACCGATGATCAGGAGGCCGATTCAAAACCCGTGGTTGGCCCGACCCTGCTGCTGACACGCGGCGTAAGCGACATCGTCATCTACGGGCTGACCGTCAATTTCATTCTCTGGTTCGTCATTGCGCTGGGCGCTTTTTTTGGCGCAGCCGATGTCAGTGAAAGAGCGCTGTCCTGGCTGGCTGACAGGATTCAGTTGGAGCATGTCATCAGTGCCACGCAAAACAGTGTCGGCCTGCTGGGCAGCATCCTTCTGCTGACCGGCCTGGTCCTGGCCATATTTCTTCTGCTGCCCCTGATTTCGGTGCTGGGCGCCCTGTTCCGGCACTATGGCTATGAGCTCGGTGTCGAAGGCGAGACCTATCGCAAGAGCGGGGGCCTGCTCACGCGTCACGATGAGTCGATGAAACGTCACAAGATCCAGGCCCTGGTGCTGAAGCAGAACTTCGCGGCGCTATTTTTCAAGCGCATCAATATGCAACTGAGGGTGGCCAGCGCGGGTTCTGGTGTCGAAAGCGGTCAATTACCGACCCCAGGCAGGGCCACTTTCCTTGTTCCCGCCTTGCATGAGCCCGAAGCACGCAAGCTGGCCACGGAGTTTTTTCCAGCCTGCGATATGGCCGGCGCCCGTTTTTCCCGGATCAACCGCCACCGAATGATGATCCTGGTCCTGGCCCTGATGGCGGTCCCCGTGTTGGCCGTGACCACGTCCTTGAGCCTGCTGCTAAGCTGGAAGTTCCTCGCCATCGCGCCGCTTGCCTATGCCATCGCCTGGTCGGCAGTGACCCGTTACTGGAAAAAGACCGGTTATGCGGTGGTCGGTGAGTACGGATTCGTACGCCACGGTTTCATAGGCACCGAGACCACGGTATTCCCGCTGTTCAAGGTACAGAGGGTCGACATCCACCAGACCCAGGGGCAACGCCGCAAGGGACTTGCCCACCTGGGCATCCACCTGGCCTCACACTCTTTGAAAATCCCCTATGTACCCATCGAGGACGCACAAAAATTCAGGGACCTGGCACTGTATTACGTGGAGTCTTCAGACCAGGCCTGGTATTAGAATGGGTGCTTCGCATACCAGGCCAGGACGTTCTCGGTATTGGCAGTGACCGCTATACCGCTTCGTTACCGGGTCAACGGCACGATGGTGATCTCCACGCGCCGGTTCAGCTGGCGCCCGGACGGCGTGTCGTTGGAGGCGATCGGGTAGTTTTCACCGGCACCCACCACCATCAGCCTCTGGCCGGTGACCTGGCGGCTGCTCAGGTAAGCCGCAACGCTGTTGGCACGGCGCTCGGACAGGGCCTGGTTGTGCTGTTCCGAGCCCGTACTGTCGGTGTGGCCAGCCACTTCCACCAGGGTCTTGTCGAATTCGTTCAGCACCAGGGCCACCGAGTCCAGGATCCCGTAGAAGCCCGAGCTGATATCCGCGCTGTCGACGGAGAAGGTGATATTGCCCGGCATATTGAGCGTGATGTTGTCACCGATGCGGGTAACGCTCACGCCGGTTCCTTCGAGCTGCTGGCGCAGTTTCATTTCCTGCTGGTCCATGTAATATCCAACGCCACCGCCGGCCAGCGCACCGACACCGCCCATGATCAGGGCATTTTTCTTCCGCTTACTGGAACTGTCGCCGCTGATCAGCCCGATGGCGATGCCGGTCGCCGCACCGATCGCCGCGCCTTTTGTAGCACTGCTGGTTTTTTCTTCCCGCGTATAGGGGTCCAGCGTGGTGCAGGCATTCAGTACAAAGAGCAGTGTTGCGCCGAGCGCAATCACAAACCTGGTTTTCAACATGTCATTTTCCCTGGCCTACGGCCTGTCATCTATTTGGCCAAATTATACAGGGCAGAAACCGAACGCCCGCTGAAGCCGCCAAAACCGTTGTGGATGACAGTCGTACTGATTTCCGCATAAGATTGAAATATGTGGGAAAAAGTTACTAATTTCAAAGAAAAACAAGAAACGCTGGTGCGGGCGACAAAGAGCACACTGAGCCATATCAAGAACCCCTTTGAACTACCGCAATGGTGGTCCGAACTCAAAGACCGGGATGTTCTGAAAAGGGACTTCATCGCCGGCCTGACCGTGGCCCTGGTCCTGATCCCGCAATCCATGGCGTATGCGCAGCTGGCTGGCCTGCCAGCCCATTACGGGCTGTATGCCTCTTTGCTGCCGCCCATCATTGCCGCTTTTTTCGGTTCATCCCGGCAACTGGCGACCGGACCGGTGGCCATGGTTTCCCTGATGACCGCGGCGGCGCTCGAACCGCTGGCGACGGCGGGTGGCGAGGCGTTTATCGGCTATGCCATCCTGCTGGCCTTCATGGTCGGCCTGTTCCAGCTGGTCCTTGGCATGTTCAGGCTGGGCGTTTTGCTCAATTTTCTTTCACACCCGGTGGTGCTGGGGTTCGTTAACGCGGCCGCCATCATTATCGCGACCTCCCAGCTGGGCAAGATCTTCGGGGTCAGCGCGGAAAAAGGGGAGCACCACTACGAATACGTGATCAACATCATCCGGGCGGCGATGGAAAATACCCACTTGCCTACTCTGGGCATGGCTGTGATCGCATTCAGCATCATGTACGCTGTTTTGCGCTACAAGCCCAGGTACCCCGCGGTGCTGATCACGGTGGTGATCACCACCATACTGGCCTGGCTGTTTGGATTTGCGCAACACACCACCGTCAAGCTGGAGCAGATCAACGACCCAAAGATCCGGATCGCCCTGGTGTACGACGCGATCCAGGCAAAACACACGGCCAACCTGCGGGGAAGATACATCGCGGCCCAGCAGGAATACGAGGCGCTCGCGGGTGGCGCAGAACAGGAAAACGAGGCCATTCTCGCAGCGCGCCAGCAACTCGAGCAAATCGCCCTGAGACTTGAGCAATTGAAGGAAGAGGGCCTGTCGCACCACAAGGAACTGTTCGCCACCTCGCTCTACCAAATCGGGCAGGGCGAACACAAAAAGTTCTACACCCGGGAAGAAATCAGCCATATCGCCGGCGAAAAGAGCAAGATATACTTCCAGGACTGGCACATCCAGCGTTATGAAAACGACATGGTCGACCTGCAGGCCGGCGGCCAGGTGATTGGTAAGATTCCCAGCGGCCTGCCCGGCTTCAGAATGCCGTCGTTCGACCTGTCCGCCATCACCCACCTGGTCGGGGCCATGGTCGCCATCTCGCTGATCGGCTTCATGGAAGCGATATCCATCGCCAAGGCCATGGCCGCGAGGACCCGGCAGAGTTTGAACACCGACCGCGAACTGATCGGCCAGGGCATGAGCAATATCATCGGCTCCCTGTTCCAGTCCTACCCGGTATCGGGCTCGTTTTCCCGTTCGGCGGTGAATATCAATGCCGGAGCCGTGACCGGGTTCTCCTCGGCAATCACCGTGCTCGCAGTGGCCACGACCCTGCTGTTCCTGACACCGCTGCTCTACTACCTGCCGCAAGCGACGCTGGCCGTGGTGATCATGGTGGCGGTGGCGGGGCTGGTCAAGTTCAGACCGATGGTCCACACCTGGCAAGCCAACCGGCACGACGGGGTCGTCACCGTGGTGGCCTTCGTGCTGACACTGGCCCTGGCCCCGGAACTGGAAATGGGCATCCTGTTCGGCATGCTGCTCTCGCTGGCGCTGTTGCTGTTCCGCATGATGACGCCACGGGTAGCTTTTCCGGCCCACGATTTGCACCTGCTGCCCGCGGAAGCCGTGGCGGCCGGCGCCCTGGATGACGGCACCATCGTACGCATGCGCTTCGAAGGCTCACTGGTATTTGCCAATGTGGCTTTTTTCGAAGAGCAGTTGCAGAAAATGCTGGCTTCCACGCCAGACCTGAAAGTCCTGATTATCGACGGTGTTTCCATCAGGGAAGTCGATGCCTCGGGTAACGAAATGTTGCGCGAGTATTTCCGGCGCCTGACGGAATCGGGCATCAGCGTGCTGTTTACGCGCCTCAGGGCGCCCATCATGGAAGTGTTCAAACGCTCACACATGTTTGACGACATCGGCATGGAGAACTTCCACCGCAAACCACCCGATGTATTCCGCCATGCCTGGGAACTGGTCAACGCAGAAAGAAATCCTCAAGCGGAGGATGAAACGGAAGAGACACAGGCCGAATCGGATTGAGCCGTTTTTCTGGCGGCAAAACGAAGCTAAGCCGGACCTGGGCTGGAATCGGATCCAGTCAGATCAGCCGTCTGTGATCCGCGAATTTTATTGAGTTCATGCCAGGCGAATACCGCGAACATGAATGCATAGTTGGTTTCCTTGAGTTCGTTCACGGAAAAATACACTTGCGGGGAAATCCCGGCTGCATACTCCAACAAGAATTGCATCAACACGGCGTGGCTGAGAAACAAAGCGCCCAGCCAAGCTGGCGCAATGGGCAGGCCGACCCGGCCGAAGAACTGCCTGGCGCTCAAAAAATACCGGTTGATGAGCGGGACGATGACACAAAAGGACAGCCAGAAAATGGAAAACAGCCTGTTCATATTGAGCAGCATCCCTGCAAAGGACTTTCTGCTGCCATCCGGATTCTGGTAATGAAAAATGGTGATGTTGTGCAGATTGGTCTCCCCCTGCGCATTAATCTCGAGCAGAACCCCGGGGGTCTCCCAATCGAAAATACGTTGTCCCCAGCTGATTTCTTCCCCTGCACAAACCAGGAACAACAAGGCCAGCAGCAGATAGAACAGGTTACGTGACGTGGTGAAACGCCCGAAATGATTTCCCAAACCTGGCGAGTTCAGGTAGGCCGCGAGAAACAGGCAGAAAGCCAGGAAAAACATGGCTGCGCCGAGGTTTTCGATGGGCCCGTCTTCGCGGCCTAGCGCATAAATCTGGGCGTCGCCCAGGAAAATGATCGAAAACGAGAAGTAAACAATGGTGTATACGATTACACTCCCCAGGAACTTCTGTGACGTCACAACGTTTTCCACCTGAATCCGGAATGAGCCATAGTGGGAACTACTTTCCTGCTGTCTGGGACGGCAATTCGCCAAACAGGTTCGAGTAGTCCTTTGCAAACTGGCCCATGTGCCAGAACCCCCACCGATTGGCAACGTCGATCACCAGGGATTCCGTTCGACTGCGGAGCAGATCGGTTCTCACGGCGGAAAGCCTCTGGCGTTTCAAATAAGCCTTTGGGCCAATGCCGAAACGTTCATTGAATGCCCGGTTTAGTGTTCGCAACGCGATGCCATTTTCGCTGCAGATGTCACGCACGGAGACCAGCTCGTTCTGATGCTCCTTTATATACGCCAAAGCCCGCTCAACCGCCCGGGTTCTGAGCCTGGCGGAACTTCGATCGGTATTCGCGAATCTGTTTTGTGCTGCTTCGAGCAGAAAGATGACCAACTCATCTTCCTGCTCTTGCCCCAGTTCGGAGTCTGGCTCGGTCATTATTCGCTTCAGCAGGTCTCGAAACCGATCGTTATATTCACCACGGTCGATTACGGATTCAATAGCGGGACAGTGAAGATAATTTGGGACAGGAATCCGAAAAACACTCGCGATGTCAGCCAGGTAACTTTCGGAGAACGACAACGTAAACGCCTTGAAGCCTTTTTCAGACACGCCATCGATTCCCCCGGCGTGATGAAAAGGGAGAATGCTAGACATACGGTACTCGCGACCGAACCAATCCCTGAGACCCACAATCGGGATTCCGAAAGTCAGCAAATTCGCGGGTGGAGACCCCAACTGGTGAAAACCGGTGGCGAAACGAATCTGGGTCAGCGTGACATTCTCACCAAAAAGCGCATTTACCGGTACCAGCGGATCACCTTCATCAAGCTGCCGAAATCCTAAATCAAAACCCATAACCCGGCCAAGCGCTGAAACATCAGGAAACCGCTCAGAAATTCTCAAGGGCTTCGTAGCTTTATCCAGGCGAGGACACATTTTTGGCCGAAATTTGATGCTGCATGATGAATCAATTCTATAGCATTGAGCGCTCGCGGTCAGGAGCTAACACAGGTCCGCGGCTCGAAATCGGAGAATATATGACCAGGAACCAGTCGTCTGCCGGGGGCTCACGAGCGCAGGTAATCAAACTTTCTGACCAGGTGGCCATTAAACACCAGTCGATCAAGCGGACTTTTCGCCAACGGATTGCGATTGCATTTCTTATAACCCTGTTCGTCCTTTTCGTTCCTACAGTCGTATCTGCCCAAGACGAAGACCCGCTCGCGCATTACCAGATCCTGGAGTGGAAAGACCTCGTGGCGGAAGGGTGGAAACGCCCCTTGTTGCTGTCCGAAGAAGAAGTTTCATCCCCCAGTATCGATCTTTCTTCGCTGGTTCCGGAATTGGAAAAAGAACTCGTCGCTCTACCCGGTTTCATGAGGCCAGCGGTCAAGGAGGGGGCGCCCGTCCTGGCACACGATCAGGCCCATGATCATGAGCACCTGTCCGCGGGCACGTGGGTAAAGGAGTTCGTGCTGGTACCGTTTCTGCCGCAGAACCCCTGCTCACATGCGCTTTGGGACCCCAACCAGGTGGTTTACGTCAATCTGCTGGAGTCGGTGTTGGTGGATGATCCCGAAAGCCCGGTTTGGGTTGTAGGCACCATCACCCTCGACAACATCATGACGGACGATGGCCTTTCTGCATATCGAATCGTCGACGCGGTAACCACGACTTACGAATATTGATATTCACCGTTTTTGCTGTGTTTGAATATCAACTGAATCAGGAGAGAAGCATGAATCACAAACTGATCAAAGCGATGGCTGCATTGTTGCTGGCTACATCCCTCACGGCCCACGCAGAGCCGCCACCAACCCAGGAACCCTCGTCACCCGAGGACATCAGGGCTGCCCTAAGCGGTGGCGTGCCGATGGGCCGCTGGAAAGAAGGTTTGCTATTTGAAGGCATCAGCCCGCACCCCTGGCTCACCAGCGCTGCGAACTGGTTCCCCGGCACCGAGGAAGTACAGCCCCACGAAATGCGTATCACTTTCATGGGCACATCACCGACCATCCGTCCGGGGCAGATGAACACATCGATCTTCGTGGAATTGGGTAACGGCGACAACTTCATTTTCGACATCGGTGAAGGTTCCGTCTCCAACTACACGGCCGCCCGCGTCGCTTTGAGCCAGATGAACAATATCTTCATCACCCACCTCCATGTGGACCACTACGGCTCCTTGCCCTACGTGTGGATGTTCGGCACCTGGTCCGGTGGATGGCATACCCCCATCACCGTTCACGGCCCCTCCGGGCGAACCCCTGAGTATGGCACCAAGGCCATGGTGGAAGGTATGAGACAGATGACTGCCTGGCACCGTGACGCGTTCAGCGTATTTCCGGTGGGCAAAGGCTGGGACATCCAGGTTGAAGAGTTCGACTTCCGCGACAACGGGGGCACCGTTTATGAAAAGAATGACGTCAAGGTCATTCACTGGCAGCGTTCACATGCCAAGGACGGTGCTTCGGCGTATCGACTGGACTGGCAGATCAACGAAGAAGATTCCCTGTGCTTCGTGTGGACCGGAGACGGCCGCCCCAGCAAACTTGACATCAAGTACGCCGAGGGCTGCGACGTCTATGTAACCGAGTTGCAGCAGGAAGTCGTCGAGATCAACTCTGGGGTGCAGGGTGTACCCCCTTTCCTCGCCCGCTACACCATCGACACTCACCACACGCCCGGTTATGCCGTGGGCTATCTGGCAGACAAGATCAAGCCGCGTATGTTGATGACGACCCACATGACCTTTGACCCCTGGCTGAACGAGGAAACAGTGGCCGAAGTGCGACACCACTGGGATGGTCCATACCACTTCGGTGCACCTGATGGCATCGTGGTTAACGTGACGACAGACCAGATCTGGGTTCGCGAGGGTATCCTGCCAGACTTCCCCAACCAACGGGCGCCGCAGCAGGACTTCACCAACGGACAACTGGTGGTGCCCCTTCCGCCGACGGACCGCACGAAGATCCAGGAGCCGTTTGTGCGTGAACAGCAGATCGACCCCGATGAGTACTACCCCGAGGGGTACAAGCCCGAATTGCTGGAAGAATGGCCCGTGGACAAGACCCTGGTGGCACCGGTCGATTCTCTGCCGGCCAACCTTCGTGCCAGCATGGGCGGTCACTGGGAGTACACACAAAGGAACCGCAAGAAGTTGGAAGAGATGAAACAGTAAAGCACAACGTGTTGAATAAGGGGCCCATTGGGGCCCCTTATTCTGACTGTAGTGGTATTCCAAACATCGTCCTGGAAGTTCTCCACTGGATCAATCTCAGAAAGTTCGGCACATCAAAAACAAAGCCCCGCTCTCGTGCGCCACGAATTTCTATTTCCACGACAGGTATGGGAATATTGGTCAACACACAATCACTGAAGCAGTAACCAGTCAATAAGCTCATCATGCGGATTTCCGTTGTCATACCCACGCTAAACCGGGCCGGGCCTTTACAGGCTTGTCTTACAGCCTTGAGTGAGGATTTTCCGCCAGACGCCGAGGTCATCGTGGTATCGGATGGTGGTGATCCGCAGCACTTTCCGGATTTGGGCCAATTCAAAGATCAGCTCAACCTTACGGTCATTCACGCTGAGCATGGCGGGCCGGCGTCAGCGCGTAACCACGGATTGGCTGAAGTGAAAGCCCCGGTAGTGCTGTTTCTCGACGACGATTGCCTGGCCGAGGCAGGCTGGG
The DNA here is from genome assembly GCA_036351055.1 of Lysobacterales bacterium. Taxonomy (GTDB): domain Bacteria; phylum Pseudomonadota; class Gammaproteobacteria; order Xanthomonadales; family SZUA-36; genus JABDPF01. The sequence continues at coordinate 19,771 of JAZBOH010000063.1, forward strand.
TGGAAGCCATTGCGGCGGCGGTGCAGTTTGAGCCGCCCCGGGCCGTTGGTGGTAAAACCCTGAACGGCTTGCCTGAAAACCCCTATGCGACGGCAGCGCAATTGATCCTGGACCTGGTGGAGCGTGACCAGCAGGCGCGAGATTACCCGGCATTCTTTTTCCCATCGAACAATATCGCTTTTCCGACGCAGGCGTTGAGGCAACTGGGTGGTTTCGATACCAGCTTCCGCACTTCGGAAGACCGTGAATTGTGCCGGCGGTGGATGCAGGCCGGCTACGAGTTGACCAAGGCGCCCGGGGCTGTGCTCAGGCATGCGCCTGATCTTAATTTTGCACGCTTCTGGTCCACCTACTCTTCCTATGGTGAAGGGGCGGCCCATTTTCACCGGGATTCTGAAGAAGGCTGGGGAAATACGATTGCCTACCATTTCAGAATACCTTCGCTGTTGGCAGCCGAATTTCGCGAGAACCCCCAGCTGGACCGCATGCAAATCACCCTGCTGATCGTGGCCTGGGAATTTGCCAACCTGGCAGGCTATATCAAGGGCGTTTTCAGAACCGGCCGCAAGGGGCGTGCAGAACCGTGACCGCACCCACGTTTACCGTCATCGTTCCCACCTGTAACCGCCTGGAAAAACTCCAGCGGGCCCTGTCTTCGGTAGCGCAACAGACCTTCCTCGATTATGAGGTGATCGTGGTGGATGACGGCAGCATGGATGGCACCGGGAAATTCATCGCCAGCATGAAACAAGCCGGTAAATTTCCCGGTATTCCGTCACTGCATGTGATCTCCAACAAAAACGGTAAAGGCGCCGGCCTGGCGCGTAATCAGGCGCTGGCGAAAGCGCGGGGCAAACTGATCGCATTTCTCGATGATGATGACGTGTGGATGCCAGGCTACCTGCAGCTGCAGGCCACACGATTGCAGCAACACCCAGGAGCGGGCGCCAGTGTCGCTGCACATATCGAGTTCGATCAAACGGGTCATGAGCATTTACCCGACCTTGTCCCCCTATTCGAGTATCAAGAGCAAATCATCCATTTATTGACTGAAAGTTTTGTCCACACCATGTCGGTACTGGTTGCCCGCCGGTCGGTTTTCGAGGAGATCGGCGTACTGAACCCGGGACTCCGCGTCTGTCACGACTGGGATTGGTGTATACGCCTGTTGTCAGCAGGTCACGGCATTCTTCCGCCCACCGGCGATGCAATGGTCAGGCGCGAAATCCCCGGCGGCCTGGTTTTACAGCTACGGAAGTGGTTTCAGGAAGAACAAAGTATTTTGAAGGAGGTCTTTCAGCGCGATGCCACGGCGAAAGCGCATCGGCGTCATGTCCAGGCTTATCGCAACCTGCTTTTCGCACGAATCGCCATTTCACGCGGCGAGTTCGGATTTGCATTCAGCAGGTTGGGCCACGCCTTGGGGTATGCACCTTTTTACTCGATCAAGCTGGCGCGGCTGAAATGGGCCAGGTCCAGGCAAGCAGGGAAATTTCATGAATCACAACGAAGCCGCTGAACACCGGTCGGTATACCTCGAAACGAAGGCGCGCAAAGTGACTCGCCGGGGCATCCTGTGGCTGGGGCAAACCTGTAACCTGCGTTGTCACTTCTGCTATTTCCTTGACCGGATCACGGATGATTCGCACCCTGAACACGGGTTCATGGGCCTGGACAAGGCCAAGGCCATCTGCAAGACGCTGGTGGATTATTACGGCAATAATTCCATTGACATCCAGGGCGGTGAGCCGACGCTGTATCCGCCTATTTACGACCTGGTGGCGTACTGTGCCGAAATTGGCCTTTCACCCACGCTGATCACCAATGCCATTGCCCTTTCCAGGTATGAGAACGCCGTACATTTCAAGAAGGTCGGTATCCGCGATTTCCTGATCAGCGTCCAGGGCCTGGGCGATGTCTACGACAAAATCGTCGGGCGACCGGGTGGCCACGCCTGGCAGATGAAAGCACTCGATAACCTGCAGAAAGTGGGCATCCCTTTTCGTTTCAATACCGTGCTGTCCAAACTGGCCCTGCCCCAGTTGATGGACATTTCGAAACTGGCCGTGGATACCGGGGCAGGTGTTGTCAATTTCCTGGGCTTCAATCCTTTCAATGACCAGACCACGGGTAAACGAAGCGCCGACAACGTGCCCAGCTACCGGGAAGTACGCGGCCCACTCGAGCAGGCCATCGGCTACCTGCTGGAGCAGAACGTTGAGGTCAATGTCCGTTACCTGCCGCAATGCCTGGTGCCCGATGACATGCGCAATACATCCTATGGATTCAAACAGCTTCCATACGACCTGCATGAAAATGATTATGCCAGTTGGTCATGGACCGACCTGCCCGCCCAGCGCACGGCAGGCATGGCACTTACACCGCCGTTCAAACTGGGTAAGAGACTGGAATTGGGCGCGATGCGCGGTCCCTTGAGAATGCTCGATCGCAATTACCCCAAACTGGGCAAGCAACTTCATCTGATCAAGCAGGGGCTCGAACGCCAATGGGCCGGAAAGCTGGATGATCACGCTGACAGCTTCAAGCTGGAAACGCTGTATCAGAAAGACGCTGAAGTCAGGTCAAAGGAGTACACCGGCTACCATCATGTCGAGGCGTGCAAGGACTGCAGCCTGCGGTCCATTTGCGATGGTGTTTACGGAGACTACGCCGAGATATTTGGTGTCGAGGGGCTTCGCCCGGTTCAACTCGACAGTGCGGTTACGGATGTACAGCACTACACGCGACAGCAGTACAAGGTCGTTCACCCTCTGGACAGGGACTGGCTGGAGAGCGGCGACCAGCCGGTGGCCGCCGCAGTCATGGAAAAACTCGCCCGGGCCCGGTGAGGCCGGTTGAAAACAGGCAGCAGCACACTCCACTAACGGAGACGCACACGGCAACTCGCAAGCCGGTCCAGGCACTCGAATGACAGCCAGGGGCCTTCTTCGTCATAGCTCATTGGCGCCTGCTTATAGGGGTTGCCGATACTGGCGTTCTGGACGGCCTGTGCCCAATTAGCTTCGGGCTGATTCTTTAGCCAGACCTGCAGTTTAACGAGGTCAATCATTCCGTTGGCGTCGTGGGCCCTGGCGACATAATCCGCCGGGCTGTAGGCGTTTTCGACCAATATCTGTTTGCCGCCCAGGTTATATAGGCTGGCTGGCGACAGGCTCAACAGCCCGGCTGTACTCGTCAGCTGGGCGCTTCCGGCTTCGGAGTCCCGTGCCGGAATATAAGTGTCGACAAATTCTTCCAGCGGGAGAGAGCTCAAGCGCAGCATCGGCCCGGTAATCAGGGAGTAATAACTGTTCACAGTGGCTTGCGGCTGGAGCAACAGGCGTCTCAGTGCTGAACCGGGGTTGTTGACCAAATCGAAGACAAAAAATCGCTGTTCGAACACGAATGATTCACCGATATCGAGTTCCCCGGGCGTGAGTGGCGAAAGAATTCGGGAAATAACCGCTTGGTGCCCGTCCAGGCTGTCCTGTGCCGCAACGAACTCTGACAGGAAACTCACGTCGTTCCAGATGCCGGCCAGGCCAACCATTTTGCCCAGCAGCGACCGGCTTTGATCCAATAACATTCTCCAGAACCGGATATCGGCCTCAAGTCGATCCAGGAAAGCGGCGGAATTGCCAGAGAGAAAACTGTTTGCCAGTTGCAGCTGGCTCAGTTTCATCATGGCGCTGTATTCCGGAAGCGGCGTCGCCATGCCCAGGTGCTCCTGGTCCCGGAACAGTGGAAGGTCAATGATTTGCCCATATCGTTGCAGCAGGAGATTCAGCCTTTCCCCGCCGAGCGGATGACTTTGAATCTGCTCGGCAAAGTGTTTCAGGCAGCCCGCTTGCTTGCGCCCTGTACAGCCGTCATAAGCTTCCAGCCAGGCCTGGTCGGCAACCAGGTTGCCCAGGATTTCGAGGTAATCGGCATCACCCAGCGCCGCCTGTGACCGTGCGTAGCGTTCCAGCAACCGGGCACCGCTGGCGGCCATATCCCGCTCTTCATCTGCCTTAAGCCCCAGCAGCGCAAAGTAGGCATTGCCTTCACGGGGTGGTTCGACGCCATACTCCGGCGCCATCAGGCGGGAAACGGGCTCCAGCGGTTTTTCGTCGAACATGCCCAGGTTCACAACCAGGGTCAAACCGATAAAAACCACCATGGCCAACGCCACCGCCAAACCTGCTTTCGCCAAACTCCCGTGGTCATTCATTTTCTGTCTCGCTTGCTGTTGATTTGATCCGATTGTTGCTCAAGTGCCCGGTGGCCGCCTGAGTAAAACCTCCGAAAAAGCTGAGCGCGGCATCAATGCTGCAATTTTCACGCCGAGTTCTGATAGATTGGTCGCCGTGAGCAAACCCGGCAACAAACAGGTTTTTCAAAGCTGTGGCCTGGCCGTATACCCGGAACTGGGACAGGTAGAAGCCGCGGGCCAGGAGATTCGCCTGGGCCCGGTGAACATGCAGGTACTTATGTTACTGCTGCGAAATGCAGGCCAACTCGTCAGCCGGACTGAGTTTTTCAGCCAGGTGTGGAAAAACCAGAGCGTCAGCGACGATACGCTGACACGTTGCATTTCGGATTTGCGCAAGGCGCTTGAGCCCGCCAGCGACCAGGCCGGCTTGATTGAAACCGTGCCCAAACGCGGCTACCGCTGGCTGCCAGGCGTCTCCGAGACGAGCACCGGTGACACTCAAATCACAGGAACCATTCCAGGCAAAGAGGCAAGGCCGCGCTGGAAAAAGGTGTTGTACTGGGCACTGTCCGTTGCTGCGCTGTCGCTCCTGATGTCCACCGCCTCATTGTGGCTGGCTGCTCATTTGGGTCAACCGGCCCAGACCCGGCTGGCCGTTCTGCCCGTTGTTGCGCACGGGCAAGAACAGGCCATGTTGGCAGCTGACCTGGATGACACCCTTCAGGCACAGCTTTTGAATCATTCGCAGGTCAAGTTCCTGTCAGCCAGCGCCGTCGCCAGCGGTCCGCCAAACCCATACCCTTATTTCGCCCTTGAATTTGGCGCGCGGTGGGTGGTTGAAGGAAAGCTACGCCGGGACGGCCAGGGTTCACGGGCGTCGCTCAGCCTGGTGGAGGCACAAACCGGTATCGTCCTGTTCACCCACACCCGCCCTATTGACCACAGCGAAGAGCAGATCCGGAAATTTACGACAGAATTTATTGATGAGGTGTTGCTGTTGCGGCTGGATCAGATGTAAACCATGTGACCGGAAGACACCTTGGTTGAAATGACGCGACGCCTGTTGCGAGTTCAGTACCACGCACCACTGCGCAGCACTTGATCAGACCATTCTCAGACCGCGCTCAAATGGCAACTCGACCGGCATCATCAATCAGTTGAGGTGGGTGAGTATATGACGCTGTACGCCCGGACGAACTGTCGCTTGCTCCACAATCATGACGACGTGACCACCTGCCTCGAAAGAGATGAGCCTCGCATCCGGAATTTTTGAGGCGGCAAATTCAGCATTGTGAAAAAGCTGCAGCGTGTCGTCCTCGGCATGGAGTACAAGCGTAGGGGCTCTTATTGCCGCAATTCTCTCACCCGGCAGCTTGGCCTTGTTGTCGAAACTGACACCGGCCGACCGTAGCGACACCGGGTTCATATAGTCAATGATGCGTTCAATGACTTGCCGTTGAGAACGGGTAAGGCCGGCCACAACCTCGTCGTTGGCACCCATCAGTTCCATGAATTGACTCTTGGCGAACTTGCTGATGACCCAGTACAGCAGGTCATATTTAAAGATGGATGTCAGTATCTCGCCCTTCTCGTTCGCCTCCGCTTGATCTGACGAGGCCGAGGGCGCGACTCCACAGGAGATCAGTGTCAGTGAGGAGACACGCTCGGGGTGCAGTAAGGCCAGGAGTAACGCCGAAGGTCCGCCATGCGACATGGCGACGACCGCAACCTTATCGATTTGAAGGTGGTCCAGCAGAAAGGCATAGGCATGAGCTTGCTCGTCCCAGGTGGCGTTTTCACGAATCGCCGAGCGCAAGTAGCCAAAGCGCGAAGGCGTAACGACATGGAAATCCGCGCTGAGCACGGCCTGGGCAATCAGTTCGCCCTGATCGTAACCACCGCCGCTGCCGTGAATCACCAGCACTGGCGGGCCCGATCCGGCGTCGGTATATTCGATATCTCCATAGGGTGAAGCAATGACGGTGCCCGCGGCACTGACCCGTTCATGGGCACGGTGTATGTCTCGAATATACGTGGCGGATAGAAGAATTATCCCCAAGGCCAGTACAGGCGCCATCCAGAGAAAAAGTGTTTTCAACATCTAAGATTCCCGGTGATTCGGAAATTCGTACGTTTAGATCGAAAAGACTAGAATATCATCGGTCGGACTGATTGCTGTTGTGCGATGTCACTGTTTGCGCCATGAATCTTCTATTTAGCCGCTCGGCGTTTCTACAGGTTTTCGCGACCTGCAACGCGGCAATCTGGCCATCGCATTGACGTGAAACAAAAGATGGAAACTCGGCTACTGAAGACCTTGAAAGGGTGGATCAACATGTCATCCAGTCCGTCCGTTGCAGAAAATGACCGATCACCAAACACAACCAGGCAGACCGCAACGGGAACCTGCATGGTGCCCTCAGCCGCACTTCTCCCTTTCATACTTACCACGTTTGCGATCACTTGGGGGATCGTCGGTCTCTACATTTTTCGACCCGGCACGGCCGTCGCCTGGTTTGGCGAGATCAGTGGCCGTCATCCGGCGTTCATTCTGGCGACCTGGGCCCCCGCATTTGCGGCATTTTTCGTTGTGTTGACTCACGGTGGGGTCGCGGGACTGAGGGCGTTTCTTACCCGCCTGGCAATCTGGCGATGCTCGGTTTCCTGGGCTATATTCCTGCTATTTGGAATTCCGCTCACGTTTGCCGCCGGGGCATGGGTCAAGGGCACGCTGATTAGCGATCCGTTCGCATTCGACGGCATCGGTGCAACTCTGGGCGCAATGGTATTCATGCTGTTTCTAGGCCCGGTTGAAGAGTTCGGATGGCGCGGGCTTGCTCAACCGCTTCTGCAACGGCATATGGCACCACTGTGGGCCGGCTTGCTCATCGGTGCAACCTGGGGTTTGTGGCATCTCCCGGCCTTTTACCTGAGCGGTTCTGTCCAGAGTGGCTGGAGTTTTACGCCGTTCTTCATAGGCAATGTAAGCCTGGCCGTCATTGTCACGCCGCTGTTCAACTCAACGCATGGCAGTATTCTGCTGCCGGCATTATTTCACTACCAGCTCATCAACCCACTCTGGCCAGATGCACAACCTTATGACACGTATTTCTTCGTTCTCGTTGCCATTGCAATTGTCTGGCTGAACCGTGCGTCAATGTTTACGCGTTCGGATGCCGTGACAGCGGTGGTCCCGACAAGTCGTTGCGAGTGATGTTTGCGGCAGCGAGCATCGGCAAGACGTTCGTCGCTGCGGCGATTGTCGCGCTCGCCAGGGACGGAGCGGCATATCAGGCGGCTGGACTCCGGGTTGCAACAGCTCCCATCATCCCTGTGGACGAGATGCCGGTGAAGGGAACGGAATCGGAAACGGAAACGGATCAACGGAGCGTTTCATGAAGTGGCTTGCCCTGATCGCTTTGGCGCTTCTGCTTAGCGCCGCATTGCTTGCCGGTTGGCGCACGCTGGACCGTAAATCCGACCGCAATGCCTGGAATTCGCTGGTCGATCTGGCCGGGCCCGCGCGTGGCCACTACGACCCCGCTACCATTATCTCGCTTCCCGAGCCCGCACAACGGTATTTCCGCTACACCATCCGTCCGGGCGCAGCGCTGCACGGGGTGGTCGAGATCGAGATGCGGGGCGAAATGGGGCTGGGCACAAAGGATCAGCCCAATTACCGTGCCATGACGGCGCAGCAGGTTCTGGTGCCACCGTATGGGCTGGTGTGGAAGCTCGAAGCGGGACCCATCAGCGGTTCCGACGCCGCCATGCCCGATCGCTCGTGGACACGATTCTGGCTGTTTGGCGTTCTGCCTATTGTCCGCGTGAGCGGCAGTGAGGATCACCGTCGCTCGGCATTCGGCCGTGTCGTGGCAGAAGGCGCATTCTGGGCGCCGGCCAGCCTGCTGCCTGGCGATACCGTCCGATGGGAACCGCTGGATAACGATAGTGCGCGAGCGATCGTCACCTTCGCTGGCTTCGAACAAGCGGTCGAGATCACGGTAGCGGACGACGGCCGCCCCACCCGTGTCGTGATCCAGCGCTGGAGTAATGAAAACCCGGCAAAAGTGTTCCGCGAACAGCCGTTTGGCGGTGATCTGTCAGACTTTCGAGACTTTGGCGGCTACCGACTGCCAACGAAAGTCGAAGGCGGGAATCACATCGGAACCGACAACTATTTTCCATTCTTCAAGGCCGAGGTTGCGGCCATCCGATTTCCGAGCGAGGCTTGCTGATCTGGGCGGCGCGGGCGCCGGAAGAAAATCGTTTGAAATGGCGCGCCCGACAGGATTCGAACCTGTGACCCCTGCCTTCGGAGTGCATTTTACTAAAACACTCTAAATCTTTGAAAAAGAGAAGAAACATACATAACATTCTGTTTTTATTATTTATTATACAATCCATTTTTACAGTGGTTAATAAGTGTTATCATGACTAAGGATTTACACAGGATTTAAGTACCGGATCGGTACCACGTAAAATGAGAAAATTTCTTAG
>JAZBOH010000064.1:0-3313 GCA_036351055.1 Lysobacterales bacterium
CTGGTCGTGATACATGGCCAGCACCGCATCGCAGGCCTGCAGTGCTGCCGGTTTGAAGGCCGCATCCGCCGGTACCGGCCCGATCAACTCAAGGTCATCACGGGCGCAGGCGGCCATGGCCGGGGCGATGATTGCGTCGTCCTCCGTGCCCAGGTGTCCGCCTTCACCCGCGTGGGGGTTCAGGCCCAGCACCTGGAGGCGCGGCCTGGGAATATGAAACCTCTGCTGCAGGGCTTCGCTGGTGATGTTGATGGCGCTGCGAACGGCCGTAGGCGTAATCGCAGCAGGCACGGCGGCCAGGGGCAAGTGGGTTGTGACCAATGCCACGCGCAGGTCGTCGGCGGCCAGCATCATGACGACGCGAGGTACGCCCGCCAACTCTGCCAGGAACTCCGTGTGACCTGTGAACGCCTCACCTGCGTCATTGATGACCCCTTTGTGCACGGGCCCGGTCACCAGTGCTGCCGCTTGCCCCTGCATGACCAGGTCCGTGGCGCGACGCAGCGTTTCCAGGACGTAGGGTGCATTGGCCGGGTCCAGATGACCGGGTCGGGACGGAGCCGGCATCGCAACGGCCAGGCAGGACAGTGCGCCCTGCGCCGGCGGCTGGCCCGACGTCCAGGCTTCGATGGGGATTTCCAGGGACAGCCTCCGAGCCGTGTCCCGCAGCAGTCGCGGGTCAGCAACGGCCACCAGTGGCGTCAGGGGGTGTGCTGCGCGGTAACGCAGCACACATTCCGGGCCGATGCCCGCCGGTTCGCCCGGGGTCAGGGCGAGGGGCAACACGCCGGACTAGCCGGGCAGGCGGATTTCGACGAAAGCCTCTTCCCGCATCTGGCGGATATAGCCCTCGATCTCGGACTCCGCCCGACGTTGCATGATGGTCTGGCGGGCCATATTGGCCATGGCCTCCTCGGTCACATCGGTCTCGCGAAAGCCCGTGCGCTGCAAAATATGCCAGCCGGCCTCGGACTGAAAAGGCTCGCTCATTTCGCCGTCTTCCAGCCCTTCGAGCATGGCCTGAAAGCGCTCACCAAACTGCGCCGGTGGAAACCAGCCCATATCACCACCCAGATTGGCGCTGGTGGTGTCGTCGGAAAACTCCCGCGCCAGGTCTGCGAAGTCCTCGCCGTCACCGATGCGCTCATACAGGTCGCGAGCAATGTCCATGGCCTCGCGGGCGTCAATCAGCTCGTTGGTGGTAATCAGGATGTGGTTTGCGCGGACTTCTTCGGCCATGATCTGGCGGTTTTCGCGAAAGTCGTTGACCTTCACGATGTGGTAGCCCGCCGGACTGCGGATCGGGTCGGAAAATTGCCCGGGCTGCATGTCACGAATCGCGTCGGAAAACTCCCGGGGCAGCGAGTTCAGATCGCGCCAGCCCACCCGGCCGCCTTCCAGGGCATCCTGACTCTCGGAAAAGCTGATGGCCGCGGCAGAGAACTCCAGGCCCTCCTGCAACTGCTTGTGAATTTCGCCAATGCGCGCTTCCGCCTCGGCGATGACTTCCGGCGTGGCGCCATCCGGCACGGTAACCTGGATATTGGAAATATCAAATTCACCGCCGGCGAAGTCCTCCGAGGCCAGCAGAATTTCAACCTCCGTATCACTGACCGGTTCCATGCTGCTGACCACGCGCTGACGCAGGCGCTCGCTCATGATTTCCTCGCCGATGCTGCGCCGAAACTCACCGAAGTCTTCCCCGTCAGCTTCCAGCACCTGGCGCATCTGGCCGACGCTGATATTGTTTTGCCGTGCGAGATTCATCAGTGCCTGATCAATGTCCGCATCGCTCACGCGGATGCCCGTGCGCAGGGCACGCTGCACCTGCAGCTTGCGGTTTACCAGGCGCTCGAGCACCTGTTTATCGAGCAGTTCCTGGGGCGGCAGGTTGCCGCCGCTTTGCTGAATGCGCTGGACGATGCCCTCAACGGCAATGTCCAGCTCGCTGCGTAAAATGATGTCTTCTTCCACGAGGGCCACGATTTCGTCGAGCTTCTCGACGAACTGGGCCCGGGCAGGAACTGGCTGGACGAGCAGGCCCGCGGCGAGCAGGGCAGTGGCCAGCAGGTGGGGACGCAGAATGTTCATAGTCGGTATTTCTCTCCTGTTTCCGGCGCAGACGCTGGGCCGGAATCGGTGTTGCAGTCTTAAGCCCGCTATTCTAGCTCATGACAACGGCGCCGGAGCCAGTTTGCTCACGGTGCGGGTGTATAAAACAGCGGCGGTTCCCGGCGCCCGAAGGCACCCAGGCCCTTGAGCCGCAGCTCCAGGTAAAGGGCATCACGCTCGCCGCCGTTGCGGTCGCGCAGGTAGCGCCGTGCGGCCATCCGCAGGGCCCAGCAGCAGCTCTCGTATTCGATGCCCACCAGTCCCTCCAGGAGTTCCGATTCATCCAGGGAGTAGTTGACCCGGCTGAACAGGCGCCAGCGTTCATTGATGGGCCACAGGTAGCGCACGTCAAACTGATCGAGCCGGTCGCGCCGAAAGCGATACTCGAAGGACAGGCGGCTGCCGTTGCGGGCCGTATGTCCCAGACCCACAACCCCCACGTTGAGTTCCCTGTTTTCCCAGCTCCATTCGATGCCCAGGCGCACATCTATGCGATCCAGGGGGTGCCAGTTGAACTCCGCCAGGAAGGGCGAGGTGTCCTGGTTAAGTGGCGTATCTTCATCCAGGGTCACGCGGGGTGCTTCGAGGTACAGGATCTGCCCGAAGTTAAGGTTCCACAGTTCGCGGCCCGTGGTGCCGTCCAGCATGCGCGAGCTGGCGGCGATCGTGAGCTGGTTGGCGTCCGTTTGCCGGTCGGCACCGGTAAAGCGGTTGCTGGCGAAGAGCTGGGCAAAGCCGAAGGTGAAATCGCCGGTGTCAAAGTCGGGCAGTTGCGACTGTTCTTCAAACGGTACGTAGAGGTAGAACAGGCGCGGCTCCAGTGTTTGCCGGTTTCCCGAACTGGTGGTTCGCTCGAAAAAGGTACCGCTGTCAATGCTCAGAATCGGGGTGCCCCGGTCCGGCGAGCTGTCACCATCGATGCCCCGCAGGTCCAGGTCGTAGGCGGTATAGCGATAGCCGGCACTGGCCTCAAGAAACCCCCAGGGCCGGTTGGTACTCCATACCAGGCTGGGTTGCAGGTCGACGCGCGCGCCGACGGTACCGGTATCCCGGTCAAAATAAACCGCTTCCGCATCCAGCCGCGTACCCAGGCCGCTGCGCCCAAGGGGCGCGTCCAGCATGAAAGCCAGCCTGGGCAGACGACGGTAGGGCTCGCTGGCCTCTGTGACCGCGTCATCGATCACCTGGAAGTCGTCTAGCA
>JAZBOH010000065.1:0-10892 GCA_036351055.1 Lysobacterales bacterium
TGCCTTCTTCCCCCTCAGCCACCGCAGCAGCGGAAACCACCCTGCCAGCAAGGCAAATGCAAAGCCGGAAAACGGAACCCGGTCCACGGGCAGCGCCAGGGCGAGCACAACACACAGAAATCCCGTGCCGCCGGCGCCGGTCCAAAGGTACTGCACCGTGCGGGTCCGGTACAGCTCTCTTTCACTCAACAGCAGCGGCTCGCGCAGCCTTTCCGCGTAGCGGTACATCATGGTAAACACCAGGCACAGCGCCATGAAGCCAATCCCCAGGAAGACGAACATCACCCTCAACTGATCCATGGTCTCGAGGTTGAAGTTGGTGGGCAAATAGCCGCTCGTAAACCAGGAGAACATCCCGCCCGCCATGATTCTCAACGGGTAGATGTAAATCAGCACCACGATCAGCAGCGCGGTGCTAAGAACCACGGTCCAGGCCGTTTCCAGGCCAAAACGCCGGCTCCAGGTATTGTGGGTTTGCCAGATCCAGACGATCTGCACCACGGCCACCACGAAGGCCGGAATGCTCTTGATGGCCAGGATCATTTCGTCATAGGTCGTAGGGATGGCGTCGAAGGAGATGACCAGCATGGTCACGGCGAAAGCAAAGGCGGCATCGACAAACACTTCGATGCGGGTCATATCCAGCCCGCGCAGGCGGAAGCCGTTTTCAACCGGGCAGTTGTCGATGAATTCCGGCTTCAGTGGGATCAAGGCGCCCTCCCCTCAGGCGTAGGTTTGCTGCAGGTATCGAATGATGTCTCTCGACTCGGGCATCCAGCTAACTTCGCCGTCCGCTGACTGGATACACAGTACCGGCACGGTAGCGCGGCCGGTTGCCTGTATCAGTTCTTCGCGGTGCGCCGGATGCATCAGCACGTCGCACATCTCGACATCCAGGCCGAGGCGGTTAATCACCCTCGTCACGCGCCAGCAAAACGGGCACAGTGGCATGGTATACATGGCCAGCTTGTCCCTGGCCGCTTCTTTACCGGGGGGCATGGGTCAGAAGTTCTCCCACTTTGGCTGCCGCAACATCTCAAGCACCTCTTCGCGCAGCGCGGTGAACCGTTCGGCATCTTCGTTCAGTTTCGCGGCCACGCGCGGATCCTCGTAGACCGGGCCGTAAAGCGCGTAAAAGCGCTTCCGGTGACGATCCAGGTTCGTGGCCAGGGGCTCGTTGAGTTCGAATTCGAGGTAGTGGTCAACCGCCTGTTCCACTTCTCCCTGCATCAGGAAATCCCAGGTGATATTGCCGCTGGACGGGTCCGTATTCCAGGGAATACCCGTGCTGTCCAATTCGCCCCTGAACTGGCTCCAGGCAGCCTGGCGGTTTTCAAACGTTTCAAACCCCGCCATCAATCCGAGCGAAGCCCATTGCATGAGCAGGCCTGGAACCCCTTGGGCTATCTGATCGTATTGCGTAATTTCCGGGCGCACGCTGACCAGGAAATCATAGGCCTCTCGTGCTCTCCCCTCCTGCAGCATCGCATCCGCGTAATAAAAAATGACTCTGCCGAAAGACCCCTGGCGATTATCGAATTGCTCGGCGATCACCGCGGTCGCCAGGGCAATGGCCTGCCCGGTTTCTCCCCGGGCAGCGGCTCGCGACACTTCCAAGCTGCGCGCCAATCCGGAACCCGGCGCGAGGGCCTGTACGCGGGAAAGCCAGTAGTCGCCTTCTTCCGGCAAGCGGAGAAGATACAAATCCCTGGCAATAGCAGCAGCCAGTTCATGGTCCTGTGGGTCGACCTGGATGGCCTGGCGCATGTAATCAAGTACGCCCGGCAGGTTGTCCAGCTCTTGCTCGAGTTCTGCCATCGTGCTGTAGCCGTTCGGGTTGTCGGGCGCCAGTTCAATAGTGCGCAGCAAGGATGCACGCGCCTCTTCCAGGCGCCCCGTCTGGATGTAGACTCGGCCCAGCCAACGGTAAAATTCCGGCTCCAGCGGGTCGATCATCAGGCCGGCCTGCAGCACGTCAATCGCCTGTTGCTCCTGGCGGAAAAACCCATTTAGCGTCGTTGCCACGTTGATGCGGATCAGTGTATCCGTGGGCATCACCAGCAGCAAAGCCTGCAGCTCATCCACGATTTTCCGGACCTCGGCCGCACTCCGCGAGGGGTCAAAATTGACCAGCTTCTGCGATAGTTCAAGCGCACGCGCAAGCAGGTTACCCGGCTCGGACTCACGCACCTGGCTGATCAGGGGGTCGGACAGGACGTAAAGCTCTTCGCTATCGATCATGCCGGTGGAAAACTTGATAATGTAATTTCGTACCAGCGCCAGGCGGGCGTCGGTAAAACCGGGGTCACGCGCCAGGGCCTGTTTGAAATGGTTCTCCGCATCATCCAGGCCGCCGTAGGAGTAAGTATTCTGTTGTTCCAGCCCTTTCAGGTAGCTGTCGTAGGCAGACAGGTTGGTGGTGTTGACCACGTGTATTTCGGCTTCCTCTGCGCCCAGCAGGGAACTGCCCAGCGCAGCGGCCACGTCCGTGGCGATCTCGTCCTGGATGGCGAAGATGTCTTCCAGCGGGCGCGTGTAGTTCTGTGACCACACGTGGAAGCCGTCGTTGGCCCGGATCAACTGCGCCGTGACACGTACGCGGTCATTGGCTTTCTGCACGCTGCCTTCGAGCACGTGCGCCACGCCCAGGGCGCCGGCGATTTCACCGATGCTGGCATTTTTTCCCTTGAAAGCGAAGGAGGACGTGCGTGCCGCGACCCGTAACTCGGGTAATTGCGACAACACGTGCAGCAGCGTTTCGGTCAGGCCGTCAGAAAAATATTCGTTCTCAACATCGCCGCTCATATTGACAAAGGGCAACACGGCTACCGAGGGACTCCCGTCTTCCGCTGGAGGGGCCGGTGTATCGACCCCGGCGGCCACGGAGCCGGCATCCGGTTGCTTCACCAGGTCCTGCAAAACGAGCTTGTCGATCAGCAGGTAGGTCACGGCCAGCGCCAGCACGACGATGATCACGCGGTCGAGTTTGCGGCCCGTCCGCGGCGTGATGGACTGGCTGCGATCCACATCTTTTTCACGCTTGATGCCTTCGGGCGTCAGTTCGAATGCCCAGGCGATGATCAGCGCCAACGGCAGGCCGATGGCAACGATGATCGAAAGGGCCTGGATAATCCAGTTGGGCGCACCAATCAGGTCGAGCGCAAAGTCCGCGCCCTGCAACAGAACCCACGCGAACAGCACGTAGGCCGCGCCGATGCGGAATACGTTGCGGCGTTTGAGTTCGGCAAAGAAAGTCATGATGGGTTGGCAGCGGTTCGCATCGCGCATATTCTGCCACAGTAATCATCAACTTATACAACAAGGACAGACCTATGACCTCACGGCGCCCCATTTACTTCGTGTTGTCGGCTCTATTGCTCGCGGCCTGCGACCAGCCCGTTGAATTCGACACCTCGGCCGATACCCAGGGGCATTCCGCGCCCACCGCCGCGACTGCACACGCCAACCAGGCAGTTTACGAAGAACTGGATTTTTCCGATGAGCTGGATTTTGAATTCGCCCGGCGCGGCTTGCTGGCCTCGGACCCGGAACTGCGGGTAATGGCTGAAGACGGCAGCGAGGTCTGGAATATGCCGGCTTACGGTTTTGTCAGCGGCGAGGCGCCCGCCAGCGTCAACCCCAGCCTGTGGCGGCAGTCCCAACTGAACAACATCCACGGCCTGTTCCAGGTCGCGGAGGGCGTCTACCAACTGCGTGGCTACGACTTGTCCAACATGACCCTGATCGAGGGCAAAACAGGCTGGATCGTTATCGACCCGCTGACCGCGCGCGAGACGGCCGCGGCCGCGCTGGCGTTTGCATTTCAACACCTGCCCGCCCGGCCGGTTTCGGCGATCATCTTCACCCACAGCCATATCGATCATTTTGGCGGTGTGCTGGGTATCGTCTCGCCGGAATCGGCGCGGGAAAGCGGCATAGCCATATTTGCGCCGAAGGATTTCATGGAGCACGCGACCAGCGAGAACATCATCGCGGGGCCGGCCATGAGCCGCCGCGCGATGTTCATGTACGGCAAGCGCCTGGCCAGGTCGGAACGCGGACACGTCGGCACCGGCCTGGGCGTGTCGCCCGCGTTTGGGAATTTCGGGCTGCTGGCGCCTACCGTGATCATCGACGGCACCCCGCAGAAGCACCTCATCGACGGTATCGAGTTCGTATTCCAGCACGCGCCGGATACGGAAGCGCCGGCGGAAATGACCTTCTACCTGCCCCACCTCAAGGCCTTTCACGGCGCCGAGGTGACCTCGCACCAGATGCACAACGTGTACACCCTGCGCGGGGCCCGGGTGCGCGACGCACTGAACTGGAGCAACAGCATCGACGAGTCCATCCGCCTGTTCGGTGAAGCGGAGATTTACCTGGCCAGCCACCACTGGCCGATCTGGGGCAATACACATATTGTCGAGTTCCTGGAACAGCAGCGGGACCTGTACAAATACCTGCACGACCAGACCGTCAGGATGTTCAACGCGGGCATGACGCCCGCGGAAATCGCGGAACACCTGGAACTGCCGGAATCGCTGCGCCGTTCCTTCGCCAGCCGCGGCTATTACGGCACCACCCGGCACAACGCCCGTGCCGTTTACCAGTCCTATCTCGGCTGGTACGACGGCAACCCGGCCAACCTGGACCCGCTGCCGCCGGCGCAGGCGGGCAAGCACTATGTCAAACTGGCGGGCGGTCCGGACCAACTGCTGGCCCGGGCGCAGGACGCCTTCGACAAGGCCGAGTACCGCTGGGCCGCCACCCTGCTCAATCACCTGGTATTCGCCGAGCCCGGCCATGCCGGAGGCAAGCAACTGCTGGCTTCAGTTTATGACCAACTGGGTTACCGCGCCGAGTCCGGCCCCTGGCGGGACGTCTACCTGTCCGCCGCCTTTGAACTCAGGCACGGGGCGCCGGAGCGCGGTATCGACGTTGCCCTGATGCAGGACATCCTGTACCGGACGCCGCCGGAGAAATTCTTCGATTCATTGGCGGTGAGGCTCAACGGGCCGGAGGCCGAAGGCGAGGAAATCCGTGTGAAGCTGGTCTTTACCGACCTGCAGCAGAGCTACCTGCTGGAAATCAGCAACGCGGTGTTGCGCCACCGCCCGGTTGATGCCGCGGAACCGGCTGATGCCACGCTGAACATCACGCACGGTCTTTTTGTGCGCATGCTGACCGGCAACGCCGGGCTTAGGGAAACGCTGTTCTCGGAGGAACTGGACCTGGAAGGCAATCCGCTGGACCTGCTGGCATTCTTTTCGCTGTTCGACAAACCGGAAGGACGCTTCAATATCGTTACGCCGTGAGGCCCGGGCCGGCAGTGGGCGCCGGCGAGCGATGCGTGAAGGCAAGGCGCTGACTTGTGGGCAGGCTGCGAAACGTGCTGTAATCCGGCGCTGATCGATAAGGAGCCGACATGAATTCAGCAACGCCTACACCTCCCGTGCGCAAACGCCGCGCCACCGACCGTTTCCTGGATGTCATCGAACGGGTGGGCAACGCCCTGCCGGACCCGACCACGCTGTTTGCCCTGTCGGCGCTCGCCGTGATCGTGCTTTCGGGCATCGCCGCGCAGTTCGACCTGTCGGTGGCCCACCCGACCACGGGTGCGCTGATCGAACCGGTCAGCCTGCTCTCGGTGGACGGACTGCACCGGATTCTTACCGGCCTGGTCACGAACTTCACCAGTTTCGCGCCGCTGGGCACGGTGCTGGTCGCGATGATCGGCATCGGCGTGGCCGAGGTGTCCGGCCTGATCGGCGCCGTCATGCGCATGCTGGTGCTGAAATCACCGCGCGCGCTGCTCACACCGGTAGTGGTGTTCTGCGGCGTCCTCTCGAACGCGGCGAGCGAGGTGGGTTACGTACTGCTGGTGCCGCTGGCCGCGCTGATCTTCAAGGCTGCCGGCCGCCACCCGATTCTCGGTCTCGCTGCCGCATTTGCCGGGGTATCCGGCGGCTACAGCGCCAACTTCGTGCTCGGCACGATCGATCCCCTGCTCGCCGGCCTGTCGCAGGAGGCCGCGCGTATCATCGACCCGACCTACGTGGTCAGCCCGGCTGCCAACTACTATTTCATGTTTGTCTCGACCTTCCTGATCACCGGCCTCGGCTGGTGGGTGACGGAGAAACTGGTGGCGCCGCGCCTGGCGGCGGTTGCGGTTGAAACGGCCGGGCAGGAGACCGACAGCACCGCGGACGAGGCCATCAAGCCGCTGGCTCCGGAAGAAAAACGCGGCCTGCGCTATGCCTTTGTGGCCTTCCTGGTTTTCACATCCCTGTTGCTGTGGGGCCTGTTGCCGGCCGATGGTTTCCTGCGCGACGCGGAAACCGGCGGCGTTTTACACTCGCCCTTCCTCAAGGGCATCGTGGCCATCATCTTCTTCTACGGCGTGGGGCTCGGCACGGCTTATGGCGTCGGCGCCGGCACGGTGCGCAACGACCGCGACGTGATCAAGGGCATGAGCGACCAGATGTCGACGCTGGGCGGCTACATGGTACTGGTGTTTTTCGCGGCGCAGTTCGTGGCCTTTTTCAACTGGACCAACCTCGGGCTGATCTTCGCGGTGGAGGGCGCAACGATCCTGAAATCCGCCGGCCTGCACCAGGTTCCGTTACTGCTCTCCTTCATCCTGCTGTCGGCCATGATCAACCTGGTGATGGGTTCCGCCTCGGCCAAGTGGGCGCTGATGGCGCCAGTGTTCATCCCGATGTTCATGCTGCTGAGCTACCCGCCGGAACTGATCCAGATCGCCTACCGCGTTGGCGACTCGGTGACCAACGTGATCTCGCCCATGATGAGCTACTTCGCGCTGATCATCGCCTTCGTTCAGCGCTATGTCTCGAAGGCCGGTATCGGCACGCTGGTTTCCCTGATGCTGCCCTACTCGATCACCTTCCTGATCGGCTGGTCGATCATGTTCGTGGTCTGGCTGGCGCTCGGCTGGCCGGTGGGCCCCGGCGCACCGACCACCCTGGTGATTCCGGGTGCGGCCGGCTGATGGGCCAGACACGTGAACTGGTAAGCACTTTGAAGGCCGCGCTGAAAGCCCAGGGCAAGACCTATGCCGACGTGGCTGTCGAACTGGGCCTGACCGAGGCCAGCGTCAAGCGCATTTTCTCGCAACAGAATTTCTCGCTGGACCGGCTGGACCGGGTCTGCCACATGCTGGGCCTGGAGATCAGCGACCTGGTGCAGTTGATGAACGAGCGCCGGCAAGCCCTGCAGCAGCTGACCTGGGAGCAGGAACAGGAACTCACCGGCGACGTCACCCTGGCGCTGGTCGCGGTATGCGTCCTGAACCGCTGGAGCATGGACGAGATCCTGGCTTACTACCGCATCAGCGAGCACGAGTGCATCCGCCACCTGGCCCGCCTTGACCGCCTGAAATTGATCGAGCTGTTGCCTAAGAACCGCATCCGCCTGCGGGTGGCGCCCAACTTCGGCTGGATCGAAAACGGGCCGATCCAGCAGTTCTTCCAGAAAAAAATCGGCCAGGAATTCTTTCACACCCGTTTCAACCGCGACGACGAATGCCTGGTGGTGCTCAACGGCATGCTTTCTTCACAGAGCAACGCCGAGATGCAGCGCAAGTTGCGGCGCCTGGCCAGGGAGTTCGATACGCTGAACAACGACGACGCCGCGCTGGCGCTGGAAGAGCGCAAAGGCGCAACCCTGGTGCTGGCGATGCGGGACTGGCGGTTTGGCTTGTTCAAGCCGATCCTCAAGGGCTGAGGCGCCCGCAGGCCCCTTTTTTGGTCGGGAGCGACACTCGCTTCTACAGACCAGGGTCATGGCGATCGTCATTTAGTATCATTTTTTAATACCTATAAGGTAGTTATCCGCCACTTTTTCTAATTTGGTTGCGGATTATGAAGGTATTTCCCAGTATGGATCTGAACCCGCCGCTCAAAATGAGCAAGCGGCCAAATCCACCCACTGGGAGGAAACACCATGAAAACCCTGACAACCCTGTTTTACGGCCTCGTGGCCGTACTGAGCACCACCCTGTTTTCCCACCCGGCCTTCGCTGCCGGGTTGCTGACACCCACCGGCACCGACCTGCCTCCACTAGAAATCCGCGAACACCACGTTGAAGTCGTTATCGAAGACGGTTATGCCATCACCACGGTCATGCAGGTATTTGCCAACCCCCATTCGCAAGACCTCGAAGCGATCTATTCCTTTCCGGTTCCCGAAAAGGCCGCCGTAGGCGAGTTCACCTTCTGGATCGACGGCGAGGCCGTGACCGGTGAAGTGCTCGAGAAAGGGCGCGCCCGCGAGATTTACGAGGAAGAAAAGCAGGCCAGGCGGGATGCCGCCCTGACCGAGCAGGATTCCTACAAGACCTTCGATATTTCCGTGCACCCGGTGCGCGCCGGGCAGGACGCCACGGTGCGGCTGACCTATATACAGCCGGTGCACGTCGATACGTCCATCGGGCGTTACGTTTACCCACTCGAAGACGGCGGCGTTGACGAAGAACGCCTCTCCTTCTGGACCTACCAGGATGCGGTCAGCGAGGCTTTCAGCTTCAACCTGGTTTTCCGTTCGTCCTGGCCGGTCGAGGAGTTCCGGCTGCCGAGCCACCCGCAGGCGGCCATCCAGCAGACCTCCGACCAGGAATGGCAGGTATCGCTGCTCAGCGAATCGGCTGCCTCACAGGCGGCCAGCGAAGGTGAAAGCGGTTCTGCCAGCGTGGCGGGTGTAGCCCACCGCCTCGACCAGGACATCGTGGTTTACTGGCGCCAGGCACAGGGCCTGCCGGGTTCGGTCGAGTTGATTACTCACAAGGAGGACCCGCGGGGCCGCGGTACCTTCATGCTGACCATCACCCCCGGTGACGATCTCGCGCCGATCACGAAGGGCCGCGACTGGGTCTTTGTTCTGGACTACTCCGGCTCGATGGAAGGCAAGTACCACAGCCTGGTTGAAGGCGTTGGCCGCGGCCTGGCCGGCCTCAACCCCGAAGACCGTTTCCGTATCGTGCTGTTCAATAACCGTGCAACCGAGGTCACCCCGGGCTACCAGCCTGCCACGCCCGACAAGGTGCGGCACTTCATGGACGTTCTGCTCAGGCACCGGCCGGATAACGGCACCAACCTGTACGCCGGGCTGGAACTGGGCCTGCGCTCGCTGGATGGCGATCGCAGCAGCGCGGTAGTCCTGGTCACCGATGGCGTCGCCAACGTGGGCCGTGTCGAGCGCCGCGATTTCCTCGACCTGCTGGAGAACCGGGACGTGCGCCTGTTCACCTTCGTCATGGGCAACAGCGCCAACCGGCCGTTGCTGGAAGGCATGGCCCGCGTCTCCAACGGTTTCGCCATGACCATCTCCAATGGCGACGACATCGCCGGCAAAATCATGGAGGCCGCCGGCAAAGTCAGCCACCAGGCCTTCCACGATATCGACGTGCGTATCCTCGGTCTGAAAACCGGCGACCTGACCCCGGAACACATCGGCAGCCTTTACCGCGGCCAGCAGTTGATCGTATTTGGCCACTACTGGGGCGAAGGCGAAGCACAGGTAGTGGTCGACGGCCAGGTATCCGGCCAGGCACGCTCCTACTCCACGCGCTTCGAGTTTCCGGAAACCGCCACGCTTCACCCCGAGGTCGAACGGCTCTGGGCCTTCGCCCGTATCGAGGACCTGCAAAACCGGCTGGACTACTTTGGTGAAGGCGCAGACCTCGAGCAGGCCATTACCGACCTGGCCGTGGAGCACGGGCTGGTGACCGACTACACCTCGATGATCGTGCTGCAGAAGGAACGCTACGACGCGCTCGGCATCGAGCGCTTCAACCAGAAGCGGGTCGAGAAGGAACAACTGGCCCGGCAACAGCGCGCGGTGCAGAAAGTACGCAGCAACCGCGTGGACCAGGGTCAGCCGATGCACAACAGCCAGCGCCCGAGCCACAGCAACGGCGGTGGCGCCTTCGGCCCCTGGATGCTGCTCCTGCTGATGCCGCTGGTAGTGCGGCGGCTGGTGGTTCCACGTTCATAAGCCACAGGGTTACCGGGCGGCCTTCGGGCCGCCCTTTTCCCGGAGAAACATGATGAAAACGCGCACTTTCCCTTCCTTCACATTCAGTTTGCTGGCCCTGGTACTGGCGCTGCACGCCCTTCCCGGTAGCATGACCGTACTGAATTTCGGCGCCTCGGAGATCTTGGGCGGCCAGGCCTGGCGCCTGCTGACCGGTCACCTCGTTCATGCGGACTTGAACCACCTGTTCTGGAACGCACTGGGGCTGCTGGTACTCGGCGTCTTGATCGAGCGGCACTCGCGCAGATGGCTCGGACTTGCCATGGCAGCCGGAACTTTAGCGGTCAACCTGCTCCTGCTGGTCTCGGGCCTGGACTACTACTGCGGCCTCTCCGGGGTATTGAACACCCTGCTGGTGATCGCGCTGTGGCTGGAGTGGCGGTCGTCACGTTCGTGGTGGGTGATTGCAGTAGCCCTTGGCTGTATCGTCAAGGTCGCTATCGAAATCGGCACGGGGGACTCGCTGGTTTCACATATCAGCTGGCCCCCGTACGCATGGTCGCACCTGGCGGGAATGCTTGGCGGCGCCGTGGTGGTGTTTTTGGGTGAATGTCATCTGAAGCCACGGAAGGAATTTGCTTTCTGATTTAGTGCATTTTTCTGCCTATTCACGTGTATCGCCATCAAAAACGAGTAAGCTATCGGGGAATTGATCTTTTTGCCCGGAAACACGGAAGTTGTCGCCGGGCGCTAACACGTGAGTAAAAACAACATGTCATGGCAAAACGGTAATAACGGGCCACGGGGCCCACAGGGTCCAAATCAGCCACCCGATTTGGAACAGATAGTGCGATTGGGACAGGACAAATTGAACCAGGCCTTCGGGGGCGGTTCACGCAAAA
>JAZBOH010000066.1:0-16628 GCA_036351055.1 Lysobacterales bacterium
ATAGCAGGCAGAGCGATGCCAGTGCGAACAGCAATGCAAAAGTATAGTGTCGGTTCACCAGTTGACGAATCCCTCTTGCCCTGTGTCGTGGGTCATGAATTTCCCGGGAATCCCACCCGGTTTTCAATATTACCCTCAAAACAGTGAGAAACGCATTACTCGCGACGGCCCTGGCGATACAGCCTTCGTCTAAAAAACCCAGGCCAGCTTGCTGAATAGAGTGTCGTCCTGCTCGGATTCCTGCCCCTGTTCCGAGGTGCCGCGCTGGTAGGCGACCTGCCAGGAGCCAAAAGGCGGTTTGAAACGCCACACCCAGAGAGCCTGTACGTTCTCCTTGCTGATCGCGGAGTTGGTTTGAAAAAAGAGCTTTGCGTACATATCCGGGCTGAAGGCGTAGATCGTTTCAAACACGTGGATAGTGGTTGATTCCTGGTCGGGATCCGGTTCCAGGTCCAGCTCGGTCAAGTTGTAATCGAAACGCCACCTGTCACCGATGGGCCATCTTACGCCGGCCCCGACCAGTTTCAGCTCGTTGTCGTAGTTGAAACCTTTACCGGCGAAAACATAGATACGGCGGCCGTCCCGCGCATCCCATTCCAGTTCAACCTGGTTACGGTCGTTGCGGTATTCTTTTTCGAACAACTTGAATTCTTCCATGTGGTTAAACTCGACTTCCCAGTACTTGCGGAAGGTGAAATCCACCCCGGCATCCAGCCGCCAACTTCGCAACGCCCCTTCCTGGCTGGTGTAGCGGTTGTAGTTGACCCAGGGCTCGATCTTTTCGAACAGACCTTTTTCAAACCAGAATTCATGGCGCAGGTTCGTGTCCCATTCCTTGCGGTCGTCGTCTCGCAGAAAGCCGACCGTGTTGAAGTCGTCCTTTACACCCTCGTCCAGGCTGGTGTAACGAACATGGAAATGGCTCTGCGCCGTGTCCCAGGAAGGACGCAGGAACCAGGCCTTGCCGCCGCTCGACGTGGGGCCATGAACCTGAAGGTACTGGGCGGTCAGGCCGAACGTGTCGGTGAAAAACCAGGTCGTATCCAGGCCGGCTGACCCCGCGTCATCGCCCTGGTAGCGCCGGTTGGCGGCGAGCAGGCCGATATTCGAACCTCTCTCGAAACCACGTTGCAGGCGTACGACTGCGTAGTCCGCCTGGTCGACCATGCCCTCGTCGCCGGTCACATCCGCAGAGGTGGCGATGGCCGAGAAGTCCGTCACCCGGAACTTGCCGTTGGTCTTGGCGCCCCAGCTGATGTCGCCGATTCGACGGCTATAGAACTGCTCGATGCGCTGGTCATACATCTCGTTGCCTTCGAGAAAAAAGGGTCTCTTCTCACTGATACGAAGTTCGAAACGGGACAGGTTGATGGTCTCGACATCGGCCTCGATCAGGGCAAAATCCGGGTTGATCGTGAGGTCCACGCCGAATCGGCTAGAGGGCCGCCAGCGGATGTCTCCACCGGCTTCGAAATCAGCGTCTTCGCCTTTTTCATAAGCGACGAGCGCATAGGGAATAAAGGTCCAGTGGTCTTCGCGTAGCGGGGGTGACACCCCGCTGAGTTTTCCAAAGCCCGAAACACGGTATTGGGCCTCGGACGGGTAGGCCCAGCTCGAATGTTCGTTGCGGCGCGGGACCGTGCGCCGGAAGTTCAGTCCCCAGGTGGCCGCATCCCCGGCCGGGAAGCGCAGGATGGCAAAAGGAATCTCCATCTCGACCGTCCAGCGGTCTTCGAAGCGAGTGGCGGCCGTGTACCAGGTGGCGTCCCAGCGGTTATCCACGGTTTGTCCGTTATCGGCGACGCGCCTGTCTTGCTGGGTTCCCAGGGCGTTGGTCTGGAAAGCGTAGGCTGTTCGGCCATCGCCAAAGGTGTCCAGCATGACCTGAACTGAATCATCATTCCCCAGGCCGCTGTCGCGCTGTGTCCTGGCCGCGGAAAGCCGGTCCATTTCAGGGTCGTAGGCTTCAAAAGAAATAAACAGGGATGTTTCGGTCTGCGCAATGCGCACCACGGTGCGGAACGCCGAGGGCTGACCGAAATCCGGCTGGAACTGGATGAAAGGCTGGTCGATTATCGTGGCGCCGGCCCATTCCCCGTCTTCGATAACACCATCGATAACAGCGGCGGTGGCCAGCGCGCCGATGTGTACGGAAGCAGGCAGTTGTATCTCGAGGGCGTCCTCGGCCTGGGACAAAACCGGTGAGTTAAATATGAGAAATATTATTATTAATATTCTATAAAGCATTGTAAAATAACGTTATATATTGATGAATAACCCAAGATCTTTAGGCTTAAGGCGGCGCCGAACGGGCCGCGACGGGGCAGTTGACCCAGCCGGCCCCGGGTGATTTTCCGGCGCCCGGACGGGTTTCGGTCTTGCCCTAGCGTTCCAGACCGGCGAGGTCGACCAGGAAGGCATACTCTTCGGCCACCTCCTCGTAAGCGCGGTAGCGGCCCGATGCGCCGCCGTGGCCCGCGTCCATGTTGGTTTTCATGATCAGGCGGTTGTCGTCGGTGCGGTATTCACGCAACTTGGCCACCCACTTGGCGGGCTCGAAGTACTGTACCTGCGAATCGTGCAGCCCGGTGGTGACCATCAGGTTAGGGTAGTCTTGTTTTCTGATGTTGTCGTAAGGCGAGTAAGACAGCATGTATTCGAAGGCTTCTTTTTCACGCGGGTCACCCCATTCGTTCCACTCGTTCGCGGTCAGCGGAATGGAATCGTCCAGCATGGTGGTGACGACATCCACGAAAGGAACCGCGGCAATGACGCCGTGATACCGTTCAGGCGCCAGGTTGACCACGGCGCCCATCAGCAGGCCGCCGGCGCTGCCGCCCATGGCGTAGGTTCGGGCCGGGTCGATCTTGCCCTTTTCCTGCAGCGCGGCGGTGACGTCGACGAAGTCGGTGAAGGTATTCATCTTGTTCATCAGGCGGCCCTGCTCGTACCACTGCCGGCCCATTTCCTGGCCGCCGCGGATGTGCGCGATGACATAGACGAAGCCACGGTCCATCAGGCTGACCACGGAATTGCGGAACCACGGATCGGTAGAGGAACCGTAGGATCCGTAAGCGTAAACGAGGGCCGGCGCAGACCCGTCCAGCGGGGTGTCCCTGTGGTGTGCAAAGGAAACCGGAACGGGCGTGCCGTCACGCGCGCTGACCATGAGCCGCCCACTGAGATAATGGTCACTGCTGAAGTCGCCAAGGATACGGTCAGCCTTGAGCAGTTCGGTTTCGCCGGTCTGTAGGTCGATCTCCCAGGTCTGTGTGGGCGCGACCAGGCTGGAGTAGCCGTAACGGATTTTCTGTGTATCGGTATTGACGTTCGTGCCGGGCCACATCACGTAGGCCTCGGTGCCGGCGTCGAGGTAGCGGTCCAAGCTGCCGTCCAGCGCCATTACGCGCACCTTGCGCAGGCCATCTTTGCGCTCGCCGATGACCAGCCAGTCGTTGAAGGCCTGGATACTGCTTACCATGGCGTCATCGCGGTGCGCGATAAGCTCTTTCCAGTTTGACTTGTCGGCTGCCGTTTCCAGGTCTGCCGTCATCACGCGAAAGTTCTTGGCATCCCAGTTCGTGCGGATAAAGAAGCGGCCGTTGGCGTGGTTCACGCTGTATTCATGGGCGGCTTCACGTGGCAGGAAGGGCTTGAATTCGCCCAGCGGCTTGTTTGCATCCAGCAGCTGCACCTCGGAAGACTCGGTCTCCTGGTGGTAGAGCATGATGAAATCACCCGAGCGGCTGCGCCCCAGGCCGGTATAGAAGCGGACGTCCTGTTCCTCGTAAACCAGCACGTCGACGGCCGGGTCCGTTCCCAGTTCATGCCGCATAACGCGGTAGCCGAGCAGGGTTTCCGGGTGTTTGTCGAGGTAAAACAGGTACTGCCCGTCGGCAGACCAGGCCAGCGAGGCATTGGCGTTGCCGAGCACTTCGGGCAGAAACTCGCCGCTCTGCGTGTCCAGTATGCGTATTTCATGTATACGCCGGCTCAGGGTGTCCTCGGCGATGGCCGCATAGCGGTGGTCATCGCTCATTTCCAGGTTGCCGAGGTTGTAATATTCAAGCCCTTCGGCACGCTGGTTGCCATCCAGCAAAACTTCTTCATCCGCATCCATGGTGCCCTTGCGCCGGGCGTAAATCGCGTAGTCCTTGCCGGGTTCATAGCGGTAGTAATACCACCAGCCGTCTTTCTCGTAGGGCACACTGGAATCATCGGGGTCCAGGCGGCCGACCATTTCCTCGTAGAGTGTCTCCTGGAGCTTCTCCGTGGGGGTCATGGCGGCGTCGAACCATTCATTCTCTGCCTCGAGGTAGGCCAGCACTTCGGGATCCGAGCGTTCGTCGTCACGCAACCAGTAGTAATCGTCCACGCGCGTGATATCGTGCAGAGTCATTTCGTGGGGACGTTTTTCGGCTCTGGGTTCTACCATGGCGGTTTCCGTGATTTCGGCAGTTTCGGCTTCTGCGGCAGCAGAAACGGCAGCGGGTTCATCGGCCTTCTGACAGGCGGCGAGGATGAGCAACATGGCGCTCGCAAAGTAAAGATTTCTCATTCTTTGGCTCCCGTGACTAGGAGTGCAAGTTAACATAGGTTTGTCCCCCCTGGCATGGTCAGGGAATAAAATTGTTCAATAGCGTTTACAGGATAAATTACGGAGGATTACATATGCTCTCAAATACCTACCGGGTGGTGGCCGCCACGCTGGTTGCAGCCCTTCTGACAAGTGGCATTGTCATGGCCTCCGATACAAAGGAAGACCAGGCGCTAGCCGTTGCCACGCAATGGCTGGGGCTGGTTGACGAGCAAAAGTACGATGAAAGCTGGGAATCAGCAGCCTCGTTTTTCAAACAGGCGGTCAGCCAGGAACAGTGGGGGCAGGCGGTCAGCGCGGCCATGGCGCCATTTGGCGCTTTGCTAAGCCGTGAACTCAGGAGTAAACAGTTCACGACCTCGTTGCCGGGCGCCCCGGACGGTGAATATGTGGTGATCCAGTTCACCGCCACTTTTGAAAACAAGGCGTCAGCGGTCGAAACCATCACACCCATGCTGGACAGTGATGGGCAATGGCGCGTGGCGGGTTATTTCGTGAAATAGGGGCCTGCCAGCCGCAGCCACGTTTTTCTCCAAGCCGGCTCACCACCGCCGGTCTGGCGCTCGGTGATCACATGTCGCAGAGTATGGAAACCTTGCGCAAGATCGCGTCAATTTCCTGCTCGGAACTGGCGTTGGTGAGTTCCATCTTGGCTGCTGCACACTCGTTGGCTTCTTCCACGACCTCATCCTGGAGTTCGGCAACCACCGTGGCGGAGGCGGGATCGCAATAGGTATTGGCTACCCGGCGGATATTGGCATTGGTAGTGCCGGGGTTTTCGACGATGACACAGTCATCGACCTGGATCTCGGTCTGGTCCGAAATGATGACCACGACGCCCGAATGGGTCCGTACTTCGTACTGACGTGCATCCCGGTTTCCCTGGGCTGCCTGCGAGGCGGCTCCGCCCACGGCGGCTCCAGCGGCCGTGCGCCTGAACTTGGTGCCGGATGATTTTCCCTTGCCCGCATAAAGGCCAATCGCTCCGCCAAGCAGGGCGCCCTTACCGGCATTAGACTGTTCCTGCACATAGCTCGATGCGACGACCCAGCCATATTGAATTTGCATGGACTGGCCGCTTTTTTGGGCCAGTAAGGAAGATGCTGTCAGCATCAGGGTTGCGACGGTTACAAGGTTGAGGAAAGTCTTCACTTTGAATCTCCAGGATGATTGAATTCGTATAAGACAAGGATAGCGCAAAACGCTATCTCAACGCCGATACCGGTGCAGTGCCAATTGTCCCGGGAATGCAGTTCTTGCAGGATTTCACAGTCCCAGGCTATAGACAGGCATCGTAATCGTGCCAGAATAGCCCCCTTCAAAACCGGAACAAACCCATGGCCTCCGACAGCTATCTCGACCCGCGACTGCCACTGATCGACCTGCATCGTCACCTGGATGGTGCAATCCGCCTGGAAACCTTGATCGAACTGGCCCAGGAAAAGGGAATTGAGCTGCCCGCCTACGACGTCGAGTCCCTTCGGCCCCACGTGGTCATCGACGGGAAAGCAGATGGGTTGATGGATTTTATCGGGCGCTTTGAGTACCTGACAGCCGTGCTGACCGACTTCGATGCCTGTCGGCGTGTCGCTTATGAAAATGTCGAGGACGCCAAGCGCGAGGGCATCGACTATATCGAGTTGCGTTTCAGCCCCTGGTTCATGGCTCAAGCCAACGGCCTCGACCCCGAAGGCGTGGTGGAGGCCGTCGCTGACGGCATCATCGCCGGTGAACGGGACACGGGCGTGCGTGCCCAGGCCATTGGCATCATGAGCCGTACATTCGACACCGAAACCTGCCACCGTGAACTGGATGCACTGTTGGCGCACCGCGATCACCTGGCCGCCATCGACCTGGCCGGTGACGAGCAGAAGTTCCCGGCACGCCTGTTCAGGGAGCACTTCAAGCGGGCGCGTGATGCCGGCCTGCAGGTCACGGTACACGCTGGAGAGGTGGAGGGCCCGTGGAGTATCTGGGATGCGATCCGGGAGCTCGGCGCCACGCGCATCGGGCACGGCATCCACTGCCTGGAAGATCCCGCGCTGGCCGAGTACCTGGTCGAGCAGCAAATTGGCCTGGAAATAGCAATCACTTCGAATATCCATATCGGCGTGGTGGATGACTACGCCAGCCACCCGGTGAAACAGATCATGGAGCAGGGCATCCTGGCCAACCTGAATACGGACGACCCCGCGATCAGCGGCATCGATTTGCGCCATGAATTCGAGGTGGCCGCCGTCAAAGCCGGCCTGAGTCCCCGGCAGACCCGCCTGGCCCAGGCCAATGCCCTGGAAATGGCTTTCCTCTCCGGTGAGGAAAAAGACGCCCTGTTATCGAAGAAACAGGAGCAGACCCTTCAGGGGCGAGCGTAACTCGTGACCGGAAGGTCCTGCCAACAATGCTAGAATAGAACTCATGATTCATGTGAAAAATGCAGGTGAATCCATGAGCTCTTTTCTGAAAACCGCTATATGCGTCGCCTTCGCCGCCAGCCTCTCCGCATGCGCAGGAACAGCCCCCGAAGCGGAAAAATCCGTGGACGAGATTCTCGCTGAGAAAAACCTGAAAATCGCTGAGCCGGTCAAGCAGCTGATCAATTTCAATATCCGCGGCTGGCAATACGTCAACCTGCAGAACGTCGTGCTGGAGGATGGCCCCTCGAAGAAATACCTGGTGGAACTCAACAACCCCTGCCGCAACCTCCAGTTCGCGCAGAGGATCGCGTTCACCTCGTTCGGAAGGGTGGTCTCAAGAAACGAAAAACTGATCGTGACAGACGGCCCCGGACACGTTGAAAACTGCTTTATGAAAGCCTTCTATCTTCTTGAGAAAATAGAAAAATAAAAGGCATCAAGTCCCATTTACCACATCAGGCCCATATCGAGGGTGACGGTGTCGAAGTCCAGGCTGCCCGAGTCCACTTTGAAAAATTCGCGGTTGTAACTACCGCGCAGGAACAGGGCGCCGTTGACATCCCAACGTATTCCCAGCCCCAGGTTGTAGGCGAAATCCCCGGTGTCGTAGGTGCTCCAGAACGTGTCGCAGATATAGCCCCACCAGGGATCCCACCAGCAACCGGTCTGCGGCGGCCGGTTGGGGATGCCGGAGTCGATGGTGGTATAGCCGATGCCCGCCTGCAGGAACGGCGTAACGGGGCCCTTGAACCAGTGCCAGGTCGCGTTGAGCGCGTGCGCGTATTTGTCCAGTTGATAGTTGATTTCCCGTGGGTCCACGGGATCCTCTCCTTCAGCCAGTTCGGGCACGATAATGGCGGTGTAGTCGGGTTTGTTCATCGTGAACTTGTAGGAGAAGTTCCAGTTGGCATTCATGTTCCAGCCGATCGTAAAGCCCCAACCGATACTGTCGTCGATATCGATCGAAGAGCCGTTTTCGCCTTCGATGCTCGTACTGCCGCTGCCCTGGACGAGAAGGGATGCTTCCCAGTTACCTTGCCGAAGGTCGTCGTAAACCCCCTTTTTATTGAAGCGCTGGGCGTGCAGGGATGTGCTGACGATCAGCAGCAATAAAAATATAAACAGGCGTTTGGTGGTCATATCGATCTTCTATCCAGCTCTAGGGTGGTCGAAAATTTTCTGGGCTGCATTATTCCACAGAAAACGGGTTCATGCCGCACGCAAGACGTTGACCGGCGCGTGCGTCACCACCCGCCAGGTGGCGGCCATTCCGCTGAGGCCGACAAACAGTACGCCAAGCAGTGGACCGGCCAACCAGAGCATGGTGCTGAAGCGGTAGTCGAGCTCGAACAGGTTTTCTGCCAGCAGGTAACCGGCCAGCGTGGCGCCGGCGGCGGCCAGGACACCGGCCAGCAGGCCGATGGCGATAAACTCGACGGCCACGCCGCCCAGGACCCGCTTCCTTGAAGCGCCGAAGGTGCGCAGCATCGCGCTCTCGTAACGGCGCTCGTCACGGGTCGCCTGGACCGCGGCCCACAACACCGTAAGCCCGGCCAGCAGGGTAAAGATGAATACCGCTTGCACGGCCAGCGCCGCCTTGTCCATCACGTCGCGGACCTGGCCGAGCACGGCATCGAGGTCGATGGCGGTCACGCTGGGAAACTGGCGCATCAGGTCCAGTACCGTGCCGCGGTCTTGTTCATCCACGTACAGGCTGCTGATATAGGTGGCGGGGTAGGGGTCGAGCACGCCGGGCGAAAAAACCATGAAGAAGTTCGGGCTGAAGCTGTCCCATTCGACCGTGCGGAAACTGGTCACCGTGGCGCTGACGGTCTCTCCAGCCACGTTGAAAGCCACCTCGTCGCCAAGTGAAAGGCCCAGTTCGCGGCCAAAATCCACCTCGACCGATACTTCCGGCTGAGCCGGCGTGTCGGTCCAGAAGGCACCCTCGACGATCCGGTTGTCGGCCTGCAGCCTGTCTGCCCAGCTCAGGTTGGAATCGCGGCGCGCCCAGCGCTCGCCCTGGGGGTCCTCGAACGTCATCTGGGTCACGTTTTCGCCGTTGATGCTGGACATTCGCGCGCGCACCAGCGGAACAAACTCGGGGGCTTCGAGCCCGTTTTCGGCGAAAAACCGGCCCATCGGCCCGGTTTCATGCGGCTGGATATTGATCAGGAACTGGTTGGGCGCATCGTCCGGCAGGCTCTGGCGCCAGGTTTCCATCAGTTCGGTACGCACGGTTGACAGCAACAGCAGCACCATCAGGCCGAGGCCGAAGGCCACCACCTGCACCACGCTTTCCCGGCCCCGGCGGGCGATGTTGGCCAGGCCGTAACGCCAGGCCACGCCGGCCGCACCGCGGAAACCGCGCAGGGCAAGCACCAGCAGCCAGCCGGTGGCGCCGAGCGCCAGGAAGGTGGCAGCAGCGCCGCCGAATATGGTCAGGACCAGCTGCGAGTCACGCATGATCCACAGCAACAGGCCCATGATGGCCGCCACCCCGGCCAACCAGCCGATGCCGTAGCGGAGCTTGGGCGGGTCGAGGTCCTGCCGCAATACACGCAAGGGCGGTGTCTTGCCCATCTGGACCAGGTCCGGCAGGGCGAATCCGGCCAGGATGCACAGCGAGGTGACCAGGCCCAGGACAGCAGGCTGGAAACCGGGCATGGGCAGCGACTGTCCGATCATGTCACGCATCAGCCAGGCCAGGCCCAACTGCGCGAGGTAACCCAGCACGGTGCCAATCGCGCTGCCGGCGAGCGCCAGCAAGGTCAGCTGCAGCACGCTGCTGCGGAAAATCAGCCGGCGGCTGGCGCCCATGCATTTCATCAGGGCGATGCGGTCGCGGTGGCGGTGCGAATAACGCCGGGCGGCCATGGCCACCGCTACGGCAGCGAGCAGTACAGACACCAGGGAGGCCAGGTTCAGGAAACGCCCGGAGCGTTCCATCGAGGATCGGATTTGCGGGTTGCTGTCCTGGATGTCGTCGAGCTTTTCCCGCTCCGAGATCCGCTCGTTCAAAAGGGCCTTGAAGCGATCGACATCACCACGGGAGCCGGAAAACAGCATGCGGTAGGAGACCCGGCTGCCGGGTTGCACCAGTTGTGTGCTTTCCAGGTCGGACTGGTTGATCAACAGGGTCGGAGCGAGGTCGACAAAGCTCCAGCCCTCGTCGGGCCGAAAATTCAGCACCCGGGTCAGTTTCAACTCGGTGGCGCCGACTTCCAGCACCGTACCGGTATCGACGCCGAGACGCGCCATCAGGCGCGGGGCGGCCCAGGCCTCGCCCGGGGGCGGAACCTCGTCCGTCACGCTGGCGTCACTGAGCAGCCGCCCGGCGGTTTTCAGCTCTCCGCGCAACGGGTAGCCGGGCGTCACGGCACGAACCGCGGCCAGGCTGTTGGATTCGCCGGCGAATACCACGCTGGGCATGCGGGTGATTCGGGCGGTCTGCATACCGTTTGCAGCGGCCAGCATCGCGTAGTCTTCGCTGATGGGGTCGGTCGAGTGCAGCCGCAGGTCGGCGGCCAGTGATTCCGCCGCGCGTATTTCCACGGCCTGCCCGACACGGTCGGTCAGGAAGGCCACGCCGGTCATCGCGGTCACTGCGACCAGCAGGGCGCTGGCCAGCACGGTCAGTTCACCGGAGCGCCAGTCCCTTACCAACAGGCGGGTTGCCAGCTGGAATGTGTTTTTCAAGCCGCTTTTCACGATTCTCCGCCCACCTGTTCGCGCTCGATGCGGCCGGCTTCCATGAACAGGATGCGGTCGCAACGCGATGCCAGTTCGAGGTCGTGGGTGACCAGTACCAGGGTGGTGCCGAACTCGCGGTTGAGCTCGAACAGCAGCTCCACGATTTTCTCGCCGGTGCGCTGGTCGAGGTTGCCGGTCGGTTCATCGGCAAACAGCACCTCGGGTTGCACCACGAAGGCCCGGGCGATGGCGACACGCTGTTTTTCGCCGCCGGAGAGCTGGTGGGGGTAATGCCCCTTGCGGGGTTCCAGGCCCACGGTGCGGATGGCTTGCAGTGCCGCGTCGTATGCATTGCTCGCCCCGGACAGCTCCAGCGGCAGCATCACGTTTTCCAGCGCGGTCAGCGAGGCGATCAGGTGGAAGGACTGGAATACAAAGCCCACGTTCTCGGCGCGCAGTGCAGCCCGTCCGTCTTCATCCAGCGCGGTGATTTCGCGGCCGGCGAGCCAGACCTGTCCTGCGCTGGGTTCATCCAGGCCGGCCAGCAGGCCCAGCAAGGTGGACTTGCCCGCGCCGGAGGTGCCGACGATGGCGACCGACTCGCCCTTGCTGACATCCAGGCCTACCTGGTCCAGAATAAGCAGCGGTCCCTCGGGGCTGTTGACGGTTTTGCTCAGTTGCCGGGCTTTGAGTGCCGGTTCGATGCCCGCCTCGGCGTGCTTTATGGATTCAGGGGTATTCATGCGTTTCAAATTAGTTTTTTTACTAGTCCTGTTGGTCGGTCTGCCATTATCGGTGCAGGCGGCGGAAGAGGACACCATTGTCATCCTCGGCGACAGCCTGAGCGCGGCCTATGGCATGGAAGTCTCCGAATCCTGGCCGAACCTTTTGCAGCAGCGATTAGATCAAGATGGTCACGCTTACCGCGTTTTCAACTCGAGCATCGCCGGCGACACCACTCAGGGCGGGCTCACCAGGCTGCCGCGCCTGCTGGAAAAACAGCAACCGGCCATCGTAATGATCGAACTCGGCGGCAACGACGGCCTGCGTGGTCTGCCGCTGGAAGTAACCCGTGGCAACCTGGCAAAGATGATCGAGTTGAGCCGGTCCGCCGGCGCCCGGGTCATCATCTCCGAGATTCGCATCCCACCCAACTACGGCCGGACCTACACGGAAAAGTTCAACGCCCTGTTCCACGAACTGGCCGGGCAGGAAGGGGTAAGGCTGCTGCCGTTCCTGCTGGAGGACATCGCCCTGGAGCCGGGGATGATGCAGGCGGATGGAATTCACCCGACCGTGGCGGCGCAGCCGCTGATACTGGACGTGGTTTGGGAGGTAATGCAGCCGATTCTGGATTGATCCCCTGCCGGTCAGTCTTTTTTGCCGTTCTCCAGCCTGAATTCCAGCCCGTCTGAAACGTGCGCCAGGTAATACAGAAAGCCGGCCCACAGCAGGGCTGTGCCGAGCATTTCCAGCGTCTCTTCGACGGCCTTGAAGGAGTGGGATATGGCGTATTCATCCTCGACGGACAGTGTGTCCTGGACCCAGGCGTAAAGATCCACGATGTTGTCCAGTCCTTCGAGAAAATCCAGTCCCTGCGCCACGGCCCAGCAGCCGAAGCCCATGATCAGGAAATGCAGCAGGTGCTGCCGCCAGAAAGTCATCCAGAGAAACCCCAGGATAAACAGGCCGCACAAGGCAAAAACCGGGGCGATAAAGGTGTGCCAGGAAAACGAGGGGTTTTGCAGCAGGAACTCGGTGGCCGCGGTGTTTTCACCCTGTTGGGCCATGCGGACCAGGACGCCGCCCAGTTTTTCATGGATCTCGGCAAAGTCGTCGATGCCGATCCACAGGAAAAACAGTCCGATCAGGACCCACGCGGCGGTCTTCCAGGCAGGAATGATTTTTCTCTGGACTGCGGCGATGGCGAAAACGGTCACCGCCAGCAGGTGCGCCAGCATGGAGGAAAACCAGGTCGGAATGGAATTTTCCCGCGCGACGTTCCAGATGCGCCGGAAACTCAGGTCTTCCAGTACGTCGAGGTAATTGAAGACGTAGTCGCACACGACCAGCAGGAAGATGAAGACAAGGCAGGAAATGATGATGATTCGCGTGACACGGAACAGGTCGATTACGCTTGTCTTTCCAGCGAACTGTTCTTGGTACATGGGACACAGGCTCCTGGCTCGGTTTTGCCGAGTATAAACCAGAAGCATGCCCGGGCGGCGGGTTCCATCGACCCGTTACGCCATTCCAATTCGCCGGAAAATTGATTCGTGCAGACAGAAGAATGATTATTTCTGAATGAATCGCAGACAGTTGACCTAGGTCGCTTTATTAGAAACACCCAATATATAAATTGTGACGGGGCGGAATCCGCCACGTTGCGGGACCCGATAACAAAAATTGGAGTGAGCGAGCGTGAGCACAGCGGCGACCAGGTCAGTTGATATCAAGGAAGTACCGGAACACACAGTAGAAATCATCACCAACTCGGGGGAGGGTGCGCAGAAATGCGCACAGATATTCGGCCAGACATGCGCCAAGATGGGCAACGGTGTCTGGACGGTTGAAATCATCCCCGCCGAAATCGAACCGCCCCACCACACGGTAACCAGCACCTCGGGCAACATCATCCGCTTCGGTACCGAGAAGATCACCAACTGGGGCGACCAGTCAAAGCTGGCCATCGCCTTTAACGACCAGGTGCTCCTGTCTCGCCATCGCCTCGATTCCCTGAAAGACGACTGCATTATCCTGCTCGAGTCTGTATGGCAGGATCACGACGACGAAAAGATTCGCCAGGACTACCACGCCGCCCTGGAGGAGATGTCCAGCAAGAACTACAGGATCGTGCTGGTGCCTTTCGAGGAGGAAGCGCTCAAGATTGTCGACAACCCCAGTCACGGCAAGAACATGTTCGCCCTGGGCATCCTGGCGGAGATTTACCAGCGCGATATTTCCATTATCGAGAAGCAGATCGCACACATATTCCGCTTCAAGCCGGCCAAGGTAACCGACCTCAACGTGCAACTGGTGACCGCGGGTAGCAACTGGGCGAAAGAGAACCTCGACTTCCGGTTCGACATCAAGTCCATTCCGTTCGACGAAGAACGAATCGTGATGAACGGCAACCAGGCCTCGGCGCTGGGCGCCGTTGCCGCCGGCATGGAATTGTGCGCCATGTATCCGATCACGCCGGCCACCTCGGTGTCGCACGAATTATCGGAGATCATCGAGAGTTACGGCGGCATCGTGCACCAGGCCGAAGACGAAATTGCAGCGGCAGGCGTGGCCATCGGCGCGTCCTACGGGGGCAAGGTCGCCCTGACGGTCACCTCCGGGCCCGGCATGGCGCTGAAAACCGAATTCCTGGCGCTGGCCATCATGATCGAGGTGCCCCTGGTGGTGCTCGATGTGCAGCGCGGCGGTCCGTCCACCGGCCTGCCGACCAAGGTCGAGCAATCCGACCTGTTGTCTTCCCTGTACGGTCAGCCCGGCGACGCACCCCGTGTGGTGATCGCGCCGCGTTCGATCGAGGAGTGCTTTCACTCCATGGTCACCGCCCGGCGCATTGCCGAGACTTTCCGCTGCGTGGTCATCGTGCTGACGGATGCCAACCTGGCGACCGGGGTGCAACAGTTCACACGCCCCGACCTGGACGTGCGCTGGCAGCAGGCGGCGATCGACCAGTCGCCGGTTCCTGAAGGTCTGCGCCCCTACGAATGGGACCTCGAGACCGGTTTGTCGAAGCGCATCATTCCCGGCATGCCCGGCGGTCAGCACACGGTGACGGGCCTGGCGCACGACGAGGAAAGCCTGGTGTCCTACCACCCGTCAAGTAACGAGCTGGGCATGAAAATGCGCAGCCGCAAGCTGGCTGTTTTCCAGTCCACGCTGATTCCGCCAGAGGTTCACGGTGACGAAGAAGGCGACATGCTGGTCGTGGGCTGGGGCTCTACCCAGGGCGCGATAGTCGAGGCGGTTGACCGGGCCCGCGCCGAGGGCCGCAAGGTCTCAACCTGCCAGCTGACCTTCCTGTCGCCGCTGGAACCCGGTCTGAAGCAGATCTTTGGCCGCTTCAAGCGGGTCATGACGGTGGAAATCAACTATTCCGACACCCCGGGCGATCCTTACATCAACGAGGACAGCCGCCGCTTCGGCCAGTTGGCCTGGCTGCTGCGGGCCCACACCCTGGTGGACGTCGACTGCTGGACCAGCTGTCCCGGGCAGCCGCTGCGCCCGCGCGACATCTACCAGAACATCATTGCCAAGCTTGAACCGACCGAAGAAGGAGTGGCCGCATGAGCAGTATCGCAATCTCTCTGCTGGATCTCGAAGCCGACAGCCGGGTGTGCATGGAGGCCGATGACTACCAGAAACGACCCGGAAAATGGTGCGCAGGCTGCGGCGATTTTGGCGTCCTCAACGCGGTCAAGCGCCTGCTGGCCAAGGAACAGCTGCAACCTGACAAAACGGCTTTTATCTCCGGTATCGGCTGCTCCAGCCGGTTCCCTCATTACGTGAACACCTACGGGTTCCACGGTATCCACGGGCGCGCCCTGCCGGTGGCGACCGGCCTGAAGCTGGCGCGGCCGGAACTGGATGTATTTGTCACCATGGGTGACGGTGACTGCACCTCGATCGGCGCCGGCCACTGGATCCACGCGACACGATACAACGCCAACATGGTCGTGCTGTTGCTGGACAACAACATTTACGGCCTGACCAAGAACCAGACCTCGCCGACCACGCCGCAGGGTTACAAGTCGAATACCTCGCCGCGCGGCGCCGTTTTGCCGGCGCTGGACCCGTTGCAGGCCACGCTTGGCGTGACCAATGCCTCGTTTGTGGCCCAGACCGCCGACTGGGTGCCGGTCCACCTGTACGCCACCCTGCAGGCCGCCTACGACCACCCGGGCTTCTCCTTTGTACGCATTTTGCAGCGCTGCCCCAAGTTCACGCCGGACGTGTTCCAGAAGCAGGTCCAGGACCCGGACCTGACCGAATTGCTGGTGCATGAGAACGGGGTGGACGAACCCGCCTTGAAGCAGCTTTTCAAGGCGCGGCGCGTGCACGACCCGCTGAACCTGGACGACGCAAGGGCGTTGGCGCGGCGCACCGACAAGCTCAGGCTTGGCGTGTTTTTCCGCGACGACAGTTTCCCGGTGTACGAAGAGGTACGTGCCGTGCCCAAGATATCGGCTGAAGAAAAAGTAGCCCGCCTGAACAAGGAATTTGAACGCTATGCCGTCTGAAGATCGCAGCAAGATTGCACTGGAATCGATCCGCCCGCGCCTGGAACTGTTCCACTCGGCCATCGCCGTCACCACCGAGGAAATCCGGGGGCTGTTGTCCGGCTCAGGGGAATCCAGGGATGACCAGTCCATCGCACTGGGTCATTTCGCCAAGGGCCATGTCGACGTGGAGCGCTTTTCGGCGTTCAGCAAAAAGTCGTCCCGTGTCGATACCGAGGCGGAGAAACCGATCCGCGCGGCCCGGGATGTCCTCAACAGGCTGCTGCATGAAAGCGATGAGCTGTTTGTTCTGAGGCTGGCGGAGGGCGACAACCTGGCGACCCTGGTGGACCACCGGCTGGCCGTGATCGGCCTCGCCTTCGCGGCCGCGCACGTGGTCGACCTGGCCAAGCGTGGCAAGTACCGCGACGAAGAGCATTCGCTGATGCTTGAAGGCCTGCGCTGGGCGAACTGGAGCCGGGCCGAGCGGGCGCTGGCGCCCGGGCTGATTGTCGAGCTTCCAGGTACGGAATTCGTCCCCGCCCAGCTCGCTCCCTACCTGGATGCCGGCATGAAAATCGTGTTCGTGGTGGACGGCGATGCGCCGGCCGCAGCGATGGCTCGGCTGGTAACCCCCGGGGTGTTTGTGCAGCAGGCCATCGGCGACGCTTCACTGGAGGCTTTCGC
>JAZBOH010000067.1:0-7179 GCA_036351055.1 Lysobacterales bacterium
CCACGTATCGAGTTCCTCGAATCCCCAGATCATCTTGTGGTCGCCTTTCAGCGGCAGGAACAGCGTGGCTGTGAAACTGCCGTCGGGCCCCGGGAAGGCCAGCATCATGTAACCGCCGCGCGGCCAGATATGCAGGGCATTGGGGTCCATGTAGGGTTCGTGTGATTCATCGGCCGGAATGCTCAGGAACTTGTAGCCGGAGTCGAGCATATCGACCTCGGCGTCCAGCTCGCAAACCGGTTCCAGCAGGCGCCTGACCATTGAGGCGGGGCCGTCGGCACCGATCAGGACCTCGAAACGGTGGCTGTGACCACCCCCGTTATGGCGGGTCACAAACCGCGCGGTGTTGTTGTCCCAGTCGATTTCGTGCAGGCGGTGATCGTAGTGGATGCGAATCCGCTCGCTGTGCCTGGCCTCGTAAAGCAGGCATTGCTGCAGGCTTTCACGGCGCACGCTATGCAGTGTTTCGTAGTCATTGTAACCATACGGTTGCAGCGTGAGGCGACCGCTGCGGTCATGCATCATGCGGCCGCGCATGGGCGTGGACAGAAGGTCCACCTGCTCCAGCAATCCCGTGACACGCAAGGCGTGTCGGGCCCGTTCTCCGAGCGCCAGGTTGCTGGCCAGGTCGATTTGACGGTCGCCGCTGTGCGGGTCCGCGTGTTGTTCGAACAGGTCGATCTCATAGCCCCGGCGGGCCAGCAGGATGGCCAGCAGGGTTCCCGCCATTCCGGCGCCTACGATGCATACGTTTTTCGTTTCTGTCGGCATTGGCCTGTTTTTTTCTTGTTGAACGAGGGGACTATTGAAATATAGAACATTTTTCAATGAATGGGGATAATCAATCCCGCTATACTAATGCGCTTTTCCGCGACACCATGACCCGCCATTGAAACGAAGCGATTTTCAATTTGAACTGCCGCAAAACCTGATCGCCCAGCAACCGCTGGAGCGGCGGTCTGACAGCCGCTTGTTGCACCTGCCCCGGGATGGTGCGGCGGTGGCCGATCGCCGCTTCCGCGACGTTCCCGGCCTGCTGAACGAGGGCGACCTCCTGGTTTTCAACAACACGCGTGTCATACCTGCACGGCTTTTCGGCCGGAAAGCAACGGGCGGGCGTGTTGAGGTCCTGCTCGAACGGCTCCTGAATGAACGTGAATGCCTGGCCCAGCTGCGGGTCAGTAAACCCTTGCGGGCAGGCGGCCGGATCCTGCTCGAAGACGGTACCTACCTCGAGGTCGTGGGCAGGGAAGGCAGTTTCTTTCACCTGCGCGCCCCGGGCGGCGGGCTCAGCAATACGCTGGAATCCCTGGGCCATATGCCTTTGCCGCCTTATATCACGCGCGAAGACCGCGCCGAAGACCGCGAGCGATACCAGACCGTGTATTCCAGTAAACCCGGCGCCGTGGCTGCGCCGACGGCCGGGCTGCATTTCGAGCAGGCGACCCTGGATGCCATCGACCGCCGTGGTGTGGAACGTGTCGAGGTGACGCTGCACGTGGGGGCCGGAACCTTCCAGCCGGTGCGCTGCGAGCACATCGAGCAGCACCGGATGCACGCGGAGTACCTCGAAGTGTCGGCCGCGGTTTGCGAGGCGGTTGAGCGTACACGCGGCCGGGGCGGGCGGGTGATCGCGGTGGGTACGACCGCGGTGCGCAGCCTGGAGACGGCGGCTGCCGGCGGCACGCTGGAACCGTTCGCCGGCGACAGCAGGATATTCATTTATCCGGGCTACGATTTCCGCGTCATCGACGGCCTGGTGACCAATTTTCATTTGCCCGAATCCACCCTGCTGATGCTGGTCTCAGCGCTGGCCGGCCGGGAACGCGTGCTGGAAGCCTACCGGCATGCCGTACAGCAGCAGTATCGTTTTTTCAGTTACGGAGACGCCATGCTGGTTCTGTGAGCCGGCCGGAGCGATAATCCGCAGCTAGTGACACCGGAGTT
The DNA here is from genome assembly GCA_036351055.1 of Lysobacterales bacterium. Lineage (GTDB taxonomy): Bacteria > Pseudomonadota > Gammaproteobacteria > Xanthomonadales > SZUA-36 > JABDPF01. The sequence continues at coordinate 1,948 of JAZBOH010000067.1, forward strand.
ATCTATGTCCACATTGATCGAACAGGCCCATTCGCGGCAGTGGTTCTATTCCTACGAACTGCCCGACGGAAGCACGACGCCGACCTACCATGGCATCGACATCCAGTCCATCCACGATACGCGTTGGAAGATGCTGGATGACTGCCTGTCCCGGCGGCTGGGCCCCGACCGCAGCGGGCTGAGTGCTTTGGACCTGGCGTCCCACCAGGGCTGGTTTGCCGTGAACATGGCCCGGTCCGGATTCAGCCGGGTAACGGGCATCGATGCGCGCGACTCGCACGTCGAGGACAGCAGCCTGATCGCCTCGATTTACGGCATGGACCACCTGGAATTCCGCCAGGGCGACGTGCACGCCCTGGACGCTGAAAATACAGGCCAGTTCGATGTCGTATTGATGCTGGGCCTGCTGTATCACCTGGAAAACCCGATCGGCGCGTTGCGCGCCTGCCGTGCCCTGTGCCGGGACCTTTGCGTGATCGAAACCCAGGTCGTGCCGGGCCTGACCGGCTTCGTGGACTACGGCAGCTACCAGTACGTGCGCCCCCTGAAAGGCAGTTTCGGCATCATCGACGAGACCCAGGAAACGCATGGCCCCGAGGCGAGCATCACCGGTATTTGCCTGGTGCCCAGCCTGGACGCCCTGGTGTGGATCCTGCACAAGGTGGGTTTCTCGCAGGTGGACGTGCTGGAGCCGCCGGAAGACGCTTACGAGCAGCTCAAGTACCACAAGCGGGTCATGATCGCGGCGCAGGTCTGAGGAATGGAATTCCAGCGGCATAAAACCTGTGGCAAGGCCCGTCTGGGCGAACTGCGTTTCGAGCGTGGCACGGTGCGCACGCCGGCTTTTATGCCCGTCGGCACCTACGGCACGGTCAAGGCGATGACGCCGGGTGAAGTGCGCACAAGCGGCGCGGACATCATCCTTGGCAATACCTTTCACCTGATGCTGCGGCCCGGAACGCAGGTGATCGAGGCACACGGCGGTTTGCACGGATTCATGCAGTGGAAAAGGCCCATCCTCACGGACTCGGGCGGATTCCAGGTCTGGAGCCTGTCCGAGCGGCGAAAAATTACTGAAAAAGGCGTGACCTTTGCCTCGCCGATCGACGGCTCGAAGGTGTTCATGGGGCCGGAGGAGTCGATGGCGGTGCAGAAATCGCTGGGCTCCGATATCGTGATGATTTTCGACGAGTGCACGCCGTACCCGGCCACCGAGCAGCAGGCGCTCGATTCCATGGAGTTGTCGCTGCGCTGGGCCGAACGCTCGAAACGGGCCCACCAGGGCAATCCCTCGGCCCTGTTCGGCATCGTGCAGGGCGGCATGCACGAAAAACTGCGGGTGCGTTCGGCACGTGGACTGGTCAATATCGGTTTCGACGGCTACGCGATCGGCGGCCTGTCGGTCGGTGAGCCGCACGATGAACGTGACCGCGTCCTGGATTTCACGGTGCCGGAGCTGCCGCAAGACCGGCCGCGTTACCTGATGGGGGTAGGGCGCCCGGAAGACATCATCGCCGGCGTCATCCGCGGCGTGGACATGTTCGACTGCGTGATGCCGACCCGCAACGCTCGCAACGGCTACCTGTTCACCAGCCGCGGCGTGCTCAAGATCCGCAACGCCCGCTACGAGAGCGACCTCGGCCCGGTCGACCCGGCCTGCGATTGCGAAACCTGCCAGAACTACAGCCGCGCCTACCTCAAGCACCTCGAAAAGTGCAACGAAATCCTCGGCGCCCGCCTGATGACCCTCCACAACCTCCATTTCTACCAGGCCCTGATGCAGGGCCTGCGGGAGTCCATCGCCGCCGGCAACCTCGATTCCTTTATCGAAGAATTCCTGGAAGGACTACAACGAGGCGTGTAGGAGCGAGCCTTGCTCGCGACATCTGTGGGAGCGGCTTTAGCCGCGACTCCGTGCCCCGCCGCCTGGATAACCAGTCGGCTCCCAACCGGGTTCTTTTCGCGCAAAGAACGGGGCTTGCAGTTTTGTCCTGATTCCAGGTCGCGGTGGCATATACCTTTATCAGGGATGTTTGACGCCTGGACGGCGGCAAGACAAGCGACATGGGGACGTGCCCGCCAGGGAGCGTTCCCTGAAAAGGGTATATGCCACCCCGACCTGGAATCAGACAGAGGTTGCACGCTCAATTCCTTTCATAAGAAGAACTCGGGTGGGTGGCGACTGGGGGACCATCCCCTGGTTGGGCGATTTAGAAGCGCCGAGTATTCGGGTTGAGTAGGGGACGATTGGCCTGGATGGCCAATCGAGCTCTGAAGGTAACAGGGACGTACCTCCAGAGCGGCCCCGTGCGAGGCCCGAATGCGAGGGGAGTCCCGAAGGGACCGCTGGCCATGAGCCCAGGCAGGGGATGGTTTCCCAGTCGGTGGACTACGCAATTGCCATGTACGGTGGAATTCCTCATTCGCGACGTGCATCGGCATTCCACAAACATGCGTAACGGCCGTCCGGCGGTTTTTCTCTGCATGCGGCAAAAAAGCACTTGTTCCATAGCCTGCGCTTTCGCCGCTGCAACAGGTAAATGCTGCGCCCTACTATGGTTATGATTTATAATGCCCGGCTGCGGTTGCACGAGCGCCCAAAAGGCCCCATATCGACCGCAAGCCCGACAACTGGACATTTACGAGGACTCTCATGGAACTCCTGGACTTTTTCATCACCAGCGCGTTCGCGCAGGACGCAGCGGCACAGCCCAACACCCTGATGTCTTTCCTGCCACTGATCATCATCTTTGTCATTTTTTACTTCCTGCTGATCCGCCCGCAAATGAAGCGCGCCAAGGAACACAAGAAGCTGGTTGCCGAACTCGGCAACGGCGACGAGGTGGTAACCACCGGCGGACTGCTTGGCAAAATCACCAAGGTGGGTGAATCATTCGTGACCGTTGAGCTGGCCGACAACGTCCAGATCAAGATCCAGAGACATGCCATTACCGGCGTGATGCCCAAGGGCACAATCAAGTCCGCTTGAGACGGACCCCTAAACAACAATAAACAGCATTCCGAGGCTGAAGATGAATCAATATCCTGCCTGGAAGTATGTGCTTATCGTCACGATACTCCTGGTCGGCGGGTTGTATGCCCTGCCGAACCTGTTTGGAGAAGACCCGGCGCTGCAGATCACTTCCACCCGCGGTTTCCCGATTCCGATGGAACTCGAGGCGACCATCGAAGACACGCTTGTCTCCGATGGCATCACCTTCAAAAATTCCGAGCGGGTCAGCAACCGCGTTCTGTACCGCTTCAATTCCACCGAAGACCAGATGGCCGCATCGGCAGCCTTGCGCCAGGCGCTGGGTGACCAGTTCGTGGTTGCGCTGAACAACGCGCACGCCACGCCAACCTGGTTGCGGGCCCTGGGCGGCAAGCCGATGACGCTCGGCCTGGACCTCAAGGGTGGCGTGCATTTCCTGATGCAGGTGGACATGGATACCGCGCGTGGTCAGCAACTCGACCGTTACGTGGATGACCTGCGTGCGGCGTTGCGTGATGAACGCGTCCGCTATGTGTCCGTGCGCCGCGAAGGTAACGGTATGCTGGCCCTGATGCGCAGCGAGGAGGACCGGGCCAGAACCCTGGACCTGATCCGCAACGACCAGAGCCTGCAGGGATTGAACATTGATCAGACGAAAAGCGGTGAGTATTTCGGCATTTCCGCCACGGTGCAGGAACAGCAGTTGCTGGAATTGCAGCAGACCGCGCTCAAGCAGAACATCACCACGCTGCGCAACCGCGTCAACGAGATCGGGGTGGCTGAGCCCCTGATCCAGCAGCAGGGCGCCGACCGGGTCGTGGTCCAGTTGCCGGGTATGCAGGACACGGTGGAAGCCAAGAAAATCATTGGCGCGACGGCCACCCTGGAATACCGGGCCGTGGACGAGGCCAACGACGCATTCACCGCGGCCCAGACCGGCCGCATTCCGCCGGAATCGCGCCTCTACAACGATGAGCGCGGCCAGCCGGTGCTGCTGAAGAAGCGCCTGATCGTTTCCGGCGACCAGTTGATCGGCGCATCCAGTGGTTTTGACCAGCAGTCCGGTCAGCCTCAGGTCAGCGTGACCCTGGACGGCGTGGGCGCCAAGCGCATGCTGGACTTTACGCGCGATAACGTGGGCAATCGCATGGCCGTGGTCTATATCGAGCAGAAGCCCGGTGGCGTGAAGACCGAAGAGGTCATCAGCGTTGCCGTGGTGCGTGAGCCTTTTGGCAAGCGTTTCCAGACCACCGGCCTCGACTCCATGAACGAGGCGAGCCAGTTGGCCCTGTTGCTGCGCGCCGGTGCGCTCGCCGCGCCGATGGAAATCGTCGAGGAACGGACCGTGGGCCCGACCCTGGGTGCGATCAACGTGGAGCAAGGCTTCAAGTCGGTCCTGATCGGTTTCATCCTGGTTCTGATCTTCATGGCTTTTTACTATCGCGTGTTTGGCCTGGTGGCCGACCTGGCGCTGTTTGCCAACCTGATCCTGATGGTTTCCCTGCTGTCCATGCTGGGCGCCACGCTGACCATGCCGGGCATCGCGGGTATCGTGCTGACCGTTGGCATGGCGGTGGACGCGAACGTGCTGATCTTCGAGCGTGTACGCGAGGAACTGCGTAACGGCAATACGCCGCAGGCCAGTATCCGGGCAGGCTACGACAAGGCCTTCTCGACCATCGCCGACGCCAACATCACCACCCTGATCGCGGCCTTCGTGCTGTTCCTTTTCGGAACGGGTCCGATCAAGGGCTTCGCCGTTACGCTGTCGCTGGGTATCGTGACGTCCATGTTCACCGCGATCATGGGTACACGTGCGGTGATCAACCTGATTTATGGCGGCCAGAAGCGCGTCAAGAAGCTGGCGATCTGAGGTGCTGACATGAGAATTCTGAACCGTAAAACCCAAATTGATTTTATCGGCAAGCGCAAGATCGCTTTTGTCTTTTCGGCCGTGCTCATCGTGCTCAGTATCGTTTCGCTGACCACCCGCGGCCTCAACTTCGGGCTCGACTTCACCGGTGGTGCGCTGATCGAGGTGGCCTATTCCAAGGCGCCGGACCTGGTGGCTGTTCGTGATGGCCTGCGGGACGCCGGCCTGGGGGACGCCGTGGTCCAGACCTACGGGCTGGATACCGAGATCGTGGTGCGGATCCCGCCGCGCGACGAGGCGGAAAGCAGCGCCGAGCTGTCGACCGTCGTTTTGCAGGCACTGCAGGATGTCTATGAAGGCCAGATCG
>JAZBOH010000068.1:0-2059 GCA_036351055.1 Lysobacterales bacterium
CTGCCCGGGCCGCCGTTGATCAGGGTCCAGACGTGGCGCCGGCGCTGGTAGCTCGACGCCACGATGATGTCGGGATCGGCCGGGTCGATCACGAATTCATTGACGCCGGTGTTCTCGTCGATGTTCAGGATGCGGGTCCAGCTCTGGCCGCCGTCCGTGGTCTTGTACAGCCCGCGGTCGCCGCCGGGATTCCAGAGCGGCCCCTGGGCGGCTACCCAGACGATGTCGCTGTTGTCGGGGTGAACCCGGATCATCGAGATATGGCCCGAGTTGTTCAGCCCCATGTTTTCCCAGCTCTTGCCGCCGTCCAGCGACCGGTACACGCCGTCGCCGTAGCCCACGCTGCGCTGGCTGTTGTTCTCACCGGTGCCCACCCAGACGGTGTTGGGGTTGCGCGGATCGAGTTCGACCACGCCCAGCGCGTAGGCGCCCTCGTGTTCGAATACCGGGCTCCAGGTAATCCCGTTGTTCTCCGTTTTCCAGAGGTTGCCGCTGGCCATGGCGACGTAGTGCTTCTGCCATTGGCCGGGGAAGAAAGCGAAGTCGGAAACGCGCCCCGTAGTCAGTGCCGGGCCGATGGAACGCAGCGGCATGCCGGCGAGCGGATGGCCCTTGTCCTGTTCCTCCTGGGCGTTCGCCTGGCTGGCCGCGAATACGATCAGTGAGACGGTGAATGACTTCAAGAACGTGCGCAGTTGCATGATGTTTCCTTATGGTCGGGTCGTGCGTGCGGGGAGTACTGGAAGTTTAAAATATTGCGCGCAGCAAGGCACCTTCGTGGCGCAAGAAAAAGGGCCGGGTACGCCTTTCGCGGTGCGAACGGCGGACCCGGCCCCGGTTCTGCGCGGCAATGCCGCCCGGCTCAGCCTTCGGCGGCTGCCTGGCGAGCCTTGTAGTCGCGAACGGCTTCGTTGAAGCGGTTGGCGACTCGCTCCTCCATCTCGACGGAGTAGTTGTAGGATTCCACGATGGCCTGCTTGTTGCCCGGCGTGTTGTCCGGGTTGGCCTCGGCCTTGGAGAGGCACTCACGGAAAGCCGTGACCTTGCCCTGGAATTCCCCGACCTGGGCCTTGGCGGCCTTGAGCTGGTCGAGCGTGGCGTCTTCCGGGATGGGGTCCGGGGCGGCCGGCAACACACAGGCCTGTGCATCTTCCGGCAGAATGACCAGGTTTTCCGTTGAATCCGCGTCCTGCGCCTGCAGGCTGCCGACCAGCGCGGTGGCGGCGATAAAAGTCAGTACTCGTTTCACGATTAAACTCCTCGTAAGTCGAGGCGCGATTATACTATAGGATTTCCGCGCCCGAGAGCCGCAATTGACATGAGCCCTGACGCCTGGTCCGGCATCGCCCAAGCCATCCTCGAGGGATTCGACCGACACTACGCCCTGTTCCGGGAGTACAGTCGGGCCGGCAAGACATTTTTCGAGAACGCGGACTGGAAAGGCGCGGCCCGGGCCAGTTTCGAGCGCATCCAGGGCTATGAACAGCGCGTGAGCGAAACCGTGGAAAACATCCAGCAGCGCTTTCCCGACGCCGCGCTCGAAACGACCTCCTGGCCCCGGATCAAGATCGCCTTCACCGGGAAACTGTTGAATCACTGGCAGGCTGAGTGCGCTGAATCTTTCTATAATTCAGTAGCATGTAGAGTTCTTCACAGAGATTACTATAATAGTGAATACATCTTCTGGCGACCCGCCATCAGCACGGAATACCTGGAAGCCAGCCAACCCACCTACCGCAGTTATTACCCGGACAAGGAAGGCCTGAGGCGCGCGCTGCTGGAGGTGCTGGCCGGTTTCGATCTCGAGGTGCCGTTCCAGGACCTGCGCCGCGACCTGCGGAGCCTCGAACGCGCCGTGCGGGAGCACCGCAGCAAGGGCTGGAAGGCCCAACCCAATTACCAGTTCCAGGTGTTGCACAGCCTGTTCTTCCGCAACAAGGCCGGCTACATCGTCGGGCGCCTGATCAACGGCGCCGACCGCCAGCCCTTCGTGATTCCCCTGCTCCGCAACGACGACGGCACCATGAGCATCGACGCCTTGCTGATGCGGCAGAAAGAC
>JAZBOH010000069.1:0-6598 GCA_036351055.1 Lysobacterales bacterium
GTCCAGCACCGGGTACCGGTACTTGAACTCGTCCACATTCCTGACACGGATGTTCCTGATCGTGCCCGTGGTGGTGACCTCGCGACCCTTCTTGAACACCAGGGGATCCTGGAAACCTTCCTTGCAGGCGATGTAGCGTCCGTTGGTATGGTCTCCCTGGATGGGCCGGAGGTACTTGTCGAGTTCCCTTGAGAGAATTTCGAAGCAGGTTCTGTCGCCGCGGTTCTGTGCGTTGAGAATCACGCCGCCCCAGCGCACCTCGCTGCCGATCACACCCGGTTCGACGCGGGCCGGCGCAATATTGGGGAAGTCGCCCTGGATTTGTTCAGGGATCGTGGTGCAGGCCGACAGGGCCAGCAGGGCAAAGGAGTAAATCAGGAGACGCATGTCGCTATCCTCGTTAGGATCCAATACTTGTTGGACCGCTATTTACACACTTTATCTTACATTATTTGCTGTATTTTTTTGGCTTGAAGTCGCGCACGGCGTGTTTCAGCGTCTCGATGGCCGGTGGCGACGGCGAATAGCGATAGCGGGTATAGAGGGTGGATACGCGGCGAATGGCGCCTGCCTCACCGGGCAGTTGTTGCGCGGCTGCATCGGCCGTCTCCATCGGTCCGTGGGACAGGGAAGCATTAAAGCCCGCGCGCTCCAGTCTCTTGAGGAATTTGAGCCAAGCTTTGCGCGCCGGGTCTTTTTCGCCTGGTCCCTTGATACGCAGCACGACCGGGAATACAACCAGGCTGAACAGGGTGACGGCAATTGCCAGTACCAGGATCAGCCCGCCCGGCGGCAAGTCGCGCAGTCCGAAAGGGGCGAACAGCTGGGCCTGTTGCTTTGCCCCGTACTTGATTACCCAGTCGTTCCAGCGCTGCTGCACGATATCCACGCTGTTTTTCATGTTGCGCACCCAGGCGTAGTCCAACAGGAAACGCGGGCCGTCCGCGGCGCCAAAGGCGCCGCGGTCAACGCGTGAGGGTGATACGGCTGCAGTTGGATCGACGGCTGTCCAGCCCTGGCCTTTCAGCCAGACCTCGACCCAGGCATGGGCGTCGGACTGCCGCACCAGCATGTAATCACCCAGTTCATTGAAGTAGCCGCCCATGTAGCCGGTTACGACGCGGGACGGAATGCCGGCCATGCGCATCATGACGGCAAAACTCGAGGCGTAGTGCTCGCAGAACCCCGCGCGTGTATCGAACAGGAATTCATCCACCGAGTGGAAACCCAGCAAGGGGGCGTCCAGCGTGTAGCGGAACGGGTCCTGGCTGAAATACTGATAAGCCCGCTGCACCAGCGTTCCATCATCCGCTGCTTGCCGCCGCCATTGTTCCACCAGTTCGCGCGTGCGCGGGTTGATGTTTTCGGGCAGGTCCAGCGCGTGCAGTCGGAGTTCATGCGGCAGGCGGTCCGGGTAGTCCCGGAAATCCGGGTTGGAAACCATGTCGTATTGCAGGAGTTGGAGGACCGGGTCGCGGCGGATGATCTGGTAGTCCACGGTGATCTTTGAGCCGGGTGGCGCAGCGGTCGGGTAGTCAAGAGCAAACAGCCATTTGCGCTCGTTCGGCTCCAGTTGCACGGAATAGCGGTACAGGTTCTCGACGTTCTCGTCGGAAATATACTTGCCCGGCAGGTTCCGGCTGTAAAAGCTGTCTTCCCAGGTGTGCCCGTCGAAATTCCAGAACACCGGCCCGCGCCAGTAGCGCTCGAGGATGTCGGGGACGGGCCCCTCGAACGTGACCCGGAAGGCCGGGCTGTCGTCCATGTACATCTGCTGGATGCTGCCCGGCGACATGGAATCGGACAGGCCGCTTTTCGAATCCAGCGTTGCTTCAGGAATGCCCCACAGGGGCGTGGCCAGGCGCGGGAAGAGCACAAAAAATGCGAGCGCCGTCGGGATGGCCAGCGCCAGCAGGCGCAGGCTGAAGCCCAGTTCTGAAAACAGGGACGTGCGCACGCGGGGCGGTTCGCCCTGGTGCAGCCAGGTTTCACTGCGTTGCAGGCGCACCAGCGTGGCCAGCGCCAGTATCGTGACGGCCGTGCCGTATACCGGCATCAGGATGCCCTGCGTAAACAGGAACTGGGTGGCGCACAGGAACAGGCTGAAACTGACAACCAGACGTGCGTCACGAATGCGGTAACACTCGACCAGCTTGAGCGACAGCATCACCGCGAGCAGGCTGACGGCCGCACGGCGTCCCGACATGTCGGTGTAGGAAAAAAACAACGCGGCCAGGCCGATGAAAGTCAGCGTGTGACGAACGACGGCCGGCAAGGGTTTCCATTCCCGGAATTCGGACATCACGCGCCAGGCCAGGGGGCCGATGGCCATCACGGCCACGGCCGGCGGCATGACCAGCAGCTGTGGCAACAGCGCCAGGGCAAAGGTGGCAATCACCCAGATGGTCGTTTTCCGGTTCGGCCCGTTCATGGTTTGTACAGGGCCAGGATTTCGAGGCAGGCGTCGCGATGCTGCTCGCCGAGGTCGGCGGGCAGGGCGGCTGTCGGCATTTCCAGGCTGTATGGGATCTGGTGGCGTTCGGCGCGGATGATCCAGGCCGTGAGGATGGACAGCTTCTCCTCCGCGTTCCTGTTGCCCAGCAGGTACCAGTTGAGTTCGCAGGCCTCTTCACTGGGCGACTCCATTTGCCGCGAGTAAAGTTTTTCATGGCGTGCGCTGGTGCGCCAGGCGATCTGGTGCAGTGGGTCGCCCGGCTGGTATTCGCGCAGTCCGTGGAAGTGTTCACCTTCGCCGCGGCGGGCGGCGCCGTGTTCGCCCCGGCCCGTTTTCGGCAGGGGCGGCGGGTTGGTGGCTGGGGCCGGGTACACCAGGCAGCGTGCCCGGGGAATGATCACCGACCAGGCGCGGAACAGGCCCAGGGGGAAACGGTTCTCGATACGAAACGGTTCCATGCTGGCCCAGCCACGCGCGCGGGTTTGCTGCGGCAGTTCCAGCTGCCTTGTTTCCGCGGGAGCGATATCGCCGCAGTCCCGCCCTTGTTCGGAGTAAGCGGTCAGTGCGAAACGGGTACGGGCCTCGTTGTTGCGCAGCAAGACCCGGAAGACCGCTGTTTCATCGCAGAACACGGGCTTGGCAAGCACGCCGTGCAGGGTCAGGCCAACCAGGTTGCGGTAGGCGAGCAAGGTGGTCAGCATGGCAATGGAAGCCAGGACGAAACTCATCAGCAGGGTCATGTTGTTATTGAAGTTGAGACCGCCGATGACCATCAGCACCAGCAGGATGCCGAACCAGAAGCCAAAGCGCGTCGGCATCACGTAAATGTGCCGATATTCGAGGGTGTGCGGCAGCGCGGTGACGCCGCGGCGCTGGCGGACACGCTCCAGGACCCAGCGATCGAATCGCCCGGTGGGCTGGATGGGGTCGCTGCCAGCGATCGTATTCACGGCTGTCAGGGGATGGGTACCTGTTCCAGGAGTTCCTGCACCTGGTCAAGCGGGTCCTGGCTGAACCCGGACGGGCTCAGGCGGTGTCTCGCCAGTGCCGGGAAGATGGTCTTCACGTCTTCCGGCGTGACGAAATCACGGTTGTCGAGGAACGCATGTGCGCGGCTGGCCGCCAACAGGGCGAGGCCGGCGCGCGGAGATAGTCCTGCTTCGAACCATCGCTCATCGCGTGATTCGGCCAGCAAGGCCTGTACGTAATCCAGCAGGCTGCTGCTGACATGGATTACGTCGCAGTCCTCCCGCAGAGCCTGTACGTCTGCGGGAGACAGCATCTGGTGCGTGCGGTCGAGCAGTTTGGCCCGGTCCTCTGCCAAGAGCAGGGCTCGTTCCGCTTCAGGAGCGGGGTAGCCGATGGAGAAACTGAGCAGGAAGCGGTCTAGTTGCGAGTCCGGCAAGGGAAACGTGCCGACCAGGTCAAGCGGATTCTGTGTCGCCATGACAAAAAACGGTTCCGGCAGCGCATGTGTTTCATTTTCGATCGTGACCTGGCCTTCCGCCATGCCTTCGAGCAGTGCGCTCTGCGTTTTTGGCGTCGCCCGGTTGATTTCATCAGCCAGGATAACCTCGGAAAAGATCGGGCCCGGGTGGAGTTCGAATACGTCGCGTTCCCGCTTGTAGATGGACACGCCGAGAATATCGGCCGGCAGCAGGTCGCTGGTGAACTGGATGCGCTGGTAGTCCGAACCGATTACGCGGGCCAGGGCGTGCGCCAGGGTGGTCTTGCCCACGCCGGGCACGTCTTCGATCAGGAGGTGGCCGCGGGCCAGCAGGCAACAGAACGCCAGGTTGACCTGCTCGTCCTTGCCCAGCAGGATCTGGTTTACGGCTGCCTGTGCTTCCTGCAATCGCTGCAGTCGGTTTTCAGTCTCGCTCATGGTCCCTTGTCCGGGTTGCGCCGGTGTTTATGGTTGGCCGGAGTATAGCATTGTAACGGTGCGGATCAGGCGGCCTCGGTCCCCGTATCCGCTTCCGCAAAGCCCTCGATCTCCGCGCGGGTGAACGCGTCCACTTCGATCACGGCGCGGGCCGCCTCCTGGGCCAGTCGTACGGTGGTGGCCTGTTCCTCGGTGATCACACCGCTTTCCACGGCCTTTTGCACCAGTTCGCGGTGGTTCTCCCAGGTCACCGGCTCTTTCAGCGCGTTGCGAATGGCGCTTTCGGCCTGGGTGGCTGTCAACACCAGGTGGAAGGCGGTGTGCACCTGGCCGCTGGCGTCTTCCTGGTCGGACAGGTAAACGCCGGAAACCAGCCGGTCACGGGCTTCGTTTTCTGTCAGCAGGATTTGCGCCACGGCTTTGCCGACGCTGTCGGACGGCGGCCTGTAAGAGGAACCGTAGGGGAAGACGATCCACTTGATGATGCGCCCGAAGCCGGGGATGGGGAAGTTCTGCAGGACACCCTTGAGACTTTCCTGGATGGTGTGCAGGCTGTCGTCCATGGCCCAGGTCACCAGGGGCAGATCTTCTTCCGGCTGGCCATCGTCTTCATAACGTTTCAGAACGGCACTGCCGAGGTACAGGTGGATCAGGGCGTCGGCCAGCCGGCCGGACAGTTGTTCGCGGAACTTGAATGTTCCGCCCAGCGTCAGCAACACCAGGTCGGAGACGAAGCAGAACGCGGAGCACATGCGGGTCAGTTGGCGGAAATAACGCGCCGTGGCTCCCTTGACGGGCGCCCGGGTGGCGGTACCGCTGCTCAGGCCCAGCATCAGCGACCGGACCATGTTGCTGAGCAGGTAGCCCACGTGACCGAACAGGGCCTTGTCAAACGCCTTGCGCGCACCGGGGCGCGGGTCGCGGGCCGCCTCCATTTCTTTCAGCAGCCAGGGGTGTGCCCGGATCGCGCCCTGTCCGAAGATGATCAGGGAGCGTGTCAATATGTTGGCGCCTTCGACCGTGATCGCGATCGGCAGGGCCTGGTAGCCACGGGCGAGGTAGTTTCCGGGCCCGGTGATGACGCCCTTGCCGCCGTGTATGTCCATCGCGTCGTTGATGCACTGGCGGTTGCCCTCGGTCAACTGGTACTTGAGGATGGCCGACAGCACACCGGGCTGTTCGCCCATGTCCAGCGCCACCAGGGTCAACTGGCGCGCCGCGTCCATCCGGTAAGTGCGGCCGCCGATACGCGCCAGGGGCTCCTGGATGCCCTCAAAAAACCCGATGGGCATGTCGAACTGTTTGCGGATACGGGCGTAAGCGCCCGACATCAGTGCGGACATTTTACCGCCGGCGGTGCCGGTGGCGGGCAGTGAAATGGCACGTCCAGCCGCCAGGCTCTGCATCAACATGCGCCAGCCCTGGCCGAGACGGGCCTGGCCGCCAATGACCTGGTCCATCGGGATGAAAACGTCCTTGCCCCGGGTCGGGCCATTCATGAACACCGCACCAACGGGCATGTGCCGCTTACCGATTTCGACACCGGGTGTATCGCTTGGGACCAGGGCGCAGGTAATGCCCAACTCCACCTTGTCGCCGAGCAGGCCGTCCGGGTCGCGGGCCTTGAAAGCCAGGCCCAGCAGCGTCGCGACCGGCGCCAGGGTGATGTAGCGTTTGTTCCAGTTGAGCCGCAGACCGAGCGTCTTTTTGCCGCCCACCTTCTCGTAACAGACGACCCCGGTATCGTTCATGCTGCCGGCGGCGTCAGAGCCGGCGGTGGGTGAGGTCAGTGCAAAGCAGGGGACTTCCTCGCCCCGGGCCAGGCGCGGCAGGTAGTGGTTTTTTTGTTCTTCCGTGCCGTAATGCAGCAGCAGTTCACCGGGGCCGAGCGAGTTGGGAACCATTACCGTGATCGCGGCGGTGAGGTTGCGGCTGGCCAGCTTCATCACCGCGGCTGAATTCGCCTGGGCGGAAAAGCCCAGTCCACCGTACTGTTCGGGAATGATCATGCCGAACATGCGGTGCTCGCGGATGAATTCCCACAACTCGTCCGGCAGGCGGCGGTGTTTTTCGCAGATCTCCCAATCGTCTGAGCGGCGGCAGAGTTCTTCGACCGGTCCGTCCAGGAAAGACTGTTCTTCTTCGGTCAACGAGGGCGGTGGGACCTTTAACAGCTTTTTCCAACGCGGACGTCCGGAAAAAATATCCGCGTCCCACCAGGTGGTGCCGGCGTCAAGCGCTTCCTGCTCGGTGGCGGA
>JAZBOH010000070.1:0-16090 GCA_036351055.1 Lysobacterales bacterium
CAGCAGTACGTCTTTGACTTCACCGGCCAGTACGCCGCCCTGGATGGCTGCGCCCACCGCGACCGCCTCGTCCGGGTTGACGTCCTTGCGCGGGGCCTTGCCGAAGAACTCCTCCACCTTGGCCTGGACCTTGGGCATGCGGGTCTGTCCGCCCACCAGGTTCACCTCGGTCTGCTGGCCTGAGGAAAGCTCGATCTTGGCTCGCTCGGCGCCTTCCTTGAGCCGCTGCAGTGCCAGCGGATCGTTACGCAGGTCAAAACCCTGGTCTTTCTTGAATTCTTCGACCAGGTAGTCGATCACACGTTTGTCGAAATCCTCACCACCGAGGAAGGTATCACCGTTGGTGGCCAGCACCTCAAACTGATGCTCACCATCAACGTCCGCGATCTCGATAATGGAAATATCGAAGGTGCCGCCGCCAAGGTCATAAACCGCGATTTTGCTGTCGCCGGTTTTCTTGTCCATGCCATAGGCCAGTGCTGCCGCAGTCGGCTCGTTGATGATGCGTTTGACCGTCAGGCCGGCAATCTTGCCGGCGTCCTTGGTTGCCTGGCGCTGCGAATCGTTGAAGTAGGCCGGCACCGTGATGACCGCCTCGGTAACTTCTTCACCCAGGTAGTCTTCGGCCGTCTTCTTCATTTTCATCAAAACACGCGCGGAAACTTCCGGCGGCGCCATTTTCTTGCCGCCCGCCTCGACCCATGCATCACCGTTTTCGGCGCCGACGATCTTGTACGGCACCAGGTCGCGGTCTTTCTGCACGACGTCTTCACTGTATTTGCGTCCGATCAGGCGCTTGACGGCGAACAGGGTGTTGGCCGGGTTGGTGACCGCCTGCCGTTTCGCCGGCTGACCGACGAGTACCTCGTCGTCCTTGGTAAAGGCCACGATTGAGGGCGTGGTGCGGTCGCCTTCGGCATTCTCAATAACTTTGGGTTGACCGCCTTCCATGACTGCAACGCAGGAGTTGGTCGTACCCAGGTCAATTCCTATGATTTTTCCCATGTCTGATTCTCCAAAAAACCTGAATAAATTCTTGTACCTAAGATGGGGTTCCCCAGTGCATTTTCAACACGGAAACCTTAAATAGTCGTCACGGCTTGCGCGATACCACGACCCGGGCCGGCCGCACGAGGCGGTCGTGCAGGCTGTAGCCTTTTTCCAGGACTTCCATCACCGTATTCTCCTCGTAGTCCGCCGAGGGCAGCATGGTCATCGCCTCATGCAACTCCGGGTCAAATGGCTCGCCCAGCGGATCAATCACTGCCAGGTGGTGGTCTTCCATCACCTTCTGGAGCATTTTCAGCGTCAACTGCTGCCCTTCGATCAGAGACTCCACTGTCGCCGAGGCCGGGTCGACTCCCAGGCCGCGCTCAAGGCTGTCACGAACCTGCAAGAGGTCTTTCATCACCCTTTCCAGCGCCAGCTTGCGCGAACGTTCGAGTTCGCGGGCCAGGCGCTTGCGCGTATTTTCGGTTTCGGCCTGTAAACGCAGCATCGTTTCGCGAATCTCGGCGACTTCCATCTGGGCCGCAGCGACAGCCTCTGATTCCAACTGCGCAAAATCGACGGCATCTTTGACCGGTGCCTCGCCTGGCTCCGCCTGTTCCGCATCGAACTCGACGGGCTCTTCGAACCGCTTGTTTTTCTTGCTTCTCACGTTCTGCTCTCCTTTCCCGACTGGCGCCCCGCTTTCCGGAACTGGCCAGGAGTCGATTTAAAGTCTGGAACAAATATGGGGCTGAGCCCCCTTGATTCAAGACGATTGTCATGACCCGGCCAGACCATGGCTTGCCCGTGGCGGACCTTGCGTGATAATTTTGGTGGCCTCCTCAGACCGGCGTCACTCCATGCTGAATTTCCTGCAAATCCGAGACTATGCCATCGTCGATTCCCTCGACATGGATTTCACCCGGGGCTTTACCTGCATTACGGGTGAGACAGGGGCCGGCAAGTCGATCCTGGTTGGCGCGCTGGGCCTGCTGAGCGGAAACCGTGCCGACACCGGCGCCATCCGCCAGGGCCAGGAAAAGGCCGAACTGGTTGCGGAATTTGAGCTGGAAGACGGATGCCCTGCCCTGGACTGGCTGCGCGAGACCGAACTCGATGACGGCCGCAACTGCCTGCTGCGCCGGATCATTCACCGCAACGGCCGCTCGCGTGCATGGATCAACGGCACCGCGGTGACCCTTGCACAGCTGTCGGAACTGGGCGAATTGCTGGTGGAGATTCACGGCCAGAACGAACACCTGAGACTGACCCGCAGCCGGCAGCAGTTTGAATTGCTCGACGGCGCAGACTCACACGAGCCAGAACGGCTTGAAGTCCGCGACCGCTATTTCGCCTGGCAGGAACTGGAAATGGAAAAGCAGTCTCTGCTTGCCCTGGCGCCGCTCGACGCTGGCGACCTCGAACTGCTCAGGCACCAGGTGAACGAACTCGAATGCGGGATGATCCCGGCAGCCGAGTTCACCCGGCTGGAGAATGAACACCGCAAGCTGGCGCATGGCGGTGAAATCGTGGCCATGCTCGAGTCCGCCCTGCAAACCGTGCATTCCGAGCGTTCGGGCAGTTCGGCGAAATTTTACCGGGCGGCGGCTGAACTCGAGGAACATGCGTCCCTGGACAAGGATATCGCCGCCGCCGCGAGCCTGCTCAAGGAAGCCGCGATTGTCTGCGAC
Organism: Lysobacterales bacterium; assembly: GCA_036351055.1. GTDB lineage: Bacteria > Pseudomonadota > Gammaproteobacteria > Xanthomonadales > SZUA-36 > JABDPF01. Next base: position 2,682 of record JAZBOH010000070.1, read on the forward strand.
GAAGCCGGCGCATCCATCCAGTCGGCGTTGTCGCGCATGGACCTGAGCCCGGAACGGCTTGCTGAACTGGAACAGAAACTCGCCGCCCAGCACGATCTCGCGCGCAAACACCGGGTCGAACCGGAACAACTCGACAGCGTCTACCGGCAATTGCAGCAACGTATCGAACAGACCGCGTCACAGGAAAAACGCCTGGCCGGAATCGACGCGGAGCTGGAAAACGCCCTGCGCGCCTACCGCCGGTCCGCCCTGCTTCTGCACGCCTGCCGCCGGCAACGTGCAGATGGCATATCCAGGGACGTGACGGACCTGATGCAGGACCTGGGCATGGCCGGCGGGCGCTTCGAAATTGCCGTTCGCCTGGATGACCAGGCGGCGCCTTCAGCCAGGGGCGATGACCGGCTGGCGCTCAACGTCAGCGCCAACCGCGGCACGGAGCCCGGTCCTTTGCGCAAGGTGGCATCAGGTGGAGAGTTGTCGCGGATCAGCCTGGCGGTCAAGATCGTCGCCCGGCAGCACGCGGCGCCAGCCACCCAGGTATTCGACGAGGTGGACGCGGGCATCGGCGGCGCGACCGCAAGCGCGGTCGGTTCCCTGTTGAAAAACCTCTCTGCCGGTGGCCAGGCCCTGTGCGTGACCCACCTCGCGCAGGTCGCGGTTTTTGCGGACCAGCAAATCCTTGTGTGCAAACAACCGGGCACGGCCACGAGCAGCGTCGAGACACGTTTGCTGGACAAGGAAAACAGGATTGACGAAGTCGCCCGGATGCTGGGTGGCGCCCTGTCGGAGCAGAGCCGGGCGCATGCAGCCGAACTGCTCGGCGCAACCCAGGCGGTGCGCCATTGAGGAAGCGGTGCCTGGCCCCTAGTTTTTCTTGGGTCTGACGTAGATCACCAGGCTGTGGTTTTCGATGTCATAGCCGTGGGCATCCGCTATTTTTCTCTGGGCTGCCTCGATCTCTTCGCTGATAAACTCGATAACCTTGCCGGTCTCCAGGCAAACCATGTGATCGTGGTGCTCGCCTTCGTCCAGTTCGTAATAAGCCTGGCCGCTCTCGAAGTTGTGTTTTTCGACGAGTCCTGAGGACTCAAACTGGTTGAGTACGCGGTAGACCGTCGCCAGTCCGATTTCCTCACCGGATTCCGCCAACAGGCGGTAGATATCGTCGGCCGTCAGGTGCCGGTTCAGGTTGTTCTGCAAGATCCGCAGGATGCACAGGCGCGGGTGCGTGATCTTGAGACCGGCGTTCTTCAGGCTTTTTCTTCTCACGTTTCTATCCAGGCTCTGTCAGTCTGCCACTATGGACCCGTTGTGCTTTATTGTATCATTCACGCTTTGCGCACCCAGCTAAACGCACCCCGGATTGTCAATGACCACTCGATTTTTAATTATCATGTTGCTGATTGCAACCTTTTCAACAGGTTGTAACCTGATTTACAAGCAAAACATCCAGCAAGGAAACGCCATCGAGCAGGAAGACCTGGATGAACTGTACATCGGCATGAACCAGCGGCAGGTATTGTTCGTGCTGGGCACCCCTTCCGTCAAGGACCCGTTTAACCCGGATCGCTGGGATTACGTACAGACCTTCAGCCGCCGCGGTTCGGATCCCGTCATGCGTACCGTCACGCTGCGTTTCGAAAACGGGCTCCTGTCCGACATCAATGGACAGCAGGACCCGTTCGCGGCGACCAGTGGCGGGGACGGCGAGGTGGCGTCTTTCGTCAAGCCGAATACGGAGCGGATCGAGAGCCCGCAGGATGCCGCAGTCGGGTCGGTCGAGGAAGAGGTTCTGCAGGGGGCCGACCCGGACATCGAGGCCATCAATGAACGTAACGCCGAGGACCGCGAGTACCAGCGCGACAGGGAAGTACTGGACCAGGCACAGGGCACCGTGCCCGATATCGACGGCTAAGCGCTTCCGGGGTCTTCTTTTTGCAAGGCGCGCCGGCGCCGGGCTTCCCGCGGGTCAGCAATCAGCGGGCGATAGATTTCAACCCGGTCGCCTTCTCGCAGTTCCTGGCCGGGCGGTGTCTTCCGGCCAAAAATCCCCACAGCGGAAAGATCAATGCGCATGTCCGGATATTCCTCCCGGATACCGGAACGGTCGATCGCGCCCTCCAGGGTGCAGCCTTCGGGCACCAGGATTTTCTGCAGTACCTGGCGCGCCGGCAAGGCGTAGGCCACCTCGACTTCGATCATGCCCGGCCGGGATTCATGCGCCATAGACATCATCCGCCCGGTCACAGAATTCGCCTACCAGGTGATCCGCGATATGGGTAAAACCGCGCCGAAAAGCGGAAGAAAGCAGGCCGCTGGAAAAATCGAAGTCGAGTACCAGGGTCACCTTGCTGCCATCAACGCCCAGTTGTTCGAACTGCCACTCGCCGGACAGGCGCCTGAAGGGACCGTCAACCAGGGACAACGCCAGGCACTCGCCCGGCACGAAGCGGTTGCGGGTCGTGAAGGTCTGCGTCACGCCGCCGACCTTCACCGTCAATGTCGCCAGTTGATAGTCTGTGGTCTGTTCATGCAGCTCGGAGCGCGTGCACCACTTCAGGAAGTCCGGGTATGCCGATACATCCTGCACCAGCCGGAACATGTCGATGGCCGGATGAAGTACGAGCGCTGTTCGCCTGATTTCCATGATGCAGATAGTGACACGATCGAGCCTAGCGATCGATCCCTCCCATGCACATGTACTTGATCTCGAGGTAGTCATCCAGGCCGTATTTCGACCCTTCCCTACCCTGGCCAGACTCCTTGACCCCGCCGAAGGGCGCCATTTCGTTCGAGATGATGCCTTCGTTGATGCCCACGATTCCATACTCCAGGCCTTCCGCCACCCGCCAGATGCGGCCGATGTCACGTGAATAGAAATAGCAGGCCAGGCCGAATTCGGTGTCGTTCGCCATGCTGATGGCCTCTTCTTCATCGGTGAACCGGAACAAGGGGGCGATGGGCCCGAATATTTCTTCCCGGAATACCCGCATCTGGTCATTGACATTCGTGAGGATGGTCGGCTCCACGAAACAGGCGCCCATGGCGGCACGCCGGCCTCCGGCAACAACCTGCGCGCCCCTGCTCACCGCATCGTCGACGAAAGCCATCACGTCATCCGCCGCGGCCTCGTTGATCAGGGGCCCGATAGTGACATCCTGCCCGGTTCCGTCGCCCACTTTCAGCCCCTTCACGGCCACCGCCAGTTTCTCGGCGAACGCTGCGTAGACACTGTCCTGCACCAGAATCCGGTTGGCGCAAACGCATGTCTGGCCCGAATTCCGGTATTTACTGGCCATCAGGCCCGCTATCGCCGCGTCGAGGTCCGCGTCGTCAAACACGATGAAGGGTGCGTTGCCACCCAGTTCCATCGAGGTGCGCTTGACCGTGCCCGCACATTCCGCCATCAGTTGTTTACCCACCTGGGTGGAGCCGGTGAAGGTCAGTTTCCGAACCGCCGGGTTGGAGGTCAGTTCGCGACCGATTTCCGAAGTCCGGCCGGTCACCAGGTTGATCACTCCAGCCGGCACGCCGGCCCGTTCAGCCAGCACGGCGAAGGCATAGGCGGACAGAGGCGTTGCGTTCGCAGGTTTGCACACGACCGTGCAACCCGCCGCCAGGGCTGGCGCAATTTTTCGGGTCAGCATGGCGTTCGGGAAATTCCAGGGTGTAATGCAGGCGACCACCCCGACCGGCTGCTTGATGCAGACCAGGCGCTTGTCGTTGGCGGGCTGGGGAATGGTATCGCCGTAGACCCGTTTCCCCTCTTCAGCAAACCACTCGATGTAACTGGCGCCATAGGCGATCTCACCACGGGCCTCGGTCAGCGGTTTGCCTTGCTCCGCGGTCAGTATCTGCGCCAGGTCTTCCTGGTTTGCCATCATCAAGTCGAACCAGCGCCGCAGTATCGCGGACCTTTCCTTGACGGGCTTCCGGCGCCAGTCGACCTGGGCTGCGCGTGCCGCCGCGATAGCCCGCCGCGTCTCGTCCCTGCCGCAACTTGCAACCTGTGCGATGACCTCACCGGTGGCCGGGTTCGTGACATTCAGCGTTTCGCCTCCATCCGCGGCCACCCACGCGCCATCGATGTATGCGCCCGCCCTGATCAGGCCTCGATCAGTTACTTTCATTCCCATGACTCAACCCCGCTTGTTCCAGCCGGCGCGGAATCCTGATCAGATTCAGCGCGCGCATGTCGCGATTTGCATTTGTGAGTAGAATACGACCCAAGCATGAAAAAGCAAAACAAAACACCATCAAGAACCATCGCGCTCAACAAGCGCGCCCGGTTTGAATACCATATCGAGGACCGCCTGGAGGCGGGCGTCGCGCTCGAAGGCTGGGAGGTCAAGGCGCTGCGTGCCGGCCGGGTCCAGTTCGCGGACAGTTATATCCTGCTCAAGGATAACGAGGCGTTCCTGTTCGGCTGCCAGATCAACCCCCTGCAAACCGTCTCGACACATATCACACCGGATCCCGTTCGGACCCGTAAATTGTTGCTGCACCGCAGGGAAATCGATCGCCTGGCCGGCGCGGTGGACCGGCAAGGCTATACGGTGATCCCGACGGCCATGTACTGGTCCAAGGGAAGGGTAAAGGTCGAGATCGGCATGGCGCGGGGAAAACGCCAGCACGACAAGCGCAAAACAGAAAAAGACCGGGACTGGGAACGCCAGAAAGGGCGTATCATGAAACGCGGGTGATTTGAACACGTACCCAGGCGGTCCCTGCCCTGCATCGACTTCCGGCGGCCCAGAAGGCATACGCAGTGAAAATATGACGTCTAGTGCAAACAGACCCATCAGGGTGGCTCTGGCGGACAAGAATCCGCTGATCCAGGCCGCGCTGAAACAGATCCTGTCGGAGGATCCGCGCTTCAACCTGGTGCACGTGACCGCGAGTTGTGAGGAGTTTCTCAGCAAGGTCGACTGCGACCCCGTTGACGTCGGCGTGATTGGTTGGGTCATCGGGCCCTGCGACGGCCGCTATATTCTCGACCAACTGAACAGCATGGACCGGGCGCCGCGCATCATCGTCTACACCGGTGACGCGAGCAGCATCGTTCCCTCGCAGGTCATGCGGCATGGCGGAGCCGCCTTCGTTTCCAAGAGCGAACAGCCGGAAGTCCTGCTGGAGACCATCGCCGCGGTCGCTGCCGGGCGCATGGTGTTCCCCTACATCGACGTCCGGACCATCTATGACAACCCCCTGACCACGCTCACCCGCCGCGAACTCGAAGTACTCTCTGACCTCGCGGCGGGCCGCACCAACAAGCAGATTGCACGAGACCGGGATGTGTCGCTGAACACAGTCAAGTTTCACGTGCGCAACCTGTTTCAGAAGCTCGGCGTGAACAGCCGCGGCCAGGCCATCGCGATGTACCTGCGGTCCTGAACCGTTCCCAGGGGTAGGTTTTTTCCCACCCGAATGTGTCAATACCCCCCTCCCATTGGATATTACCGCGGCACCGCCCGCGGTCTAGACTCGGTCCTGCGCTGACAGCCCGCATTTCTTCCGGACCCGATGTCGGGACCCGACGGGCTAAACCACAGCGCGAGGGTTGGGACCATGACAGAACATCAAACCTTGAGCAGCTTCCTGGCTGAATACAGCGGTGAAGACGCCATGCAGAAGGCCGTGGCCGCCACGGTCAGGAAAGTCGCCGATTCCTGTTGCGCCATCTCCGAGATCATCGCACTGGGGCCCCTTGCAGGCAGCCTGGGACAAACCGAAAGCCAGAACGCCGACGGTGACTTCCAGGTGGAACTGGACCTCCGCGCCAACGAGATCGTCATTGACGAACTGAACGACGCACCCGTCGCCTACCTGGCATCCGAAGAGTTGGAGTTACCGGTCCCGATCAATGAAGGGGCACCGCTCTACGTCGCGATAGACCCACTCGACGGCTCTTCGAACATCGACACCAACGTTTCGGTGGGTACGATTTTTTCCGTGATGCCGATGAGCTGCGACAAGGGTGAACTCGAGAGTGACTGCTTCCTGCAAAAAGGCATTCACCAACTTGCGGCTGGTTACGTCATTTACGGCCCCCAGGTCGCGCTGGTGCTGACCCTGGGCAAAGGCACCCATATTTTTACGCTCAACCCCGATACCGACGAATTCTGCCTGACCTCCCCGAACATCAGAATCCCCGAAGACACCTGTGAATTTGCGATCAACACGTCCAACTTCCGCCGTTGGGATGGCCATATCAAGGCTTACATCGATGACTGTTTCAGCGGCGAAGAAGGACCGCACGGAAAGAACTACAACACGCGCTGGATCGCCTCGCTGGTGGCCGAGTGCCACCGAATCATGGTGCGCGGCGGTATCTTCCTGTACCCCGGCGATCGCCGACCGGCCTATGCCACGGGCCGCCTGCGCCTGGCCTACGAATGCAACCCGATCGCGTTCCTGGTCGAACAGGCCGGCGGTGCCGCCTCGACCGGCGAGCAACGGATTCTCGACATCGAGCCCACCGGCATCCACCAGCGCGCGCCGCTGATTTTCGGGTCCCGGAACGAGGTCAAACTGATCAACCACTATTACGAGGAAGTCCACCCGGCGCATGAACGTTCGCAGTTGTTCGGCGAACGTGGATTGTTCCGGCGCAGCTGAGGAGAGGTCATCCATGTCGATCAAACACCCCATCATTTCGGTTACCGGTTCGTCAGGCGCTGGCACGACGTCGGTCAAAAGGACCTTTGAACGAATCTTTCGCCGAGAAAAAATCACCGCCGCGTTTATCGAGGGCGATGCGTTCCACAGGTACGACAGGACCGATATGAAACGGGTCATGGCCGAAGAAGCTGAAAAAGGCAACGAACACTTCAGTCACTTTGGACCAGCCGCCAACCGCCTGGAGGACCTGGAAGCGGTTGTCCGGCAATTCGGACAGGATGGAACCGGCCGCACACGGCACTATGTGCACGATGACGGTGAAGCGGAGTGCTACGGCAGCCCGCCAGGAACATTCACCGATTGGGAGGAAATCCCGGAAGGAACCGAAGTCCTTTTCTACGAGGGACTCCATGGTGCCGTGGTAACGGAGGAAGTCAATATCGCCCAGCACTGCGACCTGAAGATCGGCGTGGTCCCGGTGGTCAACCTGGAATGGATTCAGAAAATTTTCCGGGACAATATGGATCGCGGTTATTCGCATGACGCTATCAAGGACACCATCCTGCGCCGCATGCCGGATTACCTGGACTACATAACCCCGCAGTTTTCCGAGACGGATATCAATTTCCAGCGGGTGCCTACCGTGGACACCTCGAACCCGTTTTGTGCACGGTGGATACCGACGCCAGACGAATCCATGGTCGTGATCCGCTTCGCCAATCCGCGTGGCATCGATTTTCCCTACCTGACCTCGATGATCCACGGCAGTTTCATGTCCCGGGCCAATTCAATCGTGATCCCCGGGAGCAAGCAGCCACTGGCAATGCAGTTGATCCTGACGCCCATGATCCTGCAACTCATGGAGCGCAGCCGCCGCGCCGGCGGACCGCGCAAAAGCACACACAAATCAGTCTGAACTACCTAGGAGAGCATTATGGACCAATCGAACCGATACGCCGACCTGAGTCTGCGTGAAGAAGACCTGATCGCCGGGGGCAAGCATGTCCTCTGCGCCTACATCATGAAACCCAAGGCCGGCTATGGCTACTTGGAAACAGCGGCCCACTTCGCGGCCGAATCTTCCACCGGCACCAACGTCTCGGTATCGACCACCGACGACTTTACCCGCGGCGTGGACGCGCTGGTCTACGAGGTCGACGAGGCGAAGGAATTGATGAAAATCGCCTACCCCGTTGACCTGTTTGACCGCAACATGATCGACGGCCGCGCCATGCTGGCGTCCTTTCTGACCCTGACCATCGGCAACAACCAGGGCATGGGTGACGTGGAATACGCCAAGATGCATGACTTCTGGTTCCCGCCGGAGTACCTGCGTCTGTACGACGGGCCCTCAACCGACATTTCGAGCATGTGGCGCGTGCTGGGACGCCCGGTTGTTGACGGCGGCTTCATCGTTGGCACCATCATCAAGCCTAAACTGGGCCTACGGCCACAGCCTTTCGCCAATGCGGCCTACGACTTCTGGCTGGGCGGAGATTTCATCAAGAACGACGAACCCCAGGGCAACCAGGTCTTTGCACCGCTCAAGCAAACCATCACTGCGGTCGCCGACGCCATGCGCCGGGCACAGGACGATACCGGGATGCCAAAGCTGTTTTCAGCCAATATCACGGCTGATGACCACCATGAAATGGTCGCCCGCGGCGAATTCATCCTCGAGACCTTTGCCGAGAACGCCGACCACGTCGCGTTCCTGGTTGATGGTTACGTCGCCGGACCAGCAGCTATCACCACGGCCCGCCGAACCTTCCCCAACCAGTACCTGCACTACCACCGCGCGGGTCATGGCGCCGTGACATCCCCGCAGACGCAACGGGGTTACACGGCCTTTGTACTGGCCAAGATGGCCCGTTGCCAGGGTGCCTCCGGCATCCACGTGGGCACCATGAGTTACGGCAAGATGGAGGGCGAAAAGGACGATACCAATATTGCCTACATGATCGAGCGCGACAGCGCGGACGGTCCTTACTTCCACCAGGAGTGGGCCGGCATGCGGCCGACAACGCCAATCGTTTCCGGCGGAATGAACGCCCTGCGCCTGCCCGGTTTCTTTGCCAACCTCGGACATTCCAACCTCGTGCTGACAGCCGGTGGCGGCAGTTACGGCCATATCGACGGCCCGGCGGCCGGTGCGACATCACTGCGCCAGGCGGAAGAGTGCTGGCGCACGGGTGCCGACCCACTGGCCTTTGCCCAGGACAACCGCGAATTTGCACGCGCCTTCGAAAGCTTCCCGGCAGATGCCAACGCGATTTACCCGGGCTGGAAGGAAGCGCTGAATGTCGCCGACTGACGCGCGCGCGGCCGCTGGCGTGTTGCCGGCGGCCATCGTCTGGGACCTGGACGGCACACTGGCCGAGTCAGCCCCCGACCTGGCCACCGCGCTCAATGCCTTGCTTGAAGAAAACGGCCGGGCTGGTCATGAACTGGCCGCGGTCAGAAACATGATCGGTGGCGGTGTACCCAAGCTGATCGACAGGGGGTTCCGGGCATCGGGGGCGCCGCTCGAGGACGCGGCACGCGATGCGCTGGTCCCGCGTTTCATGGAAATTTACAGCGCCTGCGCCACCGCCAATACGCACCTGATGCCCCACGCGCTGACTGCCCTTGAGTTCTTCAGGAACGCCGGGGTTCGACAGGGTCTGTGCACCAACAAGCCGATCGCGGTGACCCGGCAGATCGTGGCCGCATTAGGCATTACGTGCTTTTTTGGCAGCATTATCGGCGGGGACAGCACGCCGCGCAGAAAGCCGAACCCCCTGCCCCTGCAGACCTGCCTCGCTGAATTGGGGGTATCACCTGAAGATGCCGTGATGGTGGGTGACTCCGGCGCTGACGTCGGCGCCGCGCGGTCTGCCGGCGTGCCGATCATCCTGGTGCCGGACGGTTACATCAGCGTGCCGGCCCGTTCCCTGGGCGCGGACCACGTGGTGAAGCACCTGGGAGATGTCGCAAAGGCCGTGAGCACCCTCACCGCGGCGTAAGAATTTCTACCCGGCAGTTCATCCTTTGCCCCAGCTTTGATATAGTAGGGCACTGGAGGAGTCCTGCTATGAAAATTAGTTACAAAACAGCTGGCTATACCCTGTTTCTATCACTACTTATAGGAAACCCTTCCCTGCAAGCCGATTCGGCCGAAGTGGACTTCTCCTGCATGAGAGAAATGGTCAGACCGATCATCCAGGTCACAGACCGCCACCAGGAGTACGATGTCGTTATTCGCAACCAGTGCCCTGGGCCGGTTTTCTGGTCGATGTGCATTGAACGCATGGATCCCTGGACCCACAAGGTACTCGAAAACCACCTGCCGGCGGGCTACATCGAGGCCGAGAAGAAATCGCGCGTCAACCTGCAAATGAAATCCACCCCGAATGCCGCGGGCGATGTAAACCGGTCGCAGGAGTTCTATGTCAACCTGGCCTATTCCATAGAGGGCCCGACCGACGCGCCCTGCGTCGCCAGTCAGTGCGAAGCAAAGAAGACGGCACTGCGGAAGCAACTGAGGAGCAACGAGGTCAACTGGCAAAAGGCCAGGGCCGCGTTGCAGGCCAGGGCCGAAACAGCCTGCCCGGACAACGGGTGGAACAGCGCCGACCTTAAAAAATGCCGCCAGGACGTCATCGGCGCAGCCAGTGAAGACATGTCGGTCTACGCGCTGGCAGACGAAGATCTACGGCAAAAGCTCGCAGAAATCGACCCGCAAAAATGCACCGTGTACGGTGGCAAGGACCTCGATCTCAAGAACAGCCGCTGATCTGCCCTTATTCAAACTGGCTGACGCTCTCCAGCCGTTTCAGGCGAAGCATCCGTTTTTCGACCCAGCGTTTGACGCTGTCTATATCCATCTCGGGGCCACGGAAACGCCTCTGTTTCATGAAATACTCGGCGGGGTCGGTGCCATCCGGTTCCGCGTTGATCCGGTAATTGACCCCGTCAAACACCTCGTACAATGGGAAAATTCCACTGCGTACCGCCAGGCTGACCAACTCGATCGTTTCGGCGGGTTCCGTTTTCCAGCCGGTCGGGCACGGTGAATGCATCAGGAAAAACTTGAAACCTTTAGTTTTCAGCGCTTTCTTGATCTTCCGCTGGAAATCCTCCGGGTGTGCGATGGACAAGGTCGCGGCATAGGGAATCTGGTGCGCGGCCAGGATCTTGATGATGTTTTTTTTACCCTCGCCCTTGCCGCGGGGCGTCGTGGCCGTGCGCGCGGTCAAGGGGGTAGCTGAACTGCGCTGACCGCCGGTATTGCCGTAGATCTCGTTGTCGTAACAGATATAAATCAGGTCTTCATTGCGCTCAGCCGCGGCTGAAAGCGTGGCCATACCGATGTCGTAGGTGCCACCGTCACCCGCCCAGCAGATGACGTGGCGTTTGCGGCCATCCGCTTCCGGGTTGAGCCCGTTGACAGCGGTTACACCACTCGCAAAGGCTGGAGAAGACGCAAAGGTGGAGGCCAGCACCGGTACGTTATAACTGGTGGTCGGGTAGGCGCCCGCCGTGACGATGCCGCAGCAAGCCGGGATGACCATGGAATACAACTCGCCGTGCAAGGCGCGTCCGAGCATGGTCAGACCATTGCTCATGCCGCATCCGCCGCAGTTTGTATTTCCGGGCCGCAGCAGGCAATCCGGGTCGAAAGATACGGGAATCTGTTCGTTCATTGTTGTATCCCCTTCCAGACCGGTTCCCCGGCCTCGGTACGTTCCAGCAAGTCATCGACGACCTCGTGCACGGTTTTCGGAAGGACGTCGCTGCCGCCCACACCGGTCAGGTAACCCTGGACCATGGGATGCCCGGGACCCTGCAGCGCCGCGCAGACTTCCTGCCAGAAAATGCCGCCACGGTCGGCCGCGCAGTTGCGGTCGAGCACACCGACTTTCTTCGCGCCGGCGCACAGTTCACGAACCTGCTCCACCGGGAAGGGCCTGAACATCTTGATCCGGACCATGCCCACTTTCTCACCCCGTTCGCGACGCTTGTCGATGACGTCTTTCATCGTGGTGGAAATGGAGCTCGAAGTGATGAACAGGGTTTCCGCGTCTTCCACCTGGTAGGCGGAAACGGCACCGGCCACCTCGCGGCCGAACTCCTGCCTGAACCGAACCCTGTGCTCCTCGAGTACTTCGGGTACACGTTTCATCGCCTGGTACATTTCCAGCCGGTGCGCCAGTGTTTCGTTCGGGAAGGTCATACCACCCATCGTCACCGGGTGGGATGAATCCATGCGGTGCGGCACATCGCAAGGCGGCAGGAAGCGGTCGACCTGTTCCTGCTCTGCCAGTTCGACTTCCATCGAAGTATGCGAAATGATGAAGCCGTCCATGCACACCATGACCGGCAACAGGATGCGCGGGTCCTCAGCGATCCGGAAGGCCAGCAAGGTGGTGTCGGCTACTTCCTGGCTGGTGTCACAGTAGAGTTGCACCCAGGCAAAATCCCGAAACATCAGGGAGTCGCCCTGGTCCGCCCAGATATTCCAGGGCGGCCCCAGTGTCCGGTTAACCACCGCCATCACGATAGGAAGGCGGTAGAAGGCAGCTACCATGACGTTTTCCGCCATATAGGCCAGGCCGTTAGAGGAACTGGCCGTGAACGAACGCGCACCGTTCATGGAAGCGCCGAGGCACACACCCATGGCGCTGTGTTCGCTTTCCACCGGTACCACACTGCCCTTGGTGAAGGGAAACCTGGCGATGTATTCGACGATCTCGGTTTGTGGCGTAATCGGGTAAATGCCACAGACGGCGCCGCGGGCGTCACGATTGGCTTCGCCCGCCAAGCCCATGGCGTGGCCGGCGGCGTGGTTGCCTGTTACGAGTTGCATACTCATGCTGTTTTCTCTCCCCTACCCGGCTTTCATGTAGATGACGGCGCGGGAACATTCACTGACGCAAACGCCGCAGCCCTTGCAGTAGTCATAATCGAATACGACCCGGTCGCCTTCACGTTTCAGAACACCGTCCGGGCAGTAGGTCACGCAACGGTCGCAGGCGTTGCATACTCCGCAACTGAGGCAGCGCTTGGCTTCCTCGATACCGTCCAGCCCCTGGTGCACCTCTTCGAAAGACTGCCGCTGCCCAGCCGGCAAGACCTGCTCGGCGTGCGGCCGGTGCAGGGCGAAGTGGTGCATGCGGATGCCGTCGGACCGGACCACGGATTCTTCGGCCGGTTTTTCCTTGTACAGGCGTTCTCCGCTGAAACGTTCATGCAGCATCAGGGCCATGTCGCGCCCGCAGCCGATGGCGCCCGTCACCGTGCCCTCGTTGGTCAGCAGGTCGCCGGCGGGATAGACCGGGACGCCGTCGCCGTTTTCGATGGGTCCTTCGCGCGAAAGTTTTGCGTCCTCGGGCAGCAGGGACAGGTCCGCCGCCTGGCCGATCGCGAGGATCACCCGGTCACAGGGCAGTTCAAACTCGGAACCTTCCACGGCCACCGGGCGGCGCCTGCCGCTATCGTCGGGTGCACCCAGTTCCATGCGCTGGCAGGCCAGGCGGCGTTTGCCATCGTCACGGGAAATTCTCAGCGGTGCGGTCAGCAGGTCGAGCAGGATACCCTCGTCGATGGCATCGTCTACCTCCTCGGTGATGGCAGGCATTTCGTCACGCGTACGCCGGTAGATAATGCGCACACTTTCGGCGCCGAGACGGAAAGCGGAGCGCGCGGCATCGATAGCCGTATTGCCACCGCCAACCACGATGATCTCTTCGCCGTCGACCTTTACCTCGCCCCTGCTGACCTGGTCAAGGAACTCGATACCCTGCATC
>JAZBOH010000071.1:0-4509 GCA_036351055.1 Lysobacterales bacterium
AAATCATATTTTTAGGGCATAATGACGACAACATGGATGAACAGGCCGCAGGATGCGGGGGCAAGTATGTCAAAAGTTCTCATAGTCGACGATTCTCATTCCCAGCTTTATTACCTGCGCAAAATGGTCGAACAGGGCGGGCACTGCGCCGTCACCGTGGACTCCGGTGAAAAAGCGCTCGAGGCCGCCAGGCAGGAACGTCCTGCAGTCATCCTGATGGATATCGTGATGCCCGGAATGAGTGGCTACACGACGACCCGCAAGCTGGGTAAAACCCGGTCCACCAGCAACATCCCCGTCATCTTCGTTACCAGCCGTGACAGCGAGGCCGACCGTACCTGGGGGCTGCGCCAGGGAGCCCGTGAGTACGTGACCAAGCCCGTCAACGCCAACCTCCTGCTGACAGCGATCTCCGAAGCCATCGCCGCCTGAATTTCCCCTTCGACAACCTTGTATTAATCTGCATGGGGTACCATGTTGTCGGAAACATCGAACGGGAAAAACAGCATGGCGATACAAAGCGGAGAAGCAATACCTGAAGCGACTTTAGTGACGATGTCGGACGAAGGGCCGACCCCCGTCAGCTCCACCGAGATTTTCCGCGGCAAGAAAGTCGTGCTGTTCGCCGTTCCCGGCGCATTCACACCGACCTGCTCAATTCGTCACCTGCCCGGTTACATCGATCTGTTGCAAGATTTCCGTGATGCCGGTGTCGATACCGTGGCCTGCATGGCGGTCAACGACAGCTACGTAATGGACGCCTGGAGCAGGCAGGCCGGCGCTGATGGCATCCTGATGCTGGCCGACGGTAACGCGGAGTTCACCCGGGCCCTGGGCCTGGAACTGGACGCCACGGGCTTTTTCATGGGCATGCGCTCGCAACGTTTTGCGCTGGTCGCTGACGATGGCGTCGTATCCCGGCTTTTTGTCGAAAAACCTGCCGAGTTCAAAGTCAGCAGCGCAGAACACGTTCTCGCAAACCTTTAGCAGAATTATTTCCTGGGGGACTATCAATGCAAGACTATCCACATCACTACATCGTCAGTGCGGACGCAGCCTGTGAAGGCATTATCGACGTCAGCAGCCCGGGGCTGGAAACCCTGCCCTCTCTGGCGCCGGCCGAGTTCGGCGGCCCGGGCGACCTGTGGTCACCTGAAACCTTTCTCGTCGCGGCCGTGGCGGACTGTTTCATCCTGACTTTCCGCGCGATTGCACGCGCTTCGAAATTCGAATGGAACTCGCTCAGCTGCGAAGTTGACGGCGTGCTGGACCGGGTCGACAAGGTGACGCAGTTCACGGACTACCATATCAAGGTCGTGCTGCACGTGCCGGCCGGCAGCAACGAGAAAAAAGCCGAGCGCCTGCTGCACAAATCCGAGCAGGTCTGCCTGGTCACCAACTCGCTGACCGGCCGCCGTCACCTGCATTCCACCATCGTGCTTGACGACTGAACGGGACATCCATATGAACAGGTACATCACAGCCCTCTGCTTCCTCGCCGCCGCGGCCAGCGCGCCGGCAGACGGACCCACGGAAAGGGAAAAAGCCATGGCCGCCACGGCCGGTTTTGGCACGGCCCTCAAGGCGGAACTGGTAGGCGCCATGCAGTCGGGCGGCCCGTTGGCCGCAATCGAGGTCTGCAATACCCGGGCGCCGGACATCGCCGCGGCGGTCTCGCTGGAACAGGGTGTCGAGGTATCCCGCCTCAGCCTGAAAAACCGCAACCCGGACAACGCAGCAAACGAATGGCAGGCCAATGTGCTGAAAACCTTCGAGGAACGTGTTGAGGAGGGCGAGGATGCCGGCAGCCTGACCTGGCAGGAAACCGTGGAAGTCGACGGACAAGAGGAATACCGCTTCATGAAGGCGATTCCAACCGGCGGCGTATGCCTGGCCTGCCACGGCAAGAACATCGATCCGGCGGTCACTGAAAAACTGGCGGAGCTCTATCCCGAAGACAAGGCGACAGGCTTCAGTGAAGGCGAATTGCGTGGTGCTTTTGTCGTAAGCCGCAAGCTATAAGGTCGGCCGCAAAAGAATGGGGTCAGGTTCTGCGAACCTGACCCCGGTTTTTACTTGACGTCTTCCAAAAGTTCTTCGGCCGCCTCTTCCGGCTGGATACGTTCGATACCAACCAGTTTTTCATCCTTGCGCAGGCGGATCAGGGTCACACCCTGGGTATTGCGGCCCAGGGTCGACACTTCGTCCACAGCGGTCCGCACCAGTGTGCCGCCGTCCGAAATCAGCATGATGTCATCATCGCTGTTCACCTGGATGGCCGAGATCAGCGCGCCGTTCCGGTCCGAGGTCTGGATGCCGATTACGCCCTGGCCGCCTCGGCCCTGGCGCGGGTAGTCACCTACCATGGTGCGCTTGCCGAAACCGTTCTCGGTAACGGTGAGGATGTCGCCTTCACCAATTTCCAGCATCGATACAACTTGCTGTCCCTCGGGAACCCGGATACCAATCACGCCGCGCGCCACCCGTCCCATGGGCCGAACGTCGCTCTCCGCGAACCGGATACACTTGCCCGAACTTGAGAACAGCATGATGTCCTGTTTGCCATCGGTCAGCGCCACGTTGACCAGTTCATCGTCTTCGGGCAGGTCGATGGCCCAGATGCCGTTGGCGCGGGGCCGTGAATAATCCGACAGCGGCGTCTTTTTCACGATGCCCTTGCGCGTGGCGAAGAATACAAACAGGTCCTCGGGGTATTCGCGCACCGGCAGAACCGCGTTGACCCGCTCATCTTTTTCCAGCGGCAACAGGTTGACGATGGGCTTGCCGCGGCTGACATGGCTTGCCTGGGGGAGCTGGTAGACCTTCAGCCAGTGGATCTTGCCGCGGCTGGTGAAGCACAGCAGCGTGTCGTGTGTATTGGCCACGAACAACTGCTCGATAAAATCCTCGTCCTTGGTCTTGGTCGCGGATTTACCGGTGCCGCCGCGGCGCTGGGCCTGGTAGCGATCCAGTTGCTGCGACTTGGCGTAACCGGCGTGGGACAGCGTGACCACCACGTTTTCCTCGGTGATCAGGTCTTCCAGGCTGAGGTCGAGCCTCTGTTCGAGAATTTCCGTGCGGCGCTCGTCACCATACTGGTCGCGGATCGCCACCAGTTCTTCACGGATCACTTCCATCAGGCGGTCCGGGTTCGAGAGGATCGCCAGCAATTCCTTCACGCGTTCCAGGATTTCCTCGTATTCCCTGGTCAACTTGTCCTGCTCCAGCCCGGTCAGGCGGTGCAGACGCATATTGAGGATTTCCTGGGCCTGGACGGGAGACAGCTGGTAGCCGTTTTCCTGCAGCCCGAACTGGTCCTCCAGGTCCTCAGGGCGCGACGTTTCAGCGCCCCCCTGGCCGAGCATGGCCCGCACCAGGCCCGGATCCCAGAGCCTGGCCAGCAGGCGTTCCTTGGCCTCGGCAGGCGTCGGCGACGATTTGACCATCTCGATCACTTCGTCGAGGTTGGCCAGCGCCACGGTCAGGCCTTCCAGCACATGAGCCCGGTCGCGGGCCTTGCGCAGGTCGAACATGGTTCGACGGGTCACCACTTCGCGCCTGTGTCCGATAAAGGCATCGAGCACCTGGCGCAGGTTCAGCAACTTTGGCTGGCCTTGTACCAGCGCCACCATGTTGATGCCAAACACGCTCTGCATGGAGGTCTGCTTGTACAGGTTGTTCAGCACGACCTCGGGTACTTCGCCGCGACGTAACTCGATGACCACGCGCATGCCGTCCTTGTCGGACTCGTCGCGCAACTCGGTGATGCCTTCCAGCTTCTTTTCCTTGACCAGTTCAGCGATTTTCTCGAGCAGCCTGGCCTTGTTCACCTGGTAGGGCAACTCGGAAACGATGATGGCCTGTTTGCCGTTGGATTCGTTGGTCTCGATATGGGAGCGCGCGCGGATATAAACCCGGCCCCGGCCCGTTTCATAGGCTTCGTGGATGCCCAGGGCCCCATTGATCAGGCCGGCCGTCGGAAAGTCCGGGCCCGGCAGGTGTTGCATGATTTCTTCGATCGTCAGCGCGGGCTGTTCGATTATCGCCAGCGTGGCGTTGATCACTTCAACCAGGTTGTGCGGCGGGATATTGGTTGCCATGCCCACCGCGATACCGGCGGAGCCGTTGACCAGCAGGTTCGGCACCCGGGTCGGCATCACCTGTGGTTCGAATTCGCTCTCATCGTAGTTCGGAGTGAAATCGACGGTTTCCTTATCCAGGTCGGAAAGCAGTTCGTGGGCCAGCCGCGCCATGCGCACCTCGGTGTAGCGCATGGCGGCCGGCGCGTCGCCGTCGACCGAGCCGAAGTTGCCCTGCCCGTCGACCAGCATGTAGCGCATCGCGAACGGCTGGGCCATGCGCACGATGGTGTCGTAGACCGCGGTATCGCCGTGCGGGTGGTACTTACCGATTACGTCACCGACGACGCGGGCCGATTTTTTGTAGGCCTTGTTCCAGTCGTTGCCCAGCACGCTCATCGCGAACAGGACTCGGCGGTGGACCGGTTTC
>JAZBOH010000072.1:0-5928 GCA_036351055.1 Lysobacterales bacterium
GTAGCGGTGCTGGTAGCCCGCCTGGATGATGCGGTCTGTATTGGCCACGGCCAGGCCGACCTGGGCAATCTGGTCATGACCTTTGACCAGGGTCTTTTCGCAGTACACGTGCTTGCCGGCGTCTAGCGCATCAAGCATGGGCTGCGCATGCAGATGGAACGGCGTGGCGATGATAACCGCGTCGATGTCCGGGTCGTCCAGCATGTAGCGGTAATCGCTGACCGCCTGCGTATCCGGCCCAACCAGGGCCCTGGCTTCTTCCAGGTGGAACGGCAGGACGTCACACAGGGTCCGGATGTCATAGCCGGGCAATCCAGAGGCCAGCCTGATGTGTTTCTGGCCCTGGCGGCCGGTGCCGATATGGCCCGTGCGCAGCATCTCGCCCTTGAACGGGTCTGCCTTGGCCGAAACCAGGCCTGGCATTGCCGCCAGGGTGGCCCCTGCCATGGCCGAACTGATGAACTGTCTTCTCTTCATGATCTGTTTTCCCGGCCGAACGCCTGAAATCTCTTACAATATTTGCCTTTGGTGAACATACAGCAACATAATGGTGCCACCGCTGGCATTAGCGTGTTAAATAGTATCTCCATGGCAGGAAAATAGCCATGACGCAGGCCAACTATTTCGACTTTGAACCAGCCAGGCGTCCAGCTTGAATACTGGGCTTTGAATTTCCATGGTCAGAGTAGCCAAGCCACTCTGACCCCGGTTTTGATTACACCCGCATGATCATTAGTGCCACCATATGGATACCCTGAATCAGAGAGGAGTCACCAAGATGATACAAACCCTTAAGCTCTGCCTTTTTATCGTTTTTTCCGCCACCCTCTTTTCAACGGCGACCGTGTGTGCCGGAGATGACAGCATACAAAAGGCCGTTTTGGTCACCGGCGCCAGTTCAGGCATCGGACTCAAGATCACCGAGAAACTCTCATCCAGCGGCTTTTACGTCTACGCGGGCGCCAGGAAAGACGCCGACCTGGAACGTCTCGACGCGATGGACAATGTCAGTTCAGTGAAGCTGGACGTTACGGTACAGGAAGAAATCGACGCGGCCGTTGAGTTTGTCAAAGCCCAGGGACGGGGTCTCTATGGCGTGGTGAACAACGCCGGGGTCGGCGGGATTTCACCCCTCACGACAGGTCCTGAATCAGACATGGACTTCGTATTCGACGTCAACGTCTACGGCCCGTACCGAATCAACAAGGCATTTTTGCCCCTGCTGGACGAAAGTGACGGGCGCACCACAACCATCGGTTCCATCTCCGGCTTTACGGGAACTTCAGGCATCTACAGCATGAGCAAGTTTGCGGTCGAGGCGTACACCGACTCGCTGGCACGCGAAATCGAGGGAAACGGGGTTCACGTCAGCATCGTCGAACCGGGTGGTTTCAAGTCAGAAATCCGCGCTAACCGGGCCGCCAGGGCCCTCGCAATGGCTGAAAAAGGCGAAATCGAATTGACCGCCAGGCAACGGCAGCGAAACGAGAGGGCTGTCGCACAGAACTCTTCCATGAAAGAGCCCGACGAAGTCGCCGAAGCCGTGTATGAATTGTTGACCGTCGAAAACCCGAAGCGCCGCTACATGGTCACACCCGACAAGGGTCAGGCGCAAAGGACAATCAAGGCCGCCATGCGCCGCGTGGTTCAACTCAACTACGACCAGCCCTATGCGTATGACCGCGAAGGCCTGATCGCCGTTCTCGATGAATTGTTGGCCGAGATTGAGTCCGAATAAAAACCGGGGTCTGATAAAAGAATTGAAGAATTGGGGCCGGATACACATTCTTAATGCTGCCTACAATACTTAGGTGCTAGATCGGCTGGGGCCTTATACGCTTCAAATGTGTATCCGGCCCCAATTCTTTTATCCGACCCCCTGTCTTCAACTCTAAATACGCTTGATGTTCTTTCTGATCCAGCGCGTCAGTTCCTCTTCTGAGAGTGCTCCGTCGGCAAGCCCCAGTATCGCCAACACGTTGTCCGCCGGCGACGAGACAAGCTCATACCCGTTCAGCATCAGGAATAAGTCCGCAGTCACCAGTGCGGTGCGTTTATTGCCGTCTGCAAATCCATGGTTTCTGGCTATTCCGTATGCATAAGCCGCCGCTAGTCTTGCCAAGTCATCACATGCCTCATAAACCGCCAGGTTGCGCGGACGTGCCAGAGCTGACTCTACTGCACCACGATCTCTGACTCCCGACAAACCCCCGTGCTCTGCCAGTTGCTCGTCATGTACGGCCAGTACTACCTCATCCAGTACCCAGACAATCTTCTTCATTTGGCGAGTTCATGCAAAGCGTCACGATGCTTCTTCTGAAGCTTGCGCGCCAGGTCCATTTGTCGGCTGAATTCGGGGTCATAGGGGCTGATTTTGTATCCATCCGGCGTTTCGGTGAGATAAACATAGCTGCCTTCCGAAACACCCATGTTTTCCCGCACGCTCTTGGGCACAATCATGGCAACAGAATTTCCGACTTTACGTAGTTTGATTTCCACAATATCGATCCAATTAGTTATAACATTTATAATAATTAATTTTACTTATGTTATTACATTTGTGCAAATTAGTCGGAAAACCGGGGTCAGAGTAAAGGGACAGAGTAAAAAGGCGTAGAGAAAGCTCAGCTACGGGGATGGTTCTTTTTACTCTGTCCCTTTACACTGACCCCATGTCTTCATGGCCAATGGCATCGTGTATCGCGCTCAATCGGGCCATGTCTTTTTCCAGCATCTCCTGCTGGGTACCGGGCTGGCCGATCTTGATTTTCATGGAAAAGTAGCCCTGCTCTACTGCCTCTTCGATTTCTGAAATTGGAATCGAATAGGCCATCAGGGGAATGCTGGCCACTTGTTCGTGTCCTGTCCCCGATGAAATATTTCAAGGTGGCATTTTGAACGTTGCCACCGGTAGCATTATGAATTATCGTATCACTGTTCAAACTACATTCATACCATGGAACCCCGGCATGAAAGCCCAGCAGAAAAGCACCAGGATCATACGCGTTTTGGCATTGACTACCTTGCTCGCTCTGCCCCTTCCGCTGGCGACTGCCTTGGCCGAAGATACCGCGGAACGCCCCAATATCCTGATTGCCATCACCGACGATCATTCCTGGCTGCACACTTCCGCCCAGGGCAGCCCTTTTGTCGATACGCCGAATATCGATCGTGTAAGCGAGGGGGGTATCCGCTTCACCAACGCCTATGCCGGATCGCCGGGCTGCTCGCCGTCGCGGGCCGTGTTATTGACCGGCCAGCACCACTGGATGATCGGACCGGCAGGCACCCACGGCAGCACCTTCCCGGTGCATTACGAGACCTTTGTCGACGTGCTTGACGGGGCCGGTTACAAGGTCGGCTTTACCGGCAAGGGCTGGGCGCCGGGCGACTGGCTAAGCGGTGGCCGGTCGAGGAACCCGGCTGGTGACGAGTACAACGACGTGAAGCTCACGGGCAAGCTACCCAGGGGAATCTCGGACGTCGACTACGCCGGCAATTTTGAGAAATTCATGGCCGAACGCAATGAAGACGAACCCTTCTATTTCTGGGTAGGCTCACATGAACCCCACCTGCGCTATGCCGAGGGCCCGCAAAGCAAACAGGACCTCGCTGAAGTCGAGGTGCCCGAATTCTTGCCCGACACGCAAACCAGTCGCTCCATGCTGCTGGACTACGCCGATGAAATAGAACACTTCGACCGCCACATGGGTCGCATCATCGGAACGCTGGAGAAAGCCGGAGAACTGGAAAATACCCTGATCATCTTTACCGCCGACAACGGCATGCCGATGCCACGCGCCAAGGCCAATGGCTATGATTACGGCATCCACGTGCCGCTCTTTATCCGCTGGGATGCCCGCGGTCAGGCTGGACAGGCCGTCGAGGGCCCGGTTGGCTTCGCCGACCTTCCCGCCACGGTGCTGGCCGCCGCGGATTTGCCCGTACCCGGCCACTATGTTGGCCGCAGCCTGTTGCCCTTGCTGCTGGGTGAGCAAGACGAACTGGATTACCAGCACGCCGTCTACTCTGGCCGTGAGCGCCACTCCTCGTCACGCTTCCAGAACCTCTCATACCCCCAGCGCATGATGCGTCGCGGTGATTTCCTCCTCGTGTGGAACCCCGAGCCGGACCGCTATCCCGCTGGCGCTCCGCGAAGCCTGGTCGATGGTGGATTGAGCCCGCCACACAGCGCCTACTACGATATCGACGATTCCGTGATCAAGCGCGAGTTGCTGGCCAGGCGGGACGATCCCGATATCGGACCGTTTTTTCACCTGGCCGTCGACAAGCGGCCCGAGTGGCAGTTTTTCAATGTCAAGACTGACCCGGAGTGCCTGCAAGACCTTGCTGGCGACCCGGACCACCTCGCGATTTTTACCGAGTACAAGCAGCAATTAACCAAAACCCTGACCGAGACCGGTGACCCGCGAGTACTGGGCTACGGGCAGGTGTGGGAAGATTACCCGCGCCAGCGAGGCCCGATGCGCTACTTCCCGCCGCCCGACTAGATGGAGATGAATATGCATTTCCCCAAAACCAGATTCCTGTGTGCATTGAGCGCTGTATTTCTCGTCACGGCATGCAATAACGACCCGCTGGAAGCGGAAACGGTTTCTGCTCCGGCCAGGCCCAATGTCCTGATGATCGTCGTCGACGATATGAACGACTGGATCGGCGCGATGGGCGGCCACCCGGACACCAAGACACCCAACATGGACCGCCTGGCCGCCGAGGGCACGCTGTTTATGAACGCGCACGCCACGGCGGCTATCTGCGGGCCCTCGCGGGCCAGCGTGATGACCGGCCTGCGGCCCTCAACCAGCGGCATCTATGGCCAACTGAGTGACAGGGACATCAAGAGAGCCGGCCCGGCAACCGAGAACATCACCTTCCTGACCGAGTATTTTGGCAACCATGGTTACAAGACCATGGGCATTGGCAAGATTTTCCACAACGGCGCACCGGACGAAGCCTTCGAGCAGTACGGCGGGCGCATCAAGGGCTTTGGGCCCCACCCCAAAGACGAGTTCGTCTGGGACAGCGACAGCACCAACACCGACTGGGGTGTATTCCCGGAGCACGACGAAGACATGATCGACTACAAATCCGCCATGTGGGCAAAGGAGCGGCTTGCGGAAAACCAGGATCAGCCATTTTTCCTGGCGGTTGGCTTTATCCGCCCGCATGCGCCCTGGTACGCCCCGCAAAAGTGGTTCGACATGCATCCGGCCGACCAACTGACCATGCCGCCCTACCTCGAGGGCGACCTCGACGACGTACCGCAGATCAGCCGCGACCTGCACGAAATGCCGATGATGCCAACCACCGACTGGGCCATCGAAACGGGGGAATGGCCCAATATCGTGCAGGGCTACCTGGCCAGTGTCAGCTTTGTCGATCACTACATCGGCGAGGTGATCAAGGCCCTGGAAAACAGTCCTTATGCCGACAACACCGTGATTGTGCTGTGGGGTGACCATGGCTACCACATTGGCGAAAAGAACCGTTTTGCCAAGCACAGCCTGTGGGAAGAAACCTCGCGTGTCCCCCTGATGATCAAGGCGCCCGGTGGTGTGGCCGGCCAGGTCACGCCGGTAACGGCCAGCCTGCTCGATCTTTACCCGACCCTGCTCGACCTGACCGGACTTCCAGCCTACCAGGCCAACGAGGGCAGCAGCCTGAAAGCCGTCATTTACGGGGAAAGCGAGGCTCCGGGCAAGGTCGCCATCACGTCCTACGGATTCAACAACCACGCCGTTCGCGGCGAGCGTTACCGCTACATCCGTTTCGCCGACGGCAGCGAAGAACTGTATGACCACCAGGCAGACCCCAACGAGTGGACCAACCTGGCCGGCCACACCACCGGGCGCCTTGATCATCAGGGGGACACGCGAGGTTTCTTCCCACAGGCTGTGCTTGGCAAAA
>JAZBOH010000073.1:0-17134 GCA_036351055.1 Lysobacterales bacterium
CTTCAATTCGCGCAACATCGGCAAAAAGTACAGCTTCTTCCTCGAAAATAAACAAATCCTCGTCGATCTCGTTATTTCCGACAAAATCGGACTTACGCAGAATATTGCCGATTCGCTTGTTCGAGGCAGCCAGGCTGGCAGCAGCTTCTTCACCCATGAACGCACTGATGGAGCGAAGCCGGCGGTCCAGGTCGGGAAGTGTCGTCCAGGGTGACGCCAGGGCTGCGTTGACCAGTTCCGTGCGGTAACCCTGGTCGCTGTAGTAGTGGCGCAAACGGTCCACGACAAAATCCAGTACCTCATCGACCAGGCGCTGATCAATCGGAACCCGGGCCGACAATTCTTTTGCCGCAAGGCGCAAAACATCCCGCAAAGGCAGATCAATGTTTGCCTCCAGCAGTATTCTCAACAGGCCAAGAGCAGCGCGCCGCAGCGCAAACGGATCTTTGTTTCCGGTCGGTTTCAAACCGGCCGCAAAAATTCCAACCAGGGTGTCAACCCGGTCGGCAATACTGACGATACGCCCGCACACGCTGGCTGGAACGAGATCGCCAGCGAACTTGGGTGCATAGTGCTCGCCGATGGCTTCGGCTACCTCGGGATCCTCACCGGAAAAGAGTGCATAATGTCTTCCCATCTGGCCTTGAAGTTCTGGAAATTCCCCAACCATATGGGTTAGAAGGTCGCACTTGGCGAGTAGGGCAGCCCGTGCGCAAAGAACCGGATCGAAATTCATTAATTCCGCTATTTTCTTTGAAATAGAGGAAATACGTCTCGATTTGTCACCAACTGACCCTATTTTCTGCTGAAAAATCACACGATCTAGTTCTGCGAGCTTGCAATCGATCGTCTCTTTTTTGTCCTGCTCCAGGAAAAACCGGGCATCCGCCAGTCGCGGCCTGATCACGCGCTCAAAACCCTGGCGGACCTGCTTGACGTCCTGGCTTTCGATATTGGCGACGGCGATGAAATGGTTACTGACCCGCTCTGAATCGTTCGCTTCACGGACCGGAAAGAATTTCTGATGATCCTGCATGCTGGCAATCAGGGCTGCATGCGGTACTTCGAGAAACTCTTTTTCGAAGGAACAAGCCACCGGAACCGGCCATTCGACCAGGTTGTTGACTTCGTTCAGTAAGGCCGGATCGATCATTACGTTTTCATTGGCCTGCAACAGACCCTCGGTAATACGGCATTTACGCTCTTCCTGGTCTACCAAAACAAATGCCTTTTTCAGTACTGACACGTACTTTTCTGGCGACGCGATAGCATGTGGTCCAGGGGCGTGGATACGGTGACCGCGTGTTTGACTTCCAGCCGTCAACCCGAACAGGCTACCCTTGATGATCCGTTCACCATAAAGCACGATCAACCAGTGAACGGGCCTGACAAAACTGAAGTCGTGATCCGCCCAACGCATGGGCTTGGGGACGGGGAGTTGTTTGATGGATTGTTCCAGGATCGTGTAGACCACTTCGTCAAGTGGCTTTCCGGCCTGTCTGATGCGGCAATAAAGCCACTCACCCTTTTCGGTCTTAAGGGTTTCGAGTTCTGCAATTTCTTTACCGACAGAACGCGCAAAACCCAGGGCTGCCCCGGTGGGTTGGCTTTGATCGTCGAAGGCCGCGCTAATGGAAGGTCCTCGCCGCACCTGTTCCTGGTCTGCCTGGCCCGGAGAAACGTCTGCCAGCACGATGGCAATTCGCCGTGGTGTTGAATAACTGCGGCTGCCATCCCGGGAAAAGCTGATGTGATTTTTTTCCAGGCCCTCACATACCGAACGGAAAAAAGCTTCCCTGATGGTATCGAGCGCCCTGGGCGGTAATTCCTCGCAACCCAGTTCTACCAGGAGGTCGGCTGCAGACGGTATCTTCGTGCCGTCAGTCATGGCTGTGATCCCCCTTGTCGGAACCGGTCAGGCCCGGAAAGCCCAGCGCTTCGCGGCTCGCGTAATACGTTTCTGCCACGCGCCGCGCCAGGTCGCGCACCCGCAGGATAAAGCGCTGGCGTTCGGTTACGGAAATGGCGTTGCGGGCATCGAGAAGGTTGAACGTATGGGAAGCTTTGAGTACCTGCTCATAAGCCGGTAGCGGCAGACCCAGGTCAACCAGTTTGCGTGCTTCCTTTTCACAATTGTCAAACCAGGCAAAAAGAGAATCGATGTCTGCATGTTCAAAGTTGTAGGTTGACTGCTCCACCTCGTTCTGATGAAAGACTTCACCGTAGGTTACGACCCGTCCGCCCACATCGGTCCAGACCAGGTCGTAAACGCTGTCGACTTCCTGCAGGTACATGGCGAGACGTTCGATACCGTAGGTGATTTCACCCATTACCGGCCGGCACTCGAGGCCTCCGGCCTGCTGGAAGTAGGTGAATTGGGTCACTTCCATGCCGTTGAGCCAGACTTCCCAACCCAGGCCCCAGGCGCCGAGTGTCGGTGATTCCCAGTTGTCCTCGACAAAACGAATGTCGTGGATCTCGGGATCGATACCGACCGCTTTCAGCGAACCAAGGTAGAGTTCCTGAAAGTCCTCCGGTGAGGGTTTCATGACCACCTGGTACTGGTAGTAGTGCTGCAGGCGATTCGGGTTTTCTCCGTAGCGTCCGTCGGTGGGGCGCCGGCTCGGTTGCACATAGGCCGCGCTCCATGGCTCGGGCCCGATCGAGCGCAGAAACGTGGCGGGGTGAAAGGTGCCCGCGCCGACTTCGAGGTCCAGCGGTTGGATGAGCACGCAGCCCTGTTTAGACCAATAGGTCTCGAGGCTTTGAATGAATTCCTGAAACGTCATGTCTTGTACCGGTATAGTTTGACCGCACAGCCCGACCCACGGCCGGCTGCGGCGATTGGCCCAAACCATCAATTATAACGGTTTCAGGAAGATTCCGCGCTTTCCACGATAAACACGACGCTGTCGATTCCGATAACGCGCACCCGGGTTCCGGCAGGAAGATCAGGGCCTTTCACCCGCCAGGTACTGTCATCGACTTCTACTTTACCCTCGCCGTTCACGATCGGGTGTTCCAGGGTGAAAACCCGGCCCTTGTATTGTGCGCCACGCTGGTTGAGCAGGGGCTGGTCCGATTCGGGCGGGTGGACTTCGCGGTACTTGCGCCAGGCCAGCACGGCGATTACCGAAAGTACGGCGAACAGCACCAGCTGACCCTCTATCGGAATCTGTGGAAACACGAGTAGCAGAAAACCGACGGCGGCCGCGGCGAAACCGAGCCACAGGAAAAAGAAGACCGGAGAGGTCAACTCCAGGATCAGGAGAACCCCGGCGAGTATCCACCAGTGCCAGAAAACCAGTTCATCCAGCCATTCCATTACAGCTTCCTCATTTCTGATTGTCGTCGCTGGCAAAAGATTCTTTTGCAATTTCCGTGATGCCGGCCAGGCTCGAAAGAATGCCGGTAGCTTCTACGGGCAGCAGCAGCGTCTTGGTATTGGTGCCTTTGGCGAAATCGCTCAGGGCTTCAACGTATTTCTGCGCGACGAAGTAGTTGACGGCCTGGATGTTACCCGAAGCGATGGCGTCGGAAACCATCGTGGTGGCGCGTCCTTCCGCTTCGGCGAGTCGTTCACGTGCCTCCGCGTCGCGGAACGCGGCTTCCTTGCGTCCCTCGGCCTGCAGGATAGCGGCCTGTTTCAGGCCTTCGGCGGTCAGGATCTCGGCCTGCCGGGTGCCTTCGGCCTCGAGGATGGTGGCGCGCTTTTCACGCTCGGCCTTCATTTGCCGGGCCATCGCGGCGACCAGGTCGTGCGGCGGACTGATGTCCTTGATTTCGATACGGGTCACCTTGATGCCCCAGGGTGTGGTGGCTTCATCCACGATCACCAGCAGGCGCGAATTGATGTCGTCGCGCTTGGAAAGGGATTCGTCGAGATCCATGGAACCCAGGACCGTACGGATATTGGTCATGGTCAGGTTCAGGATGGCATGTTCCAGGCGGTATACCTCGTAGGCGGCCTTGGCGGCGTCAAGCACCTGGAAAAACACCACGCCATCCACGGTCAACACCGCGTTGTCTTTGGAGATGACTTCCTGGGAAGGCACATCCATCACGCGTTCCATCATGTTGACCTTGTGGCCAACCCGGTTGACAAAAGGAACGATGAAATGAAAACCGGGCCGCAGCGTGGTTTTATACCGGCCAAAACGTTCCAGCGTATATTCGTAGCCCTGGCGGACGATGATGACCGCCGTGCGCACGGTTACCACACCCAGTACAACGATGATAACGGCCCAGATCAAAGTGGGTTCCATGTCGACCTCCGCAAACAAGTAAATCGTGAATATCGTGTTTCAAGAGCCCTGGCAAAGGACTCCATCCCCTGTAACTGCATGCCCACAGGAACTTCCCCACTGCAAAACTAGCAGTAATATCTGCAAAGCAAATGCGCCATAGGTCACGCTGCACAGGTATCATCATATCAGCAGAAACGGCGGAATGGCGGGAAATGACAGGCAAAGACAGGCTTTATGAAAACACCATTACCGAACCGGGAGACTTCGTCTTCGACGAGCGCGTGGTCAGTGTATTTCCGGACATGATCAACCGGTCGATACCCGGTTACGGAACCATCGTGCCGATGATCGGCATGCTGGCCCGTCGCTACGCCAGGCCGGACACCCGCCTGTATGACCTGGGCTGTTCCCTGGGTGCAGTGACCCTGGCCATGAGAAACGCGGTCACCGTGAAAGGCGCCCGTATCGTTGCGGTCGACAACTCAGCTGAGATGGTGGCCGGTTTGCGCAACACCCTGCAAGAACACCCCGACCCCGCGCTGCCGCCCGTGGAACTGAGGCAGGAGGACATACGTGACACACCGGTCATCCAAGCTTCGGTGGTGGTTTTGAATTTCACCCTGCAGTTCGTCGATCCAGCCCACCGCAACACGCTGCTGGAACGAATCGCCAACGGTCTGGAGACAGGGGGTATCCTGGTGCTGTCCGAGAAAATCTGTTTCCAAGACAGCGCCGAGCAGGCCTTGCAGACCGAGTGGCACCATGATTTCAAGCGCGCCCAGGGTTATTCCGATCTGGAAATTGCCCGCAAGCGGGACGCGCTGGAAAACGTGATGGTTCCTGAAAGCCTGGAGCAGCATCGCAAACGGCTTTCCAGCGCCGGTTTCAGGTCCGTTCATCCCTGGTTCCAGGGTTTCAACTTCATGTCACTGGTGGCGTTCCGCTGAATGAATAACCCTTTCGAAACCCTGCCATCGCGCTGGCCGCAGAATACCTGGCTGGCCGAGTTGAGCCGCCTGGCCGCTCGTCGTCTGCGCTCACATCCGCACGGTGACCTTCCACGCTGGCAGGCTGTTCTACGCCAGTTGCCACGGCTGCCACAGACCGCGGACCTGGATCGCGCCGCCCCCCGCCTGGGCGCCGAAGCACCGGACCGCGAGCAATTGAGGCAGCTGCTGATGGAACTGCACCCCTGGCGCAAGGGTCCGCTGGTGCTGGGGGGTGAGCGGATCGAAACCGAGTGGCGTTCGGATTGGAAGTGGGAACGCGTGGCGCCACACGTGGACCTGTCGGGTCATCGCGTATTGGATATCGGTTGTGGCAACGGATATTTCGGCCTGCGCATGCTGGGCGCCGGGGCCGAACTCGTTATCGGCATCGACCCGACCCTCTTATTCGTCATGCAGCACCTGGCCTGCCGGCACTTCTCCGGCGATTTGCCCAACTATGTATTGCCACTGGGGATCGAAGACCTGCCGGACCGGCCGGCCGGCCTGGACACGGTGTTTTCCATGGGTGTGCTTTACCACCGGCGCGACCCGGTACACCACCTGGTGAGGATACGCGAACTGTTGAAAAAAGGCGGCACCATGGTTCTGGAGACCCTGGTGCTGCCAAAGCGCAGGCTGGGAGACCTACTGGTCCCGCAAGGCCGCTATGCGCGGATGCGCAACGTTTGGGCCATTCCGGGCACGGCTCAGCTGCTCGGTTGGGTCGAACAAGCTGGCCTGAAAGATGCCGAGGTGGTGGACATAACAGCGACCACCACTTCGGAACAACGACGTACACACTGGATGTCGTTCGAATCACTCGAGCAGGCGCTGGATCCGCTTGATTCCACCCTGACCATCGAGGGCCTGCCTGCACCTGTTCGTGCGATCCTTATCGCCAGAACTTAATCTTCAACCGGTTCGGGGCACTCAAAGCCGCCACCAAAACCACCACCGCCTGCCCGCTTGCCACGCCGGTTCTTCATCTCTTCATGCAGGGCCAGCTGCTCCGGAGTCAACAGGGCAAGGAACTCTTCGCGGTGCGTTGCACGCTGGTTGCAGATTTCAACACCGTAATCTTCGAAAATCCTGGCCTGGATCTGGGCCCGTTCCTGGTTGTGTGCATCAAACAGTTCCAGGGCCCGGACCTGTTGTTCAATCGTCAGGCCCAGCCGGTTGGCCATGCCGGCCATACGTTCAGCCGCGCCACCGCGCTGGCGCTGGGCGCCGCCATTTCCGCCGCCGGAAGCCTTGCAAGCGCCATCGCCCGTGCCGTCGCAGTCACCGCCGCCCGGTCCATTGCCGGCAAAGGCGCTGCCCGCACTCAACAGACCGCTTGCAGCCAGGATGAGAATGGATTTAGAAAAACGTGTAGTCATGGGATCTTCTCCTTGATTGAATTCACCCGCAGCCGCTCATCGGTCTGCGTATTTGCTTTGTGCAGGATGAATTCTGTGCCCCAAAATGAAACCAAATGTGAAGAAATATGTAAGATTCAATTGCTTGCTTGAACACTTATTTGCAGAAAGTGCAGGATAGACGTCATGAAAACGCTTTTTTCCCGAATTCTGCTGGCCCAGGTCGTTGCGGTGGTGCTGGCGCTGGCCGTGGTCACATTGATCACACGCGCCAGCCTGAACCAGGGTTTCAAGACCTTTCTGCACCGGCAGGAAAGCACGGCACTGCAAAACATAACACCCGCACTGGAGGATTTTTACCAGAAACAGGGTGGCTGGGAGATCCTGCGCGAAAACCCGAATAACTGGCAAAAAATCTGGCGCTTTACCCGCAGCAACGCGGGTGCACCCCAAGCCTCTGGACCGCGTCAGGGCCAGGGCCGCGGGCGTCCGCGCGAGGCGGAACTGCCGCGACCTGGCGGGGTGATGCCGGATCCTGAATTGCGCTGGCTGGCCAACCCCGGCCGGGGCATGTTGCGTGAAAGGCTGTTCCTGCTGGATGAAAACCGCTTAGCCCTGGCGGGCCCGGAAACCGGGGATTTTGACGAAACAACGCTCGAGGCGTTGATCGTCAATGGCGAGGCGGTCGGCTGGATTGGTTTCGCACCGATGGGAAATGTTCTGCCGCCGGACGCCAGCCGTTTCCTGGACGGCCAGGTGAAAATCATGTTCCTGGCCCTGGCTGCGGCCCTGTTGGTAGCCGCAGTCTTGTCCTGGATCCTGGCACGAAACGTGAGCCGCCCGGTTCAACGAATCGGGGAAACGGTGCGTCGTCTCAGCGATGGCGATTTCGATGCCCGGGCGACCGATGCCGCCGGAGATGAAATAGGCACGCTGGCGACCCATGTCAACCAGTTGGCTGAATCCCTGGGCAAAAGCCGTACCGCCCGGCAACGCTGGATGGCCGACATTGCCCATGAACTGCGCACCCCGGTTTCGGTCATGAAAGGAGAGATCGAGGCGATGGCCGACGGCGTGCGCGTGGCGGACGAAGGCATGACGGCTTCGCTAACCGAGGAAATCGATCACCTGGCCAGCATGGTGGATGATCTGCAGGCGCTGGCGCTGGCGGATGCCGGCGCTCTGAACCTGCGCAAGGAAGCTCTCGACCTGGCGGAACTGGCTGGCCAGACAGCGGAGTCCTTCCGTAACCGACTGGCGCAGCGGAAAATTCGCCTGGAAACCGGACTGGAGAACAGGGTGGAAGTTTCGGGTGATCCGCAGAGACTTCGTCAACTGCTGCATAACTTGCTGGAAAACAGTAACCGCTACGTCGAGAGCGGCGGCACCGTATGTTTGACGGTAGAACCCGGCGAAGAGGCTACGCTGCTCCTGGAAGATTCGGGGCCAGGGGTCAGTGAAGAACAGAAGAACCAGCTTTTTGATCGTTTTTATCGCGCCGAAAGCAGCCGTGCCCGCGCGACAGGCGGTTCCGGGCTCGGGCTCTCGATTTGCAAGAACATCGCAGAAGCGCATGGTGGCCGTATCGAGGCGGAACACAGCCCGCTCGGCGGTCTGCTGATCCGGGTCGTTTTACCCATCTGAGGTGGAGTAGATGAGCGAACAGCGAATACTGATTGTCGAAGACGAGCCGAAGATCGCGGCCTTGCTCGCCGACTACCTGCAGGCGAAAGGAGGTTACGCAGCGCAGGTCCTGGACCGCGGCGACATCGTGCTGGAACATTTCAGAAAAGAGACACCCGACCTGGTGCTGCTGGACCTGATGTTGCCGGGCCTGGATGGAATCGAGGTGTGCAAGCAGATCCGCATGGAAAGCCGGGTGCCGATCATCATGGTCACGGCCCGGGTTGAAGAAATCGATCGTCTCCTGGGCCTTGAACTCGGCGCTGACGATTACATCTGCAAACCGTTTTCGCCGCGTGAAGTGGTGGCGCGGGTAAAAGCGGTTCTGCGCCGTTCCAATGCGGCTGGCGGCGCGCTGGAAGCGGGTCAACTGGAGATCGATGAAAACCGGTTCACGGCCCGTTACGGGGGCAAGGCGCTCAACCTGACCCCGGTTGAATTTGCCCTGCTGAGAGCACTCTCGGCCCAGCAAGGGCGGGTGTTTTCGCGCGACCAACTGATGAACGAGATGTATTCGGATTACCGCGTGGTCAGCGATCGCGCGGTCGATACGCATATCAAGAACCTGCGCAGGAAGCTCGACGAAATCAGCGAGGGCCGGGAAATGATCGAGTCGGTCTACGGGCTCGGTTACCGTTTCAATTCCTGACCAGGAAAGCCGTTTTCCTGCAAAAAACAAGAGCGTTCTCCTTCGTGGTACGCCCTGCTGTGCCCCTAAACTCTGACCATGAACAATGGAAAACGCCTGCTCTGCCTGGCCTTGCTCGCAACCCTGCTCAACGAGGTGCAGGCGGACAGTTACCGTTGCGGCCGCAAACTGGTGCGCGATGGGGATTCAGTTTCGGAACTGTTGCGTATTTGCGGAGAGCCGCACTTCAAGGGCAAAGGCAATGAAACCGTTGAAATCAATGGAATTCCCCGGAACGTCAGTGTCAAGCAATGGCATTACCGCAAAAACAGTCGCAGCCTTGAACGCGTCGTCCTGATCTACCAGGGAAAAATCGTGGCTATCGAGGTCGGTGGCCGCTGACCAGTTCGAGTCGCGGACCCTGTGGTTTGAACAGGCCCAGTCCCGTAGCGGCGAGTACTTTGTCCCAGGGAAACAGGGGACCAGGGTCCATTTTCCGGCGCACCTGCACGCCGGGGTCGTCGCTGGCCGTTACGCGCTCAAGGTCAAGCATGTCGTGACCACTGAGCAACGAGATACCGGGGATGGCGTTCCTGAGAAGGTGCAGCAGGCGGACCAGGTTGTCCAGTTGTGCCGCGGTATAGGGCTGCTGCATCTTTTGCGAACGGCTGTTAAACCAGTCAGGATAACGTCCCGGGTTATCCAGCTCGATTCCAATGCTGTTCTCGTTGTAGCCCCGCACATGGTGTGCGATACGGTCGGGCGGAACCCATTCTTCTACGCGGCCAGCCCTTTCCACGTAATAGTGGCCGCAATTTCCCGTGCCCGAGTCCGGGTAACGGATCCGCTCACCATAAACACGGGCCATGGCAAGGTCCGGTAACTCGGTGCAGTGGATCACGACCAGGTCGATATCGGCCAGGGACCGCTTGTCCAAGCGGTTGACGTAGGGCAGGTGGTTGACAAACACGGCGTCAGGAAGGCCGTCGCAGCTTAACCATCCTGCAACAGGCTTCTGAGATCGATGATGGCCGCGTTTGCCCGTGATACATAGTTGGCCATGATCAGCGAGTGATTGGCGAACATGCCAAACTGGCTGCCGTTCAATACCATCGGCGCATGCAGGGACTTCTGCGTGGCTTCCAGTTCACGGATGATCTGCCTGTAGCTGACCAGCGCGTTTTTCTTGCGCAGCACATCCTCGAAATCAACTTCCATTGCATGCAGGAAATGCACCAATGCCCAGGCTGTGCCGCGGGTCTCATAAAAGATGTCATCAATCCCGGTCCAGGGCGTTTTGACCATCACCACGGCAGGTGAGTCGGTGGACTGGCGCGCTTCGCTGTCTCCCGACAGGTCGGTGTTGAGACGCGCCTGTCCGACACTGGCGGAAAGCCGCTGTGACAGGGAACCCAGGCGTTTTTCCACGAGACCCAGCCAGTCGGTGAGGTTGTCGGCCCGGGCGAAAAACTGTGCGTCGGGTGAAGTGCTGGAAGACAGCCGCGCAAGGTAGCGTTTCAGTGCTTCGTTACCTTTACGGTATTCACCTTCGGTGGTAGGCAATATCCAGCTTTCGTTGTCGAAATGAAACAGGGGGTCGGCCTCGGAAAGGTCCGGGTCTTCGGTCGACTGGGTCTGCGAACGGCTGAAGTCGTTGCGCATCGTTCGCGCCAGGTCACGGACCTGCACCAGGACCCCGTATTCCCAGTTCGGCAGGTTGTCAAGGAACACCCACGGCGGCAAGACATCGTTGGACATGTACCCGCCGCGCTTGTGCAGCAGCACATCGACGGTTTCTATAAGGGTAGAGGTGGTCGTATAACCGATCACCACCTGCTGCCCGTGTTCCTGAGCGTTCAGTGTCGCGCGGGCAATCGGGTTGAAGGCGGGGGGTTCATGGTTGAGGAAAAACATCGCCACCAGGATGGCGATGACCAGTAATGAAGGTACTCCGATCCACAGGACTCGGGCCTTGTCTGACATTTGCTTGAACATGTCTCCAACATACCAGATGGGAGGGGGGTTCGCCTATGTCAAAAGATCAGTTTCAGGACCGACCGGGAATGGGAACGATGGAGTCATGGACCACGGTGTAATAATTCCGGATATGTTGGGAGTTGGCGCCGATGATCACGGCGGAACCGTGCTCGAGATCGACCAGCAAGGCTTCCATGGCGTCAAAAGCCAGCATTTCCTGGTCCTTGACGTGGATATCCGGCATGTAAATAACCGTGACGGGGCCGTCGCGGGTGTCCAGTATCATGTGAATACCCTTGCCTTCCGGGGTCGGGCAATACTTGATCAGGCTGACGATGTCGGCCAGTTCCGGCATCGCGTCGAGATCAAACCTGGCCAGCATGGCGTGCACGTCTGCATCGTCGCCTTGCCGTGCAAGCGCCAGGACCTTGTCGCCGTCGTGCCGATAGTGATCCATCACGTAAGCTTCAACGGATTCCCAGCCCCGGGAGCTCATGTTCCAGCCAATACCGGCTGCACCGATGGCCATCAGAATGCTGGCGGCCATGGCCACAGGCCACCAGCTGCGACGTTTGACCTGTTGGGGGCCAGCAATCGAATGGATATTTTCCAGCAGGTCCGGCGGCACCGGCAAGGAAGCGGCGAGTTCCAGTTTCTCTTCGAGTGTTTCGGCCCTGATGACTGCTTCACGGTGTTCGGCAGACGAATCACGGGCTGCCAGGAGCGCCGGGTCCCTGCTGCGGGGCTCCGCGCCAAGCCTTCGTTTGAACTCAGTAAAGTCCATGGACATTGCCTGTCACTCCGTCTTTCTGCAGACTGTCTTTCAACTGTTCTCTTGCCCTGAATAACTGTGTCATCACGGCGCTCTTGCTGATGTCGAGTTCGGCAGCGATCTCCTGGCAGCTGTAGCCCAGGACCACCTGCAGCATCAGTGGCTCCCGGTACTTAGGCGCCAGTTTCATGATGCCCTGGCGCAACAACTGCCCCTCGGCGCGGTCATCCGGTTCCAACTCGCTGTCTTCGGGCACCACCACGGTGTCCACGTCGGTAAACTTTGGCACTTTACGTTCAAATGTGCGGGCGTATTCCCGGCGTAATATCGTGATAAGCCAACTCTTGGCCGCCTTGTCGTCCTTCAGACTGTCGATTGCTTTCCAGGCTCTCAGGTAAGTTTCCTGAACCAGATCCCTGGCCAATGCTTCGTTACCGCAGATCCACATGGCGTAACGAAACAGGTCGGCGCCATAATCGTTCGCCAGTCCATTGAATTTCGAAAGTTGGCGGTCTTCAGTGCTCATGACCGGAATAATGCTCCAAAGCTTGCAAAAAATGACTCGATTCGCCGGAAAAACCGTTCCGGACGCAAAAATCAGCTTTTAGACGCTCGAAACCGGTCGGGGTTCCCGGAAACCTTAGCCCGAGGCCCGCCGAAGGTGCAAGGCGGGCTGTCTACCCGGTGCTTTCCGCTGTGACTAATGGCACTTAATTCCCGTATCATGAACACGCACTCTTTCGCTTGATACAAAGGTCTCAAGGGGCTAGGCTTGGCGGTTCGTAATTGAAATGACCAGGGTCCTGGGACGGAGCAATAACATGAATTTTGAACAGGCACGCTTCAACATGGTGGAACAGCAAATACGTCCCTGGGACGTGCTGGACGGCCGGGTGCTGACCTTGCTGGAAACCATACGAAGGGAAGATTTCGTTCCCGTTCGCTATCGCAAACTGGCTTTCGCAGACGTGGCGGTGCCCCTGGATGCCGGCCAGGTCATGATGAGACCAAAGATCGAGGCGCGCCTGTTACAGGCGCTGGATCTGAAAGAAGACGAGACCGTGCTGGAAATCGGTACCGGCAGCGGCTTCATGACCGCCTGCCTTGCAGCGCTGGCCAAACAGGTGGTCAGTGTTGAAATTTTTGAAGAACTGCACCGTGAGGCGGCGGCGCGCCTTGCAGACGTACATACCGGAAACGTCGAACTGTTCACCGGTGACGTGATGCGAGGCTGGCAGCCGGAGCAGGCGCATGATGTTGTCGTGGTCACCGGTTCCGTGCCGTTCGTGCCCGAACAATTCCTCGGTTGGGTAAACCCCGGCGGTCGTATGTTCGTCATATGTGGGGAATCCCCGGCCATGGAAGCCCGCCTGATGACCCGGCAGGATGTTAGCGAATGGTCGGTTGAGAGTCTTTTTGAGACCGACCTGCCAGAACTGGTCCATGCGGCGCAGGAACCGGAATTCAAATTTTAGATGTACCGCTGATGGGAATGAAGCGGTACGCCATGAAACAAGCTGGAGTCATGTTATGACATTTAAAAGCAAATTATTTGGCCTGGTCAGCACGGGCCTGCTGCTGTCTTCGCCGGTGCTCGCCGTTGATTTGGTGGGGGTGCACGACCTCGCGCTGAAAAGTGATCCCCAGTTGCAGGCCGCGGAATACCAGCGCCAGGCCACGGGTGAAAACAAGGCCATTGCTCGCGCCAACCTGTTACCGGATCTCGGCGCCACGGGGCGCTGGAACTGGGGAACGAGTAAAACCTCGGTACCGGGACTGGACCTGGATGATTCGGATATAGAGACCAACAACTACGGCATCGACCTGAGGCAAAGCCTTTACCGCCAGGCCAATTACGAGGCGCTGGATGTAGCACGCGGCCAGATCACGCAAGCCGACGCCTTATACGAAGCTGCATACCAGGACTTTCTGCTGCGTGTATCCACCAGCTACTTCACCGTATTGACCTTGCTTGACGGCGTCACGTTTGCCGAGGCCGAAGAAAAAGCCTTCAAGCGTCAATTCGAACAGGCAGAGCAGCGTTTCGAGGTCGGCCTGACCGCGGTGACAGACGTGCACGAAGCACGCGCCAGTTACGACAATGCACGTGCCCGCGCCATCGTGGCCAGGAACAACCTGGCTGATGCGAAAGAGGCCCTGCGTGAACTGACCGGCCAGTACTTTGAAGAATACGATGCCTTGCAGGAAACCCTGCCGCTGGTTGAACCCGACCCGATCAATGCGGAAGAGTGGGTGCAAACAGCCCTGCAGAGTAACCCACAGGTGCTGGCCGCACGTGCAGCAACCGAGGTGGCTGGTGCCAATATGCGCCTGGCGCGTGCCGGGCATTTCCCGACCCTTGACCTGGTTGCCGGTTACAGCCAGTTCACCAACGAAAAATACGTGTATCGTGATTTTATCAACGGTATTGAGTTGAACACCGACCTGCAGGTCGATGATACGACTTTCGGCCTGATCCTGGACATCCCGCTGTACCAGGGTGGACGGGTAAGCGCCCAGACCCGCCAGGCGCGGTACCTGCTGGATGCGACAGGAAGTGACATGGACGCCGTCAACCGCGCGGTCGTTCGTGAAACCCAGAATGCCTACCGCGCGGTTCTGGCCGGTATCCAGGAAGTCCAGGCGTTTGAACAAGCCAGTATTTCAGCCGAGAGCGCGCTGGAAGCGACTCAGGCCGGTTTCGAAGTCGGCACCAGAACCATCGTCGATGTATTGATTGCGGAACAGCGCAAATACCAGGCGCAACGTGACAATTCGATTGCCCGCCATGCCTATATTCTGCGTCACCTGCAGTTGAAAGGTGTGGCCGGACTGTTGACCGGGGAAGACCTGGCGGTCGTCAACCAGCTTCTCGAATAAACACCTCGTCAATGATGGCCAGGGTGCGCTTCACGGCGCCCTGGCCATTTCTCACCAGTTCACTTCCTGCACGGCCCATGCGATCCCGGGTTTCCGGTTCGGCAAAAAGGCGGCGCAGCGCCCGCTCGAGTTCTACGCCATCCTGGACCTGAATGGCCGCCTTGGCCTCGGTGAGTTGTTGCGTGATATCCGCGAAATTGAAGGTATGCGGACCCACCAGTACGGGCTTGCATAACGCGGCCGGCTCCAGCACATTGTGTCCCCCGATGGGTTCCAGGCTGCCGCCGACAAAAGCGATGTCACAGGCGGCGTAATAGGGCAGCAGCTCGCCCATGGCATCGATCACGAAACACTGCATATCAGGCCCGCAACTGGCGTTTTCGCTGCGCAGGCTGACCCGCAGCCCGGCAGCCCGGGCCAATGCCGCTGCCCGGCCAAAACGTTCGGGGTGGCGGGGAACCAGGACCAGCAACGCGTCGGGAAATTCGTCCAGCAGATGTGCAAAGGCCTTCAATACGGGGATCTCGTCGTTTTCATGGGTGCTTCCCGCCACCAGCACGGGGCGGTTCGCTCCCCACGCCAGGCGGATGGATTCGCCCTGTTCCAGCAAGCTGGGCGGCAGGCTGACGTCGAACTTGAGGTTCCCCGTGACGGCCAGGATACTTTCAGGCGCGCCGATCTCCAGCAGTCGTTTCGCGTCTGTTGCGCTCTGCGCCGCGATTCGGGATACCTGGCCGAGCGCCATCGATGTCAGTTTGCGGAAACGCCGGTAGCTGCCGAAGGAACGGTCAGAAATGCGTGCGTTGACGATGACGGATGGAACGCTTCGGCTGGCCGCTGCACGGAAAAGGTTGGGCCAGATTTCGGTTTCCAGGATAATCGCCAACGCGGGGCGCAGGCGTT
Source organism: Lysobacterales bacterium (assembly GCA_036351055.1). GTDB lineage: Bacteria > Pseudomonadota > Gammaproteobacteria > Xanthomonadales > SZUA-36 > JABDPF01. The sequence goes on from JAZBOH010000073.1 coordinate 15,438, forward strand.
CGAAGAACCGGCTCACCGAACCGGGCAGGTCAAATGGTGAATAGACGTGGAATACCGTGTCGCCAAACAGTTCACGCACGCGGCTGGAACCGGTTGGCGTAAACGTCGTGATGTACAGCGGCGCATCCGGGTACTGTTTCTGCAGGCCCTGGATCAGGGTGCTGGCCGCGTTTACCTCACCCATGGATACGGCATGGACCCAGATGCCGCCGTCTTCAGCGGGTGGGTCAAAATACCCGAACCGTTCGGACCAGCGCGACAGGTACTCGCGGCTGCGTAATCCGCGCAAGAGAAGGTACAAAAGCACCAGTGGCATCAGGAGGTAAAGCAGAAAGGAATAGACGCTGCGCATTGAATACAAATTATATCATCGGTGACAATAGGGACATGGAAGACAAGAACCCGGATCGCCCTTCTCTTGCCCCCCGAAACTGGGGTGGCTGGATCTCCGTTGGTTTTATCTGGTTGATAGGCAGAACGCCGCAGAGGCTCGGCATCGCGCTGTCGGCGCCTCTGGGCTGGCTGATCCTGCGCCTGATGAAACGCAGGCGCCAGGTTGCGGAACGCAATATCGAACGTTGTTACCCCGAACTGTCACAGCAGGATCGCGATACCCTGGTCAAAGACCATTTCCGGTCGCTGGCCAGGATGTTGTTCGAAACAGCGTGGACCTGGACTTCTTCGGACAAGCGATTACATCGCTGGGGTGTAGCCGAGAACGCCGAATACGCCAACCGGATCAGCCGGGAAGGGCGCGGGGTACTATTGATCACCGCGCATTCGACCTGTCTCGAGCTCGGTGGCTGGTTTGGCGTGAAGGCCGTGACAAAACCGTGGGCGGTATACCGGCCCCTGCGTAACCCGGTGATTGACTGGTATTCGATCCGGTGCCGGGCGCGGTATCTCGACGGCACCATCAGCAAACGCGTGTTCCGGACGATGATCCGCTTCCTGCGGGACGGCGGTGTGCTGTGGTACGCACCCGATCAGGACTTTGGTCCCAGGCGAAGTATTTTTGCACCCTTTTTCGGTATCGAGGCAGCCACGCTCGGCGCCATCGTCTCGCTGGTGGAAAGGAGCGGGTGCGCGGTGGTGCCCATGTTTCCCGCGTACGATGAAAAGACGCGGCGCTACGTGGCCAGGTTCCAGCCCGCGCTGGAAAATTTTCCCAGCGGTGATGCCGTCGCCGACCTGACGCGGATCAACGCCATCATGGAACAACACATTCGCAAATGGCCGGCGCAATACTGGTGGGTGCACCGCCGATTCAAGACCCGCCCCGCGGGCGAGCCGCCATTCTATGACTAGGATGTCAACAGGAAGCGAGACATGAAAAATGTCATCAGGATTTTTTTTCTGCTCACCATTGCGGTGATTACCGCGTCGATCCTGCGCTCGATGATCTAAAGCGTTTCGTTTCCCTGCTCCCATTGCTGCGCAATGGAAGGCGGCTGCACGCAACTGCATTAAGGCGTTTGCTTCTGGCTGGCGCCAACCGCAAACATGGGGCGTTTCGTTTCCCTGCTCCCATTGCTGCGCAATGGAAGGCGGCTGCACGCACAGCGGCTTTCGAAACGCGCTCCTTTGCCTGCGGCAAAACCGCACCTTTCTCAAAAGCCTGTGCTCAACTGCATTAAGGCGTTTGCTTCTGGCTGGCGCCAACCGCAAACATGGGGCGTTTCGTTTCCCTGCTCCCA
>JAZBOH010000074.1:0-8327 GCA_036351055.1 Lysobacterales bacterium
AGGCCTGGTTTCGGCCAAGGCAGACCCGTTCAAGGGCGAGATGCTGCGCACGGGCCATATCGGCACCGGCCGCCAGGGCCAGAAACATATCAGGCTGGCCTCTGGATTGCCCGGCTTTGACATCCGGACCCTGTGTGATGTCCTGCCGTTCCACCTGGAAGAGGCCAGGGCCCTGGTTGGGCCGGATACGCAGGCGGTCAGCGATTACCGCTACATGCTGGACGACCCCGACATCGACGCGGTTATCATCGCCACTCCGTTCCATCTGCATGCGCAGCCCATGCTTGATGCGCTGGACGCAGGCAAGCACGTGTACTGCGAAAAAACCCTGGTCAAAGGCCATGAGCAGATCGAGCAGGTCGGCCTGGCCGTGGCCAATACGGACCGCATCATCCAGGCGGGCTACCAGCACCGCTATTCGGACCACCTGCAGGAGGTGGCCGGGCTGATCGCCGATGGCCAAATCGGTGCGATCAGCAAGGTCGAATGCCAGTGGAACCGCGATGGGAACTGGCGCCGGCCCGTTCCGTCCCCGGAATACGAACGGGCCATCAATTGGCGCATGTACCGCGAGTATTCAGGCGGTCTTGCCGCAGAACTCAGTTCCCACCAGATGGATATTCTGGAGTGGATGATGAAAAGCCGGCCCCGGAAAATCATGGGCACCGGCGGCATCGACTACTGGAAAGACGGGCGCGAAACCCGCGACAACATCAGCTTGCTGGTGACCTATGAAAACGACGTTACGGCCTCCTACACCAGCCTGACCACCAACGCCTACGAGGGCTTCCGCATGACCTTCTTCGGCACGGAAGGCACGATTGTCACTTCGCTTGACGAGGCCTGGGTATCAGCACATGACTACGGCGAGCCGTCACCGGAAGGTATCGATGCCGTGAGCGGGGCCACCATGGCGCTGGCTGGCGAAATGGGTTACCGCGTCAAACTCGAAAAATTCAATCCCACGCGTAATGCACTGGCCGCGTTTCGCGAGTCCGTAATCAGCAATACACAGCCGGCAGCCAGCGTCGAAAAAGCGCTGGTGACCGCACGGGCGGTGCAGTTGTCGCTGGACGCGATGGACAACGACACCGTCGAAGCTTTTTGAACCGGTTCATAACCCGGGAGTAATGCCGTGAAACCTGTGATTTTTATCCTGCTTGCCTGCAGCCTGGCGCTGTCCGGGTGCGCGGAAAAGACTGAACCGGCAACGGAAGTGGCCGGGCAGCCCAATGTCCTGTGGATCGTCAGCGAGGACAACAGTCCCTGGCTGGGCAGTTACGGCGACCCCCTGGCCACCACGCCGCGGCTCGATGCGCTGGCCGAAGAAAGCATTCGCTACACGCGCGCCTACAGCAATGCGCCGGTTTGCGCGCCGTCACGTTCAGCGCTGATCACGGGAGCGTACCCCATCGCGTTCGGCACCGAGAACATGCGCTCCAGCTTCAAGATTCCCGGGGAAGTGGCTTTTTATCCGTCTTACCTGCGCCAAGCAGGCTATTACACCAGCAACAATTCCAAGAAGGACTACAACACCACCGACCAGCCGGAAGCCTGGGACGAGAGCAGCCGGGACGCGAGCTACCGCAACCGCGCCGAAGGTCAGCCTTTTTTCCATATCATCAACCTGGGCATCACGCACGAGAGCAGCCTGCACAAGGGCCGTGTTGCCAGCAAGCACGACCCGGCCGCGGTGCAGTTGGCCCCGTACCACCCCGACACGCCCGAGGCGCGTAACGACTATGCGGTTTACTACGACCGCCTGCAGGACCTGGACGACCAGGTCGGGGAAATTCTCGACCAGTTGGAAGCGGATGGCCTGGCGGACAGCACCTTCGTGTTCTATTACAGCGATCACGGCGGCGCCGTTGCCGGCACCAAGCGCTTCCTGACTGAAGACGGACTGCACGTGCCGCTGATGATCCGGGTACCGGAGCAGTTCAGCCGCCTTGCTGCGTACGAAGGGCAGGGCACGACGGTGGACCGCCCGGTCAGTTTTATTGACTTGCCACCCACGCTGCTGCGCATCGCCGGCATCGAGCCACCCGAACAAATGGCCGGGTCCTCGGTTCTGCAGGAAAGTGACAGTCAATACGTATTCGCCTATGGCGGGCGCATGGATGAGCGCATCAACCTGGTGCGGTCGGTCAGTGACGGGCAATACCGCTACACGCGAAACTACATGCCGCACCGCCCCTATGGCCGGCGACTGGAATTCCTGTGGCGTGCGCCCCTGATGCAATCCTGGGTCCGCGAATACGAAGCCGGAAATCTCAACGCCGCGCAGTCAGCCTTTTTTGAACCGCGCCCGGCCGAGGAACTCTACGATATCCGCAACGACCCGCACCAACTGGTCAACCTGGCGGACCAGGCGGAATTCGCCGGCAAGCTCCAGGAACTGTCCCGGGCCTTGACCGAATGGCAAATCGAACAGCGTGACGCCGGCCTGGTGCCGGAATCGATGCTCGCGGAACTCGACCGGGATGGCGTGATTCGCGACTACGTCACAAGTGCAAACTACCCCGTCGAAGAAATCCTTTCCCTGGCGCAGGCAGCCGGGCAACGGGATGCCTGGATGCTGGACGTCTTCGTCGAGCAGTTGCAAACCGGCCACCCCGTCAGGAGTTACTGGGCTGCCACCGGATTGTTGTTGCTGGGCGATAAGGCACTGCCGGCCTTGCCCGTGATTGAAATTGCGCTGCACGAGGTCAAGCCCTGGACCGGCGTCGTCCTGGCCGAGACCCTGGTTGGGCTAGGCCGCAGGGAAACGGCGGCCCGGTACCTGGAAGCGGCGCTACTAAGTGAAAACCTGATGGTGCGGCTGGCCGCCATGGAAACCATCGTCGAAACGGGCCTGCTCGACCCCGCACTCAAGCCGGCGATTGAAGCCCTGATCCCGGAAGACCCGAAGCAACGTCCCTACGACGCGCGGATGGCCCGCTACGTTTTACAAATCATTGACACTGACGAGCCGTGAACAGCGGCAGGAGTACCAGATGAAGTCCAACATCCTGTTGACCCTGTGCCTGGCATTCGTTTCGCAGGCCTGCATGGCGGAAGACGGCCCGCCCAATATCCTGCTGATCATCACCGACCAGCATACGGGTTCGGTCATGACCCAGCGCGGTTATGAGTACATCGAAACGCCCGGTATCGACTCGATTGCGGAAGAGGGTGTCACATTCAGCCGGGCCTACACCACCTACCCGGTATGCACGGCCTACCGCAGGTCTTTGATGACGGGCATGATGCCGAGCAAGAATCCCGATCCCACTCAGTTTCCTTCCATCGGCAAAACCCTTGCTGACGCCGGTTACGAGACGGTGTATCACGGCAAGTGGCACGTGGGTAGTACGCGGATCGCTAAAGTGGCCGACTGGCACGGTTTCGAAACCTACGATGGCCGGCAGAACGATACGACGACCCGGGAACGGGTGGTGGACTTTATCCGCCAGGACCACGACCGGCCGTTTTTCCTGGTCACTTCGTTTATGAACCCGCACGATGCCTGCGAACTGGCCAGGAACATGTCGGGCATCGAGGACGATTACAAGGACCAGCACTACGATCACAATGTGCCGATTGAACTCACCCCGCCCTTGCCGGCGAACTTCGCCATTCCCGAGAACGAGCCTGAGGGCTTTGCCCTGAGAAGAGGCTCCGAGCCCGGCTCTTCGATGTTTCGCAAGCACCCGACCAAGTACTGGACGGAGGAGCAGTGGCGGCAGTACATCTACGGTTACGACCGCCTGCTGGAAATGGTGGACGCCCATATCCAACGGGTGATGGAAGAGTTGGAAGAGCAGGGCCTGCTGGAAAATACCGTGATCATCTACACGTCCGATCACGGCGACGGCCACGCCGCCCACCAGTGGAACCAGAAGATGACCTTTTACGAGGAGTCCATCAACGTTCCCTTTATCGTTTCCTGGAAAGGAAAAACCCGCGCGGGCGTGCTGGACGAAGAAACACTCTCCAGCACCGGCCTGGATATCTTCCCCACCATCCTGAAATTTGCCGGCGTGCCGATTCCGGAATCCCTGCTCGGTGTGGACATGACGCCGGCCGTCCTGGCCGATCCGGGCGGTGAGAGCATTCCTGTACGCAACTACGTGGTTTCAGAAATCAACCAGGCCGATTTGAAGGGGCGCATGGTGGTGACACGGGACTTCAAATACATCCTGTTTGATGGTGGCGCGAACCGGGAAGTGCTGTTCGACCTGGTCAACGACCCCGGCGAAATGCAGCCGGTAACCTACAAGCCCGAGTACCTCGGGCAATTGGTGGCCCATCGCAACATGCTGCTGGAGTGGGACAAACGCCTAGGCGACGACGACTTCAGCCCGGCCGGGAAGTTTCCCCAGTTGCAGCCCGTAGCGCCCTGATAGCAGAACCGCGGGATTATTGGAACCAAATTTCGCGAAACGCTATCAAGCGAAAGGGATTGTTGTTAAGATATAACGATGCCACCGGTGGCAAATGGAGATTGGAAATGACCAAGAAAACCCAGTTCAAATTCACCCTTATCGTATTGGCAGGGCTGCTGTCCGGAGCTGTGCAGGCGGCCGAATGGAGAGCGTTGTTCAACGGTGCCGACCTGGACGGCTGGGAGCAGGTAAACGGTACGGCGCGCTACGAGGTGGAGGGTGACGCCATCGTCGGCTACACCGTGATGGACTCCCCCAACAGTTTCCTGGCGACAAAAGAACGCTTCTCGGACTTCATCCTTGAATATGACATGTACGTTGACCCGGCGATGAATTCCGGCGTGCAAATCCGCAGCCACCAGAAAAATGGCGACGGAATTGTGTTTGGCTACCAGATCGAGGTCGATCCGACGGACCGCCGCTTTACAGGTGGTTTTTATGATGAAAAACGCCGCAAGTGGCTGTACCCCCTCTCACTTAACGAAAAAGGCCGGGACGCCTTCAAGAACGGACAGTGGAACCACTTCCGCGTTGAGGCGATCGGCAACAGCTTCCAGGTCTGGGTGAACGGAATCCAGACGGCCGCGGTTATCGATGAGATGGATGATGAGGGATTCATTGCCCTGCAGGTCCATAGCATCAAGGATCCCGCGTTTGCCGGCAGAACCGTCCGCTGGCGCAATATGCGCATCCTGACCGATGACCTAGAGGCAAACCGCACGCCCCGGGATCCCGAAGTCAGGGAACTCAGTTTTCTCAATAACCAGCTGAGCGATTACGAGGTCCGCCAGGGTTGGCGCCTGTTATGGGATGGCAAGACGACCGAAGGCTGGCGCGGCGCCAAGCTCGACCACTTTCCCGAATCGGGTTGGACCATCGAGGACGGCGCGCTGACCGTTGCTGAAACCGAGGGCAAAGAGTCCGCAGGCCCCGGCGACATCGTTACGCTCGACAGCTTCGCCAACTTCGAATTCAGCTTCGAGTTCAAAATTACCGAGGGCGCCAACAGCGGTATCAAGTATTTCGTCGACCCCGAACTCAACAAGGGCGAGGGCTCTGCCATCGGTTGCGAGTTCCAGATCCTCGATGACAAGGTGCACCCCGATGCCAAGAAGGGTGTTGCAGGCAACCGTACACTGGGTTCCCTGTACGACCTGATCACGGCGGAAAATTATTCCCTGGAAGGCCGTGCCAAGCAGTTCAAGGGTATCGGCAATTGGAATCAGGGACGCATCGTTTCGCACAACGGCCGTGTCGAACACTGGTTGAATGGTGAAAAGGTCGTGGAGTTCGACCGCCACAGCCAGATGTTCCGCGCCCTGGTCGCATACAGCAAGTACCAGGTGTGGCCAGGTTTCTGCCAGTGGCCGGAAGGCAGTCTCCTGCTGCAGGATCATGGCAACGAGGTAAGCTACCGCAATCTGAAGGTCCGGGAATGGTAGCCGTCAACAGGCTTGGAGGAGCATGGAATGAACGATAACCGTCAATCGAGAAGAGATTTTATCCGCAAAACGACCGCGGCCACGGCAGGCCTGTCCCTGGCCATGTCCAGCGCGGCCAGCTATGCGCGCATTCTGGGCGCCAATGACCGTATCAACCTGTCTTGCGCCGGTATGCGCAACCGCGGAATGGGGCTGCTCGAGTCAGCCTTCAAATCGGCCGGCAGCCAAATGCACGTTGACTCCATCTGTGACGTGGATTCACGGGAGTTGGCCGACAAGTCGGCCCAGCTTGCCGCATTGACCGGCCATGGCCCACATGTCGAAAAAGACTTCCGCAAAATCCTGGAAAGCCGGGACATCGATGCGGTCGTGATCGCAACCCCCGATCACCTGCATGCGCCTTTTGCCATCATGGCCATGCAGGCGGGTAAGCACGTGTATGTCGAAAAACCCTGCAGCCATAACCCGAGAGAAGGCGAATTGCTGGCCGAGGTGGCAAAGCGCTACGGCACGGTGGTGCAGATGGGCAACCAACAGCGCTCGGCGCCTACTTCGATCCAGGCCGTGCAGGACATACGCGACGGCATCATCGGCCGGCCCTATATGGGAAAGGCCTGGTATTCGAATAACCGCGGCAGCATCGGTTTTGGCAAGGTGGTACCCGTGCCGGACTGGCTGGACTGGGACCTGTGGCAGGGACCGGCACCGCGGCGCGACTACAAAGACAACCTCGTTCACTATAACTGGCACTGGTTCTGGCACTGGGGCACCGGTGAAATCAACAACAACGCCCTGCACGAACTGGATATTTGCCGCTGGGCCCTTGGCGTGGGTTATCCGAACCGGGTCAAGTCGTCCGGTGGACGCTACCATTTCGATGACGACTGGGAGTTCTACGACACCCAGATCGCCAGTTACGAGTACGATGACGACAAGTTGATTGCCTGGGAGGGCCGCAGCTGTAACCGCTTCCGGTTTTTCGACAGGGGGCGTGGGTCGACAATCCACGGCACCGAAGGCACGATCCTGTTGGATCGCAACGCCTATATCCTCTATGACCTCGACGGCAAGGAAGTCAGGCGAATGGATGAGCAGGCACCGTCCGAGACCACGAATATCCGTGGCGCGGGTGCCCTGGTGGAATACCACTTCGACAATTTCTTCGCGGCCATTCGAGACGGTGAAGCCTTGCATTCACCCATCGACGAAGGCGCATTGAGCACCACCATGTGCCACCTCGGCAACATCGCGCAGAAATACGACCGTACCCTGAATATCGATCCAGCCACGGGTCATATCCTGGGCGATGACGAAGCGATGAGTATGTGGAGCCGGGAGTACGAAAAAGGCTGGTCGCCGGAGTTCTAGCGCGGAATGCGGTCGCAAGGCAGTTAAACTGGCGAGATGAGGAAACAACTGCGTCTTGACCAGGAGGAAATCACGCCAGTCCTGGAGTCGGTATTGCGCTGGCATGGCTTCAGCAAACAACGGGTACCTTTGTGTGCCCGTTTGTTTGTGGAAGCCAGCCTTGACGGCATCTATTCCCATGGGCTGAACCGTTTTCCGCAGTTTATCGGCGCGGTCGCGCAGGGAACCGTAAAGCCCGCAAACGAACCCAGCCTGGTCCACTCATCGAACAATTTTGAGAACTGGGATGGAAACCTCGGCCCCGGCAATCTCAACGCCTGGGCCAGCATGCACAGGGCGATCCAGCTGGCGAAGTCATCCGGCATGGGCGCCGTATCCCTGCGTAATACAAACCACTGGATGCGCGGTGGCAACTATGGCCTGCAAGCGGCAAACGCCGCTTGTATCGGTATTTGCATGACCAATACCAAGCCCAATATGCCGCCCTGGGGCGGTCGGGGAAGCAGTATAGGCAATAACCCCTTCATCATCGCCGTTCCGAACGAGCCATACCCCTTCCTGCTCGATATGGCGATGTCCCAGTTCTCCTATGGAAAAATGGAAGTACTCGAAAAAAGCGGTGCAAAACTGCCGTTTGCAGGTGGTTTTGATACGAGCCATGTATTGACGGACGATCCAGGCGCTATCATCGAATCCGAACTGGCCCTGCCCATGGGCTATTGGAAGGGTTCAGGCCTGGCCCTGCTGATCGATTTGCTGGTTTCCAGCCTGTCCGGTGGATTGACAAGCAGGGAAATTGGCGGCAGAGAGGAAGAGTACGGCGTTTCCCAGTTGTTCATTGCATTCGACCTGGAGCAACTGGCCGACGGGGACAGCAGGGCAAGAGTCGTGAACGAAGTCAGTGCTTCCCTGCTGGAAACTGCAGCCATGGAGGACGGTGGCCAGGTGTATTACCCCGGCCAGCGGTCCTGGCAAAGAAGGCAGGAAAACGAGCGGGACGGTATCCCGGTCGATCACGCAACATGGGATGCGATCATGGCTCTGTAGCAGAAGGTTGCTGTAGATTCAAACTAAAGAGACTGACTCAGAA
>JAZBOH010000075.1:0-4135 GCA_036351055.1 Lysobacterales bacterium
GATGAAGCGGGAAACGGGTATTACGCCTTATCGGTTCTATCAGAGGGCTCGTTTGACCCGGGTTCGGGAGCGGTTGGTTGACTGTCAGTGTGAGGTGCCACACATCTCCTGGTACGCCGCGGATGAGGGGTTTTCCCACCTTGGCCGATTTGCCGCCATGTACCGTGAGCATTTTGGGGAGCTGCCCAGCGAAACCGTCCAATGGCGACGTAACCTGCTGCGACACAGCGTTGCGTCCGCGGAGGAACTTGTAGAGACGTGACTGTCTCACGCAAAAAAAGGCCCGGCGCACGTTGCCGTGGCCGGGCCTCATAGCTTTCTTCCTATCAGTGGGCCGGAGCTGACTTTTCCTCAGGTCCGGAGCCGTTACCGTATTCCTCGGAGGCTGAGCTGTGATGATCACGGCCCAGCAGGATATAGAACGCCGGTAAGACAAAGATAGTGAACAGGGTGCCGATACCAAGACCTGCGCTGATGGTCAGGCCGATGGCAAAGCGGCTCTCTGCACCCGGGCCGATGGCAATCAGCAGAGGCACCATGGCAAAGATCAGCGCCAGTGATGTCATGATGATTGGCCGCAGACGAATGGCGGCAGCCTCGATGACCGCATCCACTTTGTTAAGCCCACGCTCCTTCTGCAACTGGTTGGCGAACTCGACAATCAGGATACCGTTCTTGGACACCACCCCGATCAGCGTGATCAGACCCACCTGGGTATAGATGTTCATGGTGGCAAACCCGAGCACGATGAACGCCATTGCCCCGGCTACCGACATGGGTACCGAAACCAGAATGATGAACGGGTCCCGCCAGCTTTCGAACTGGGCTGCCAGAACCAGGTAGATGACCAGCAGCGACAGGAAGAAGGTCACCATCAATGCGCTGCCCTGGGTCGCCAACTGTCGTGTCTGGCCGGTGTAGTCGTAGGTGTAACCCTGCGGGAACACTTCGGCGGCGGTCTGCTCCATGAAATCCATGGCAGTGCCAGCGGCCACCCCGGGCATAACCACACCCTGAAGGGTCAGCGAGTTCTGCTGGTTGAACTGGGTCCGGTTGGACGGTTCAACATCCTGGGTGAAGCTGACGACGCTGCCCAGCGGCACCAGTTCGCCGTTGTCTGCCCGAATGTAGTACTCATTGAGTGCCTGGGCGTCCAGCCGGAACTGCTGATCTACCTGCGGAATGACCTGGTAGGAACGGCCCTCCATGCTGAACCGGTTGATGTAGCCGCCTCCGAGCATGCTCGACAGGCTCTGGCCGACGTCCTGCATGGACAGGCCAAGGTCCGCCACCCGGTCCCGATCAACGTTGATACGCGTGATCGGACGATCAAAGTTGATGGACTTCTGCAGGAACATGAAGTTACCGCTGCCCATGGCTTTGCCGAGCAGTTCGTCAGCCACCTGGTCCAGCTGTTCATAGTTGTTGCCGGTGGTGATTACGAACTGGAACGGCAAACCGCCGCCGGAGCCCGGCAGTGAGGGGCGCGGGAAGACTGCGGTTTGCAGCCCGGTGACGTTTTTGAGCTCGGCATCAAGTTTGGGCTGGGCCTCAAACTGGCTGATTTCCCGCTCGCTCCAGGGTGCCATCTTGAAACCACCGAATACGGCATTCGGGCCGGTGATCCCGATGATCATGAAGTCTTCGTTGTAGCCCGGAACAGTCGACATACGCTCCTGGATTTCATCGCCGTGCTCCAACAGGTAATCCAGGGTCGACGTCTGTGGGCCAAGGCCCTGATAGAACAGAATGCCCTGGTCCTCGGTGGGAGCCAGCTCGTTCTGGCTCATGGAGACCATGAAATAGATTGAGCCCAGCACCACGACGGCGAAGAAAACCACGACCGACTTGGTTTGCATCAGTGAGCTCAGGGCCGACTTGTAGGTGGCGGCGAGGCCGTTGAACGTTTTCTCTACCAGGTTTTCGAATTTACCCGGGTTGCCGTGGGGTTTGAGAACCTTGCCCGACAGCATCGGAGAAAGCGTCAGGGCAACAATGCCGGAAATAACCACGGTACCGGCCAGCGTGAAGGCGAACTCCGTAAACAGGGAGCCAACAAGCCCGCCCATGAAGCCGATCGGGGCGTACACCGCCACCAGGGTAGTGGTCATGGCAATGATGGGAACCGCCATTTCCCGCGCACCATTGATTGCGGCGTCAAAACGGGATTCTCCCTGCTCAATGTGCCGGTGAACGTTCTCTACCATGATAATGGCGTCATCCACAACGAGACCGATGGCGAGAACCATCGACAGCAGGGTAAGCAGGTTCAGCGAGAAACCGAACATCAACATGATGAAGGCGCCGCCAATCAGTGACAGCGGCACCGCAACCGACGGAACAATCGAAGCCCGAACCGAGCCGAGGCAGAGGAACACCACCACCAGAACGATGATCATGGCTTCCAGCAGTGTCTGGATAACCTCGTTGATGGAATCTTCGATAAAGTCTGAGGCGTCGTAAGCCAGGCGAACATCCAGGCCCGAAGGTAGTTGGCTTTCGATGTCCGGCAGCTCGCCCTTCACCAGGCCGGCGACGGTCAGCGGGTTGGCTCCGGGGGCCAGTTCAATAGCCACGTAAGTGGCAGGCTGTCCCTTGTAAAGAGCCAGTTGATCGTAGGTCTCCGAGCCCAGTTCGACTCGGGCGATGTCCTGCAGTCGGATCTGGGTGCCTTCGGACTGTTTGACGACCAGGTTGCGGAACGCATCCGGATCAGCGACGTCGGTGTCGCTGGTCATGCTGATTTCGGTGTAGGTGCCCTTGGTGTTACCTACGGCAGCCTGATAGTTGTTGGCGCGGAGCTTTGCGACTACCTCCTGCGGTGTCATGTCGACGGCCGCCAGGCGCTCCGGATCCAGCCAAACCCGAAGGGCAAATTTACGCCCCAGCAGTTCGGCCTTGCCGACACCGGAAAGCGCCTGCAGTCGGGGCTGGACAACGCGGGTCAGGTAGTCGGTGATCTCGGGCACCGCCAGCTCGTTACTGTAGAAGGCGATATACATCAGGGCGGTTGAGTCACCGGTGGTGGAGGTGATGACCGGGTCCTGGGCCTCCGCCGGCAGCACGTTGCGCTGGCTCGCCACCTTCGCCTGGATTTCAGCAAGGGCTGCGTTGGCGTCATAGTTCAGCACCATTTTGGCTTCAATGGTGGAAGTGCCCTGCGAGCTTGTGGATGTGAGATAGTCAATGCCACTCGCCTCGGCAATGGCCTGCTGCAGCGGCGTGGTAATGAAGCCTTTGATCAGGTCGGAGCTGGCACCGGGGTAGGCCGTTGTCACGGTCACCGTGGTGCTTTCAAGCTCAGGGTACTGCCGGATTTCCATTTCCATGGCCGCGCGGGCGCCCAGGAGCAGTATCAGCAGGCTGACCACCGTCGCCAGCACGGGACGGTGGATAAAAATGTCGGTGAAGCGCATTACTCAGACGCCCCCTGCTTCTGCTCTTCGTCCTGAATGGCAACTTTCTGACCTGCGCGCAGGCGCAGCAACCCCTTCTCTACAACGGTTTCACCGGCTTCCAGCCCGGACAGAACGGCTACGCGGGTGTTGCGGGTTTCGCCGGTGGTTACCGTGCGACGATTAACCACCAGATTCCCGTCGTCATTCTCTTCAACGACAAACACAAAGTCGCCGTAAGTGTTGTAGGAGATGGCGGTGCGCGGCACCGTGACTACCTCGTTGTCTTCCGGTTGCTGCGTCAACACGGTGGCAAACATGCCCGGGCGCAGGAGGTTGTCCGGGTTAGACAGCGTGGCGCGGACTCGGACAGTCCGGGTCTCCGGGTTAACCGAGGTGTTGATTGCGCTGACGGAACCCTCGAAATCCTGCTCCGGAACAGCTGCGACGGTGGCGACCACCGGATAGCCTGTTGCTACGTTCGGCAGGTTTTTCTCGGACAGGGTATAGTCGACATAAATCGGATCCAGCATGTTGATCTCGACAATCGGAGTGCCGGTGGCAATGTATTCGCCCTGGTCGACCATCCGGATACCGAGCGTGCCATCGAAGGGCGCGCGGATGATTTTCTTGCTCAACTGGGCCTCGGCTTCATTGACCCGCGCGCGGGCGGCGTCGAAATTGGCCTTGGCTTCATCGTATTGGGACTGCGACACTGCGCGCTTGGGTAACAGATCGGA
>JAZBOH010000076.1:0-13480 GCA_036351055.1 Lysobacterales bacterium
CCGGCCGAAAACGTGCTTGGCGACCCGGAACGCGGGTTCTACGACCTGATGCTGCACCTGGCCGAGGAGCGGCTGATCAGCGCCTGCCAGGAGGTCGCCCATGCCCAGGTCGCCTTCGACCTGACCATGGATTTCATCCTCGAGCGCAAGGCGTTCGGCCGACCAATCGGCGCTTTTCAGAATACCCGGTTCAAGATGGCCGAAATGCGCACGCTGATCGATGTCACCCAGTCCTTTATCGACCAGTGCGTGATGCTGCACGTACAGGGGCAGCTAAGCGCCGACATGGCGGCTGAAGCCAAGCTCTTCGCCAGCGAAACGGAATCGAAAGTGATGGACGAATGCGTGCAATTACACGGTGGAGCGGGCTACATGAGCGAATACCGTATCTCGCACATGTTTGTTGACGCCCGCGTATCCCGCATCTACGCCGGCAGCTCGGAAATCATGAAAGAAATCATCGCGCGAGGCATCGGCCTGGACAAGCGAAAGTTGCTGGACAAGTGAATGGGAGCCGTCACCACTGAAACGTGAGTTCTGGACCCTCCTGGAGGCAGGTGGGATAATTCCGGCCTGGCCCCGGAGGGGGCCAGGCTTTTTCTTGCGAGGGTATTCAGCAACTTTATGTTTTCAACCATTGTGAATTCCGTGAAAGGCGCCTTGACGCTTTTCATCATGGCTACATACACCATCTTTTTTTGCCTGGTCCTGTTCCTGTTCGCCATCGGAAAACTGCTCGCGCCGACACGGAAAGTACGTGATTTTTTCAGCCGAATCCTGACCCGCCTGGTCGAAACCTGGAGCGGTCTCAACAAGTTCATGGTTTCACTGCATCGGAGAACCGAATGGGATGTTGAGATTCCGAATGGCCTCGACCACAAGGGTTGTTACCTGGTCGCTTGCAACCACCAGTCCTGGGTGGACATCCTGGCGCTGCAGAATTCGTTCAACCGCAAACTGCCGATGCTGACGTTTTTTATCAAGAAGGAGCTGATCTACGTGCCTTTCCTGGGCCTGGCCTGGTGGGCCCTGGATTTCCCCTTTATGCAACGGCTTTCAAGGGAGCAACTGGCGAAAAAACCGGGCTTGAAGGGCAAGGACCTGGAAAGCGCCCGTATCGCCTGCGAAAAATTGAGAGACATCCCCGTTGCAATGATGAGTTTTCCGGAAGGCACGCGGTTCTCTGCCGAAAAGCGCGACAAGACCCGCAGCCCCTGCAGCAACCTCCTGAAGCCGAAAGTCGGTGGAATCGGTGTCGTACTCTATGCGTTGGGAGACAAGCTGCAGTCACTGATCGACGTGACCATCGTGTACCCGGGCAAGGACGGGCGGAGCCACGCCGCGACGTTCTGGGAACTGCTCTCGGGCCAGACCCCGAAAGTCGTCATCAGGGCCAGGGAACTGGAAATCCCCGGGCACCTGCTGGGCAGAAATTTCCGTGACGATCGCACGATCCGCAAGGAACTGGAGAGCTGGATCAACGAGATCTGGGCAGAGAAAGACGCCCTGGTCGAACAATTGAAGACGCTATAAAAAGCCCAGCAACAGGGCCAGTCCAACGCCGAACAACAGGATCCCCACCAGCGCCTGAACGCTCCGCATGGTGACCTTGTGCAGAAATTTTTTACCCAGCAAGACACCGCAGAATGCAGCAAGGGCGCCCGTGATCACCAGCGGCCACACACCGATGTAGCCGTTGGCGCCGCCAACGGCGGCAAACAGGGCCACATACACCGTGATTCGTGTGATATCCACCAGGAAACCGATCACGGCGTTGCTGCCGACAAACTGTTCCGTAGCCAGGCCTGACTTGGCCAGGAAAGCAGAACGCAGGGCGCCCTGGTGGCCCGAAAGCCCACCGAAAAAGCCGGACAGCAATCCACCCAGAGGCAGGTAGCGGCGTTCGAACTGGAGCTTGCGGAATAACGGAAGCAATTCGAATAACGCAAAAGCGATCATCAGCGTGCCGATCATCATCTTGACCGGCGTCAATTCGGAAACCCTGGCCTCGTTCACATCGATCTTGAGACTGTCGTCCATCTGCACCAGGTAGCCTAATGCCATGGCACCAAGAATCGCCGCAAAAATGGCGGTTATGCCGAACTTGACCACCACTTCACGGTCAGCATGTTTCCCCAGCAGGGAAACCTTGAACACATTATTGGCGCCGTGTACCAGGGCGGTGGCGACCACGGCCATTTCGACCGGAAGGAACAGGGCGAAAACTGGCAACATCAAAGTGCCCAGGCCAAAACCGGAATACATGGTCAGGCACGCAGCCAGGAAGGCCGCTAAGGCGACGACCAGGTAACTTAACCACTCCACCGGGAAATCAGGGCCCCGCCGCCGCTTTCGCGGCGTAGGCTTCGGCCTCACGCCAGACACGCATCAGGTTTCCGCTCATCACGGCCTCGATATCGCGAATGGGGTACTCGAGTTGCAGGAATCGCTCGACCAGGTTCGGGTAAAAGGAAACGTCTTTCATCCCTTCCGGCAGGCTGTCACCGACCCCGTCAAAATCCGAGCCGATGCCGACGTGCTCGATCCCCACCAATTCGATCACGTGAGTGAAATGGGCCATCAGGTCATCCATGTCCGCGTAGGGGAAAGGGTGGTCCTTGATGTAAATATCCTTGAATTTCCAGCGTTCAGGGCTGTCCTTGTCATAACCATTCTCAGCCATCCAGGCCTTGCGGGCTTCGACCATTTCATCAAACCAAAGCCTGGCTTCGTTGCTAATGAAACTGGACCCGAAGTTGATCTGGATGATCCCGCCTTTCGCCGCCATGGCCTTGATCATCTCGTCACTCATGTTGCGTTCCCAACCCGGCGTGAAATGTCGGACCGAGGAATGCGAGGCGATGACGGGCACTTCGGATAACTCGATCACTTGCCAGAACGCGTCGTCGGACAGGTGCGATACATCCACCATCACGCCCAGGCGGTTCATTTCGGCGAGCACCTGCTTGCCAAAGGGGCTGAGCCCGCTCCACTTGCGCTCCTCGTCGTAAGACGAGTCGGAAAGGTGATTGGCCTTGCCATGCGCGAGCGTAATGTAACTGATGCCTCGGTCCTTGAAGAAGGCAACATTCTCCAGCTTACCCTCGATGGGAGACCCATTTTCCATGCCCATGGCCAGGCCGATCTTGCCCGCTTTCCAGGCCTGTTCAGCCTCGCGTGGCGAACGCACCATGACAAATTTATCCGGGGCGCGGCCAACCAGTGCCTCCACGTTGTCGATCAGGCTGTTGGCCAGTTTGAAACTGCTGCCATCATCCTCGGACGAAGGCGGCGTAAAAATCGACATGAACGGAATGTCCAGTCCACCGGCACGGGCGCGAACATAATCAAAATCACCGCCCTCGGTGGCAACCGTAACATCTTCCCAGTGCTCTTTCAGGCGGTAGGGAACGTCGATGTGCGTATCGGTCATCATGCTGCTGCGCGCGATCGCCTGGGCCGCATCTTTCAGGTCGTCTGCAGCCAGCGCCATGCCAGCCGGCGCCATCAGTAGGGTCAGCAGCAGGGATATCATGGTTTTCGTGCCTGTTTTTCTGTTCATCATGTGCGCTCTCCGGCCCAGGATTCGATCTGTCCGTCCGGTTCTATGTGGTAGTCCAGCATCCGGTCGCCGTCAAAGATCCAGCGGGTCTGGAACTTCTCGCCACGGACCAGCATCGGCAGCCAGTACCGGTCGTCTTCCCACATCTGGTCAAAGGGAATTCGGTCGATGGGCGCCCAGAGCGGGTCGGCCTCGAGCGTTTCGGTGGGCACACCCTCGAAATCACGGGTTCGGTATACCCACACGTGGATCGAGTAGCCATCCACGAACTGGAACCGGTGTTCACCGCAGCATTCCAGGTTGCTGACTTCGATATGCAGTTCCTCGCGGCATTCGCGAATGGCAGACTGTTCCGGCGTTTCACCCGGATCAACCTTGCCACCGGGTCCGTTCACCTTGCCCTTGCCCAGGCCGCGCTTCTTGTTGATCAGCAGGATTTCATCGTCACGGAAAACAAAAACCAATGTCGCCGGATCCTTGGCCTGCCAGGAATCCCAGTCGATATCAGCCAGCTGATTCACTTGATGCCCGCTTTGCAGAATTTGCGTTTACCCACCTGCAGGATGCCTTCGAAGCCGGGTTCCAGCCGCATCCGGCGATCCGTTACTTTTACACCGTCGATTTTAGTAGCACCCTGTTGGATCATGCGGAAGGCGTCGGAGTTGCTCGCCGTCAGCCCGCATTGGGTCAGGGCGGCGGCCAGGCCGATGCCCTCGCCGCCGGTATCCAGGGTTTTCTCAGGGATTTCGTCCGGCATCTGCCCCTGCTGGAACCGTGCGATGAATGCCTCGCGCGCAGCAGCGGCCGCTTCACGGTCATGGAAGCGTTCGATGATTTCCTCGCACAGCAGGAACTTCACGTCCCGCGGGTTCCGGCCGCCTTCGACGTCCGCCTTCAAGGTGGCAATCTCCTCGTTGCTGCGGAAACTGAGTAACTCGAAGTAACGCCACATCAGTTCGTCGGAAATGGACATCAGCTTGCCAAACATCTCGTCTGGCGCCTCGGTGATACCCACGTAATTACCCAGCGACTTGGACATCTTCTGCACGCCGTCGAGCCCTTCCAGCAGGGGCAAGGTGATGATGACCTGGGGTTTCTGGCCATACTGCTGCTGCAACTGGCGTCCAACATGCAGGTTGAACACCTGGTCCGTGCCGCCCATTTCCACGTCGCATTCCAGCGCAACCGAGTCGTAACCCTGGGCCAGGGGGTAGAGGAACTCATGGATCGCAATCGGCAGGTTGTCGGCGAAACGCTTCTTGAAGTCATCCCGTTCCAGCATGCGCGCCACGGTGTACTTCGCCGCCAGGCGTACCATCCCTTCAGAACCCAGTTCGCTCAGCCACTCCGAGTTAAAGCGGATTTCCGTTTTTTCCGGGTCGAGGATCTGGAAAACCTGCCTGGCATAGGTCTCGGCATTTTCCTTCACCTGCTCCGGCGTCAGCGGCTTGCGCGTGACGTTTTTCCCCGTCGGATCACCGATCATGCCGGTAAAGTCCCCGATCAGGAAAATCACGGTATGCCCCAGGTCTTGAAACTGCCTCATCTTGTTGATGATCACCGTGTGCCCGATGTGCAGATCCGGCGCCGTCGGGTCAAAACCGACCTTGACGCGCAGGGGCCGCCCTTCCTTCAACCGCTCCTCGAGTTCCTCGAGCTTGATAATCTCGTCGGTGCCACGCGCAATCAGCGCCAGCGCTTGTTCTGATTCACCCATATTCACCATCCAAAAGCCGATCCCGCATTTTAAGGTGTCCCCCCCCATCTCTCCACCACCAATTTGAGGAGTTTCGTTTCCCTGCTCCCATCGCTTCGCGATGGAAGGCGGCTGTGCTCAACTGCAATTAGGAGTTTGCTTCTGGCTGCGCCAACCGCAAACATGGAGGAGTTTCGTTTCCCTGCTCCCACCAGAACATGAACGATGTCCAGGTCGTGGTGGCGTATACCCCTTTACAGGGGCATATGACGACAGGATGTCGTCAGAGAAGCATCACAGGGATGTGCCCGCAAGGGAGCGACCCCGAAAAGGGGGTATACGGTGCCGCGACCGGGTTAAAGACCTGGAAGCGATCACCAACACAGCATCTTTCATTGACCCGATAGTAACCGGGAAGTAAGGTAAGCAGCGCCTGAACCTGCACAGGAATGCGCGGCCTTAAAACGTCATGGAATTGCCCGGCTTCATAAGAAAAATACACGGCCACGTCAACGACGAACACCATTGGCTGACACGCCGTAAGCTGGTCGTATTCGGCATCACCCTGATCACCGCGGGCATTGTGATCGGTGCATTCGAGTCTTCGGAGCAAAAAGAGCCGGAAATCTCTCCCGAAGTCATCAGCATCCCCATCCCCGAGAAGAAGCCCGCCGGCGCACAGATCCTGCCGGCCGAGGGGGATACCAGCAACCTCGCTATCACGGCAGCCGAGGTGGACTGGGAAGCCATCAAGGTCAAAAGCGGGCAGACCCTGGACGGAATCTTCCGCCAACAGGGTTACAGCATTTCCCTGCTGCACCGGATACTTACCCTGAATGGCGAAACCCGCGGGCTTACAAAAATCCGCCCGGGCGATACCTTCGATTTCCAACGCGATGAAAACGGCGAATTCAGACAGATGCGTTACGCGCTGGATGAGGCCCGTTACCTGCTGGTCGCGAAAGAGGGCGACGTGCTCTCCACCCAGATCCAGCCACGGGAAATCTTCACCGAGGTCACCGAAACCGAAGGCGTCATCGAGTCATCCCTGTTCATGGCGGCCAAGGGCGCCGGCTTGAGCGACTCGATGATCATGAAGCTGGCCAATATTTTTGGCTGGGACATCGACTTCGTGCTCGACATCCGCAAGGGCGACCGTTTCATGCTGGTCTACGAGAAGCTTTACCGCGATGGTGAATTCCTGCGCGATGGCAGGATTCTCGCGGCGACCTTTATCAACCAGGGTGAACGTTTCCAGGCCATCTGGTTCGAACAGGGTGAGGTGGCCGACTATTTTGCACCGGATGGTCGCAACATGCGCAAAGCCTTCCTGCGCGCACCGCTGAATTTTTCCTATATCAGCTCCAGCTTCAATCCCCGGCGTATGCACCCGGTATTGAAGCGCATCCGGCCGCATAACGGCATCGACTACTATGCTCCGCCCGGAACGCCCGTCTATTCGGCAGGCGATGGTACGGTGATCCGCTCCGCCTACAACAAGGCAAACGGCCACCACGTGTTTGTCAAACACGCCAACAGCATCGTCACCAAGTACCTGCACTTCACGAAACGAACGGTGCAGCAGGGCCAGAAGGTCAAGCAGGGGCAAACCATCGGCACGGTGGGGTCAAGCGGCCTGGCCACCGGTCCTCACCTGCATTACGAGTTCGTGGTCAACGGCGTGCACCGCAACCCGCGAACCGTGCCGCTACCGAAGGTTGAACCGCTCCAGGGCGCGTTGTTGAGCGCTTTCCAGCAACAGGCAGCGCCCATGCTGACCCAGCTGAGCCGGATGGAATCGGCCTCGCTTTATGCGAGCCGGAAGTGATTCGTTAGAATAGTCCATGCAGGAGAGAGGCGAGTCGCGACTTGCGTCGCTCCTGCAACAAGGGAGAACTCAATGAACCTGCTCCTCAACATCATCTGGCTGGTCTTTGGCGGCTTTATTGTCGTCATCGGCTATCTGCTGGGGTCCATCATCCTGTGCATCACCATTATCGGCATCCCGTTCGGCGTGCAGTGTTTCAAGCTGGCGGGTCTGGCCATCGCACCGTTCGGCCGGGAAGTCCGCGAGAAGGAGCCGCCCGGCGGCTGCCTGGCCATCGTGATGAACATCATCTGGATCATCCTGCCCGGACTTGAACTGGCCATTTTTCACCTGGTCATGGCGCTATTGTTCGCCCTCACCATCATTGGCCTGCCGATCGCGGCCCAGCACCTGAAGATGACCCGGCTGGCCCTGATCCCGTTTGGATTCGAAGTACGGGAGCGCTACTGAACTTCGCCAGGCCCGGGGTCCGTCAGGCCCAGGTCATCATGCCAATCACGCCCTGGGACAACAGGTAGGCCGCCACGACCGCGTTCAAGACCGAGGCCGTTGCCGAATGCCAGTAGGCGGCCCGGTTGACCCCGGCACCCCTGGACCAGATGGTACACATCGTGCCGAACACGGCGAACATCCCAAAAGCAATCGTTGAAAGCATGATGGCGACCGAAACCACCGTCGGGCTGCCTAGTTGCCCAAACGGATCAGACATGCTCACCGCAAAAGCCAGTAAGAACACCAGCACAGAAAGCGTGGCCAGCAAGGGCCACGTACGCAGCCGGATCGTGACGCCGGGTGCGATTTTCCGGCGCAGCCTGCGTACCAGCCACACCGGGGCAAAAAGCAGTGAAGAGGCCATGAACAGGCCCCAAAGCACCAGGATGGCAAATTGCAGGTACACCTGTGCAGCCATTACCGGCCTGAGGACCGTGGTGCCGTTGTGCACGACCCTGCCAAGCAGTGGGTCCTTCGTATCTACCAGTGTCACCAGGCCGGTTTTTTCCGACTTGAACCGGTGGTCATCGACCGCGAAGTAGTAAGCGGGCTCGCCGTCCAGCAAGGGCTTGCGCGCCAACCGGCCGGCTTCGAACCAGAGTTTCTGTACGTTGAAAATTCGCTCGATAAAAAATGCCGCCTGCTGGCGTGGATTGACCGGGTAGTAAAAACCGGCGACCTCCCGGTTTGTATCCGACAATTCATGCTCCGGCTCAAGCAACGGCGCAACCAGGTCACGTGTTTCATAGGCGCGCACCAGGCGTGAAATCTCCCTGAACGCCTGTCTGTTGTCGGAGTTGATCATGATCGCGTGGCCCAGCGAAGCCTGCGGCAGGTACGCCAGTTCCGTCAGGCCACCGTTCACACCGCCGTTGTGCTCGCGGTAAACCCAGTTTTCGTACCCGGACGAATAATTGTGCAGACCGTAACCCACTTCCAGGCCGGCCTTTGCGCCACTGCTGCTTTCTGCCCTTTCCATACGCTCCAGCGACTGATCGGAAACCAGCGCCCAGTCGCCGACCATGCCGCGGGCCAGGAAAAACCGGACAAAGCGGGCCATGTCACGCGGTGACGCGTTGATCGCCCCCGAAGGGCGCATGATGATGTGCCAGTAGTCCTGTGGCCGGTTGCCGTTGGCGTACAGGGTCGCGCCGCGCTCGAGGTAATCGTCATTCATGCGGTAGGTTGCGGATGTCATACCCAGCGGATCGAAAAAGTTGAACTGCACGTAGTCCTCGAAATCCAGGCCGGTCAATTTTTCGACGATGTAAGCCGCCACCGGCGGACCGGAATTACAGTAGGACATGCGTGTTCCCGGTTTCCAGCGGGAAATACGCGAGTGCGGATGGAAATCCAGCCCTTCCTTCAAAGTCGCCGGTGTCGGGTCGCTGTGCGCATATTCCGTCAGGTGAAGGTCGTCCCAACCGGTCGTGTGCTCCAGCAGGTGAACGACCCGAACCGGGTCGGTGCTTTCCCACTCGTTCTCAAACTCGATTTCCGGCGCCAGGTCGCGAACCCGGTCTTCCAGTGACAAACGGCCCTGTTCAACCAGTTTGAGCACGGAAAGTGCGACAAACATCTTGGATGTCGAACCGATACGGTACATCGTGTCGGCATCGGCGGGCGTTTCATGCTCCAGGTTGGCCCTGCCGAGCGAACCGACCCAGACTTCTTCTCCGTGCCTGACCATGGCAATCCCAACCGCAGGAACCTCCTGTTCCCGGATCACGTCCGTCACCGCCGTTTTCAGTTCATCCAGGCTGGCCGGGATAAACTTTTCTTCTTCTGCGGCCAGCAGATTGCCCAGAAGCAGGCAGGTGACCACGATCACAGCACTCATTTTCTTCATATTCTCTGCCTACTGCATTTCGGCCTAGAACCACTTCCACGTCCGGAATAACCACAGAATGCCGCCCGCCAGCAGCACCATCAGCAACACCAGTATCGAAAAGGCATAGACGTTTTCTGTGCCCGGCAACCCGGCCACGTTCATGCCCATCAGGCCAGTCAGAAACGACAATGGCAAAAAGATGGCGGCGATGATCGACAGCACCAACATCCTGGTATTCTGTTCATGCGCAACGATTCCGAGGAACTCCTCCTGCGATACCATGGCCCGTTCCCGCACCAGGTCGAGGTCTTCCAGGGTCAGGGTCAGGCGGTTGGCTTCTTCGCGGATGGCAACAGTCCCTTCCGGGCCCAGCAATTCTCCCGGAGCCCTCAACAACTGCTCCAGGGCTTCACGCTGCGGCCCGAGGTAACGCCGGATGCGGGCGCACTGGCGCCTGATCACGCTGAACGGGCTGTTGCGGGCGATGGCGCCCGTTTCAGCCACCTGGTCCTCGGCCTCTTCCAGCTTTAATTCCATTTTCTCGACAGCCTCGCCCATGTAATCGCCCAGGCGTTGAATCAACTGGCACAGGAATTCTCCGCTACTCGATGTTCCCTTCCCGGAATCGGCCTCCGCTTTCATGGTCTCTACCGAACGCAAGCGCCTCCGCGCCGTGCTGACCACCCGGTGGGGGCGCGCCCAGATCCGGATTGAAATCATGTCTTCGATATCGCAGCCAGGATTCAGGTTGACCCCCCGGAGGATCAACAGCGTGCCTTCTTCCATGACCAGTGTACGTGGCCGGGTGTCGTCGTCCAGCAAGGCTTGTTCCAGAAGGTCCGTAATACCCGGCTCCGCCTGGACCGCACGTACTCCCTCCGGGCTGGAAAAATCGATATGCGTCCAGGAGAAGGGGCTATTCATGACGGGCGGTCCGTGACTTCGACTGGCGTGTGGGTATAAAGGTGCACATCCCTCTGCGGAAACGCGATAACGACGCCATGTTCCTGGAAATATTCCTGGATGCGGAAGCGGATATCGCTTCGAACCAGGCGAAGTTCCCGCTCCCCGGTGGCGTGGCACCAGAAGAACACGTCGAATACCAGCGCACTGTCACCGTAGTCTTCGAATACAACAATGGGCGGCGGCGTTTTGAGCACGTCTTTCTGCGCATCGGCGGCTTTGGCCAGCAGGTCCTCGACCAGGCGGGTATTGGAGCCGTAGGCCACGCCGACCCGGACTGACGTCCTGAAATCCTTGTCAATCAGTGTCCAATTGATAACAACGCGCTCCAGCATCTGGCTATTGGGCACCAACAGGTGAACGCCGTCGATGCGCCTGATACGGGTGGAACGATTACCAATGCTTTCAACCACCCCCCTGTGCTGGTCGATTTCAATGAAATCCCCGATCCGCACCGGCCGCTCTGACATCAGTATCCAGCTGCTGATCAGGTTGTTGATGATGTTCTGGGCCCCAAAACCCACACCAATGGCGACGCCGCCGCTGATAAAGGCAAGCGCGGTGACCGGGATTTTCAGCATGCCCAGCGCGGTGATAAAAACCAGGACCAGGATGCTGTAAAACAGGATGCGCTGAATGGTCTCGGAAACGGTGGGGTTAACCTTTGCCTTGATCAGTTGCCGGCCAACCAGCCGCTGGATGTACCAGCTGAAAGCCAGGGCGAGCACCACGAACACCACGGTCAGAACGACCTGGCTTACCGTTATCTGCGTTCCGCCGGACAGGGTGGCGAGGGGTAGATTCCAAAATTTTTCGAGTTCGTTCATGAGGCAATTTTCTCAGGTATGAACTGATCATAGCACCGGCACAGCCGGAGGAATAAACAAGGCATCAATCCCGCAGCCCCCCGGCATCATCACTTGCTCCAGGGCGCCGCCTTGAACAGCATCAGCATGCCCGGCACCGCCAGGGCCGTGCACAGCAGGAAAAACGAGGTGTAGCCCATTCCTTCGATGAGGAAGCCCGTGCTCGCGTTGGCAAAGGTCCGCGGCACCGCGATCAGGCTGGTGAACAGCGCAAATTGCGTGGCGGTGAACGCCCGGCTGGTTTCCCTCGCGATATAAGCCGTCAAGGCCACCGTGCCCAGGCCCACGCCCAGGTATTCGGCACTGACGACGATGAACAGGGCTACCGGGTTGTGCCCGATAACACTGAGCCATGCAAAACCCAGGATGGTGAACATCTGCACGAAACCGAATAGCCACAGCGACTTGTTGATACTCAGCTTCAGCATGGCTGCCCCGCCAATGATCGAGCCGGCAATCGCCGACCACAGGGCCGCCACCTTGGCGATGGAGCCAATCTCGGTGCGGCTGAATCCCATGTCCAGGTAAAACGGCGTGGCCAGCGCCGTGGCCATGTTGTCACCCAGCTTGTACAGGAACATGAAGGCAAGAATGGCCAGCCCGGCCTTGATGCCGTCGCGGGCGAAGAACTCGCGAAACGGGTCGATCACGGCCTCGCGCATGGACTGCGGGGCCAGGGCGTCGTCGCCGGCTTCCCTGATCACGAAAGAAGTCACCACGCCCACCAGCATGAACGCGGCGGTGATCCAGTACACCATCGACCAGGGCAGGTGGTCGGAGAGGATCAGGGAGAGTGCACCCGGCACCAGCGAGGACAGGCGATAGGCGTTGATGAACAGGGAAGTCCCCGTGCCCAGTTCGTCATCGGCCAGCAGTTCGCGCCGGTAAGCGTCGATGACGATGTCCTGGCTGGCGGAAAAGAGCGCCACCAGGAATACCAGGAACACGATGGCCTGCAACGATTCGGCCGGGTCAAAGCTGCCCAGCAGGCCGATGACCACCAGCAGCGAAAGCTGCGTGATCAGCGCCCAGCCACGACGACGCCCCAGGAACGGGGGCACGAACCGGTCCATCAAGGGCGACCACAGGAATTTCCACGTATAAGGCAGGGAGACCAGTGCGAACAGGCCGATAGTGCCAAGGTCCACGCCGCTGCTGCGGAGCCAGGCGGGAACGAGTTGAAACAGCACATAGAGCGGCATGCCGGACGTAAAACCCAGGAAAATGCATACGAGCATCCGGCGGTTGAACAGGATTTCCTTCCAGTTGCGCTGGATGGGTTGGTCCCGGTTTTCAGCCACGGGCGCGGATTTCGTAATCGTAGTCCATGGTCAGGGGGGCATGATCGGAGAACCGCTCGTCGCGGTAGATCTCCGCCGCGGCCGCCTGTTCCGCCAGGCCGGGGGTGGTCACATGGTAGTCGATCCGCCACCCCGTGTTGTTGTCCCAGGCCCTGCCCCGGTTTGACCACCAGGTGTAGCGCTCTGCACCCGGGTCGACAGCCCGAAAAGCATCCGCCATGCCGACTTCACCGAACAATTCGTCCATCCAGGCGCGCTCTTCCGGCAAAAAGCCGGAATTTTTCAGGTTGCCGCGCCAGTTCTTGATGTCGATTTCCTTGTGCGCGATGTTCCAGTCGCCGCAGATCATGTAATCGCGGCCGTCTCTTGCCCACGCGGCAAGTTTGGGCTTGAGAAAATCCATGCATTCGTATTTCACCTGCTGGCGCTGCTCTTTCGATGAACCGGAAGGCAGGTAAAGCGAGACGACCGAGAGGTTTCCGATATCAATCTGCAGCCAGCGGCCCTCGCTGTCCATCACGTCCCAGCCCAGCCCGTATTGAACCCGGTCGGGCTGGTGGCGGCTGTAAATGGCGACACCGCTATACCCTTTCTTGACCGCATCGTGGTAATAAACGTGGTAACCGGGAGGAAAGAAATGGCGGTCCTGGAGTTGGGGATGCTGGGCCTTGGTTTCCTGGATACACACGATGTCCGCTTGCTGTTTTTGCATCCAGTCGAAAAAGCCCTTGGCGGCCGCGGCGCGGATTCCGTTGGCGTTGAGCGTGATGATTCGCATCCCTGGGGACTCCGTGGGGTGAGGTGAGGATTGCGGGCCAGAATAACAAAACAGCCGCATTTTTGGCATTATAATAGCGTCTTGCTTCCCTGCTCCCGCCGCTGGCGGAAGGCGGCTGCGCAAGACAGCATAAAGGAGTTTGCTGCTGGCTTCGCCAACTGCA
>JAZBOH010000077.1:0-3573 GCA_036351055.1 Lysobacterales bacterium
CCACGGCCTCGCGCAAGCGCGCGTCGATCTCGTCGTAAATCTCCAGTTGGCCCGCGTTCACGATGGCCATGTCCATCCCGGCCTGTATCGCGTGGTAAAGAAAGACCGAGTGGATGGCTTCGCGGATCTGCTCCTGGCCGCGGAAGGAGAACGAAATATTGCTCAGCCCACCCGATACCAGGGCGCCGGGGCAAGCCTTCTTGATCTGCCGTGTGGCTTCGATAAAGTCCACGCCGTAGCTGTTGTGTTCCTCGATACCGGTCGCGACCGCAAAGATGTTGGGGTCGAAAATGATGTCTTCCGGTGGAAAGCCGACGTCTTCCGTCAGTATTTTCCAGGCGCGTTTACAAATGGTCACACGGCGTTCCAGGCTGTCGGCCTGTCCGTTCTCGTCGAATGCCATGACAATCACCGCGGCGCCATAGCGCCGCACCAAACGGGCTTGCTCTCTGAACGGTTGCTCGCCCTCCTTCATGCTGATCGAGTTCACCACGCCCTTGCCCTGCAGGCACTGCAAACCGGCTTCGAGCACATCCCAGCGCGAGGAATCGATCATCACCGGCACGCGTGCAATATCCGGCTCGGAAGCGATCAGGTTGAGGAAGGTGGTCATGGCCTTGGGGCCGTCCAGCAGGCCTTCATCCATGTTGACATCGATGATCTGTGCACCGTTTTCAACTTGTTGGCGGGCGACATCCAGCGCGGCCGGGTAATCGTCGTTCTGGATCAGCCGGCGGAAAACGGCTGAGCCGGTGACGTTGGTCCGTTCGCCTATGTTGACGAAGTTCAGCTCGGGGGTGATCGTCAGTGGCTCGAGTCCGGAGAGGCGGCACCAGGCCGTTTTACGGGGAATTTCCCGTGGCTGGGCTTCACCCGTTGCGGCGCGGATGGCGGCGATGTGTTCGGGCCGTGTGCCGCAGCAACCGCCAACCAGGTTGAGCAGGCCTTCGGCTGCGAAATCACCGAGCAGGCCGGCCATCTGGTCGGGTGTGTCGTCGTATTCGCCCAGCTCGTTGGGCAGGCCGGCGTTGGGGTAGAGGCTGACCGGGCAGTCGGCAACACGCGCCAGTTCCTGGATCCAGGGCCGGATCTCTGCAGCACCCAGTGCGCAGTTCAGGCCCACGGCGAACAGCTTTGCATGGCGGATCGAGTGCCAGAATGCTTCTACGGTCTGGCCCGACAGCGTGCGCCCGCTGGCGTCGACAATCGTACCGGAAACCATGACGGGCACACGGTAACCGAGCTCCTCAAATACCTGCTCTATGCCAAACAGGGCCGCCTTACAGTTGAGCGTGTCGAAAACGGTTTCCACAACCAACAGGTCCGAACCGCCTCTTAGCAGGCCACGGGCGGATTCGGCATAGGCGTCGCGTAGGTCGGCAAAGCTGATGTTGCGAAATTCCGGCCGGTTGACGTCGGGCGATAGCGAGGCGGTGCGGTTGGTCGGGCCGAGGGAGCCGAGTACAAAACAGGACCGGTCCGGGTGGTCCGCCATGAACTGGTCAACCACCGACCGGGCCAGCACGGCGCTCTCGAAGTTGAGCTCCTCGGCCAGCGACTCGGTATGGTAATCGCCCTGTGAAATCGACGTGGCGTTGAAGGTGTTGGTTTCAATGATATCCGCACCGGACTCCAGGAATTCGCGGTGGATGTCTGCGATAACATCGGGCCGGGTCAGGGTGAGGATGTCGTTATTACCTTTCAGTGATGTTCCATGGTCCAAGAAGCGCTCGCCATGGAAGTCTTTTTCATCCAGTTCGCAGGCCTGGATCATGGTGCCCATGGCGCCGTCCAGGACCAGGATGCGCTTTTTCAACATCTCTTCGAGGCGCTGTACGGTCTCGGGGTTTTTGTAAGGAATTTTGTTCATGTTTTTCAACTCGCAGTTCTGGCGCTTTCAGGGTTTGCTCGCTGACAGGGCCAGCACGGAAAAATTGGGTGTTCTTTTCTCGATGGCGGAGACCGTGCAGGCCTGCAGTTCCAGTCCGGCCTGGCTTACCAGGGATTCCAGTTGTTCCGGGGTGAAGCCGAGGTTCACATGGTTGAAAGGTTCCACTGCCTTTTCGTGGCGGTGACGCGCCAGCGTAACCGCCAGCAGTTTACCGCCCGGTCTCAATACACGGGCAGCTTCCCTGAAAACCTGCTCAGGCTGCCTGGTATAAGTCAGCGCATGCATCAGCAACACGGTATCGAAGGAATCGTCATCGACCGGCAGGGAATGCATATCGCCCACCTCGAAACTCACGTTGCTGCAGGATGCGAGGCGCTTGCGACCGGCCTCGGCTACCCGCTTGCTGATGTCCAGGCAGACGATACGGCGCGCGCGTCGGGCCAGCAGTTCAGCCAGCACACCGTCGCCGGATGCGATATCGAGCACGTCGCCGGGTTCCAGCAAGTGGACCAGTCCGCGCGCCGTGGCTTCCCAGGTGCGGCCCGGCGAATAGTGGCGTTCCATGTCGCCGGCCACGCTGTCGGCCCATGTGCCTTCACCTGTGCGTTTGCTGAGCACCTGCTGCACCCGCTCCCGGTCCTGCTGCACCAGGGGGTCTTCTGTATTGTTCCTCAGCAGTTGCCAAAGCTCGTCCAGCGCCTTGTTGCTGCTGTTGCGTGCGATCCGGTAGTAAACGAAAACGCCGTCCCGGCGGTCGCTGACCAGGCCGGCTTCTTTCAGCCGGGAAAGGTGAGTGGATACCCTGGGCTGGGCCAGTTGCATGACGCCGGCCAGTTCAGCGACGCTCAGCTCTTCCCTGTCGAGCAGCAGCAGGAGGCGCACGCGGGTCGGGTCCGACAGCAGGCGCAGGTGCTGTGTCGCGACCTGTAAATCCATCACGTTCGGTGTCTTCGGGGTCATATATCTTTATATCTTGATCAAGAGATATGGCGCAGCTTATCGCTTGCCACAAAATAGGTCAAGAAGGGGAATTAATTCCAAACGGGGGCTATAATTCCCGTCCCAACCATATTCAGATAATCACGGGGTGGTTTCAGCACATGAGCAGCGATGTGGAAGCAGACAAAAAGGCCTTGTTAAAGCAGGTTTCAGCACGCCTGCAAAAGGACTTGAAAGTTCGGTGGGCGGACATTGTCAAACCGTACCTTGAACAGTGTTTTCGACGCGTTCCTCTCGAGGAACTGGCCGGCAGCACGCCCGCCAGGCTCGCCGCGATCGTGGCCGGGCAGATCCGTTTCATCCAACAACGCCGTCCCGGCCAGTTGCTGGTCCGCGTATTCAATCCCTCCATGGAGAAAGACGGCTGGGAGTCGGATCACAGCGTCGTTCAACTGGCAAACGACGACAAGCCTTTCCTGGTCGACAGCGCGGCCCTGGCCTTGTCCGAGATGGATATTGGCATCCACCTGGTCGTTCACCCGGTGCTGCGCGTCGGGCGAAACTCGAAGGGCCAACTGGAAAAAATTCACCCCCGCGGGGTGAAAGACGGCAAGGCTGAATCCTTTATCCAGTTCCATATCGACAAAAGAGCGGCCGAGGCCGACCTGGAGCAGATCGAGCAACGCCTGGTCGACGTGATGTCAGACGTCAACAAGGCGGTATGTGACTGGCACGCGATGGAC
>JAZBOH010000078.1:0-33172 GCA_036351055.1 Lysobacterales bacterium
CCACCCGCCTCGGCCGCCTGGCCCGGCTGGGTTTCGCGGCCGGCGAGATGGCCGCGGGCGGGCTCGCCGAAAGCGCGCGGCGCCTGGCCGGAAAGGCGCCGGAACAAGCCGTCAGCGCCCTGCTGACCACGAGCAACGCAAAAAAACTCGCGCGGCGCCTGTCGGGAATGCGCGGCGCCGCCATGAAAATCGGCCAGGAGCTTTCCATGGAAGGTGCGGATATCCTGCCGGCGGAGTTCACGCGCGCCCTGGCCATCCTGCGCGATTCCGCCGACACCATGCCGGACTCACAGGTTCGACGCGTCATGGGACGGGAGTTTGGAAAGGGCTGGGAGAAGCTTTTCCGGGAATTTGATTTTCACCCCGTGGCCGCCGCCTCGATCGGACAGGTCCACCGTGTATTGACCCGGGACGGGCGTGACCTCGCACTGAAAATCCAATACCCGGGGGTGGCCCACAGCATTGACAGCGATGTGGACAACATGGCCTTGCTGTTGCGTGTCATGAACGTCCTTCCGGTCGAAATCGATATCGAAGGCATCGTCACTGAAGCCAAGCGGCAATTGCGGCAGGAAACCGATTACTACGCTGAAGCGCGCCACCTGAGGGAATACCGGGCGATGGTGGAGGACAACCGGCAACTGATGGTTCCCGCCGTGCACGAAGACCTAACGACCCGGCGCGTACTCGCCATGGACTACGTCAGCGGAGAACCGCTGGAGTCCCTGGGCGGCGATGGCGTGGCGCAGGAGACACGCAACCGTGTCGGCACCGAACTGGAACGCCTGTTGTTCCGCGAACTGTTCGAATTCCATACCATGCAGACCGACCCCAATTTCGCCAACTACCTTTACCGACCGGGTGACGGGCGGATCGTGCTGCTGGATTTTGGCTCAACCATTACCTTTGGAAAACCGTTCAGCGAACGCTACCGGCAGATCACGCGGTCACTGATCGATAACGATGACGACGGTATCTGGCGCTACGCCGAGGAGATCGGCTACCTGCACCCCGATGACAGCCCATCCTACTGCGGGCGTATCGTGGAGTTGATCAAGATCATCTGTGAACCGATCCTGGAAGATCGGGACTATGATTTTGCGTCTTCAGACGTGGCGCCTCGTGCCAGGGATGCAGGTTTCGAACTGGTGTGGAAAAGCCGCGGTGAACTGCGCTCACCGCCACCTGAAACGGTTTTCCTGCACCGCAAGCTGATTGGCTCTTTCCTGGTATGCGGGCGCATCAAGGCAAAAATCAACGTGCAGCGCTTGCTGAAGAAGTTTCTGTAGGCGTCGCTTGCGAAAAGTATGGAATCAGCTTTTCCGCCGCCGGCGACCCGGGCGGCCACGCCGACCCGCCGGTGACCCGGGCGCCCTGGCTTCCGGCGGAGGTGGCAGGTCGGGCAGTGTGTCCTGTGACTCCAGGCCGGACAGGATGATCCTCTGCATCTCCCTGTCCACCGCCGGATCGGTTTCGCAAGGCTGGTACCTGGCCAGGCGATGCTCCACCTGTTCTGACGCCCGCGCCACCAGGTCGGGCCCGGCATCCAGGTCAGAAGTATCGCGCGTCGTGCGATCGATCACCGGGTCGGTCTGGTATAACTCCCGGGGCCAGTGTTTCAGGGTCTGCGGCAGGGTGAGCATATGGCCCTGGTTGATCACGTGGTCCACCAGTTCCTGGGTCGGCAAATCATCTAGAGGTTTGATTTCACGACAAAAATGCAATGCCTGGCCGCATACTTCGTTGTCAAAAACCAGCTTGGGCAGGCTGAAAGTGAGCACGAAGTCCAGCATGCCCGGGCCGGAAACCGAGTTGATACCCGCCAATGCCGCCAGCAGGGCACTGCTGAACGTCTCGCCCCCGGCTTGTGCGTCGAGGTACTTGCCGTCACTCAAGGCCATGTAGGCCTGGGTTGGCAAACCGAGGTGTTTCGCGATCGCAACGTAGGCAACGTTGAGGTGCTGGGCTTCAATAGCGGCCATCGGAGAACTGGCCGCCTTCATATGAAAGGTCGCCGGCGCCCCGCCAAACACCACCGGGTGACCGGGACGCAAGAGTTGCGCCATGGTCAGCCCGGTCAACACATCCACGCAATGAAACACCAGCGCCCCGACCAGCGTTACCGGGGCAATCAGGCCCATCAGGGTGACCGGCACGATTTCAACCGGAATGCCGGCTTCTACGCAATCCAGAAGGTTCTGGCAGGAGTCATCGCCATAGCGGAAGTTGCCGGTGGCCGTGATGGTGAACATCGACAGTGGCCTGGCGGCAAGGTCTGCGGCATCACTGCGGAACAGGCGCAGGAGGCTGGCCAGGCGCGGCACACCGTGTTCGCTGAATGCCCCGGAAACAATAGGCCGCCGGGAATTCACCAATGTCATGTAAAGCCGCCATGCATCCGACACCTGGGGTTCGATATCCTGGTTGGTGGAAAATGCCGTGGCCAGGTAGGCAATATGTTCCAGGCCATCTGCAAGTCGCACGTATTCAACGTAGTCGGCCGAATGGGCGAGCCGGGTCTGTCCCGTGCGGTGGTCCAGGATTTTCAGTCCACTCGAGCCCGGCACAAAATGGACCTTGTCGCCGCCGAGTTCGGCGTGCGGATTGCCCTCCCGGTCGAACAGGGCGAAAGAAGACGGGGCGGTCTCTATGGCCCGTTCCACGACTTCCGCGGGAAACAGGACGCGGCCGTTGTTTCTATCTGTTTTCAAGCCCAGGTCGAGTAACCGCGCGCGCATCGTAGCACCCCGGATATCCATCCCGGTTTCGGCCAGGATGCGCTTGGCCTCGTCGAGGATACGCCCGGTCAATTCCCCGCTGAGTGCATTGAGCGTGGGTCTCACCCGGGGTTTTCCAGGCTCAGGTCGACCATCAGCTCATTGGCCAGGGCTTCAAGTTCGTCCTGCAGCTTGCCTGCGTCGGCCCCGGCGGGAATGAAAACCTTCGCATGGGCCAGGAACAGCCTTTCACCGGACATCGATGCACTCTGTACCGTGGTTTCCAGTTCCTGCACATTGACCGCGTGCCTGGCGAGCACCTCGGTGATCTCGTGCACGATGCCTGGGCGGTCCTGTCCCACCAGCTCCAGTGACACATAATGTGCGTCTTCATCTTGCCCGGCGCCGGAACTTGATTCGGTCAGCACCTTGATGCCATCGGCCTCCAGGGCAGCCAGCGCAGCCACGAACCCGTCCTCGTTTTCCGGTGGTACCTCCGCCAGCAGGATTCCGGCAAACTTGCCGGCCAGCGACAGCATGCTGCTTTCCGTCCAGTTGCCGCCGTGACCGGCAAGAACATCGGACAGGGCTTCTACGATTCCGGGGCGGTCGTCGCTGACAACGGTCAATACGATGGATGTGTTCATGGCTAGGGTTTCCTGCGTTCTGCTCGTTCGCCGTAGGGCGGATGCGGGCTATGTTAAACCAATTTTCCAGCCCGGACCGAATCCTGGAATTCACCTCAAGGCTGGTCAAATTGACATGAATCAATGTAAGCTAATTTAACGGAAAATAAACTGCGCAGTCTTTATAAAATCTGCCCATATTCGGTTAGGAGAAAAAACATGAAAATCAAGGCACTACTTACAGGCACGCTCATTCTTGCTTCTGCAGTTGCAAGCAGCCCGTCCATGGCCGTGGAAAAAGGCGACTGGTTGATGCGTGGCGGCGTTACGTATGTCGCACCGAAAAGCGACAACCACTCCGTGGTGAGTGTCGATTCAGCCGCCTCACTCGGGCTGAACTTCAGCTACATGATGACTTCGAATATTTCGCTTGAAGTCCTCGCCGCATATCCGTTTGAACACGACATCAGGCTAAAGGGCACCGACACCAAGGTAGCCACCACCGAGCACCTGCCCCCGACGTTCTCCGTGCAGTACCACTTCATGCCCGACAATGCCTTCAAGCCGTACGTTGGCCTGGGCGTCAACTACACCTTCTTTTTCAGCACGAAAACCGTAGGACCACTCGAAGGGCTCAAGCTCGACCTGGGCAACAGCTGGGGCCTCGCCGGCGAAATCGGCGCTGACTTCATGATGAGTGACAATTGGCTGCTGAACTTCAGCGCCCGTTACATTGATATCGGGACCAAGGCCGTGCTGGCTGGCGATTCCCTGGGCGAAGTCAATATCGATCCGATGGTCTACAGCCTGATGATCGGCTACAAGTTCTGATAAATCCCCTACAAGGGTGCATTGGCGCAAGTCGTCAGCATCCAGGCAACATAAAAAAGCGGGCCATGCGCCCGCTTTTTTTTGCAATTTCACAACGGGTTTAAGGATCCACCCTGCGCACCAGGCAGACCGGGCAGCGCACCCGTTCCCTGAAAAAACGCAACATTTTTTCATTGATCATTTCATCGGTGGCTGGCGCAATCAGAATGGTCGCCAGCAATTCGCGCAAGGTCAGAGCGAGTCTGTCCTTGTCGCCGGGCCCGATCAGGCGGACGCTCGCTGGCATCCCCGGCAGTAAACCCCTCGAGCAGTCGAGCAAGTCATCGGTTTCAACACCCTTGCCAGGCGCCAACATGACCGATATTTTGCGCGTGTCCTCTTCCGCCAGGCTGACGGCCACGCGCAACACCTCGCTCGCCGATTCCCTGTCCGTGATCAACGCCGCGATACGTCTGCGTCTGGTGCCAGGGGGCGGTGCGATAGCAGCGGCAACGCGCAACCGCGCGGGCTCGAAAACCGTGATATCCGATTCGGATACGGCTTCGCCAAGCATCGTGACGGCTGAACCGCGCACATTCCGGAATGTATGGTGCACACCGGCACGCTCGGCCAGAACGGCAAGCGCCCTGCGTGCGGTCCGCACCCTCAATGCAAGGGCGTGTTCGAACTTGTCGTTGTCAAACTCGCGAACCGCAAACGTTACGCGGCAAAGTTCCTGGACGAAGGGCAGTTCCGCTGCCCGCTGTACATCTGCTTCTTCCAGGAAAACACCCTGCATTTCGATGTCGCGGTCAGTGGCCAGCAACGGCTGCAACTGGTTCATGAGTTCCCGGCTGGCGCCGCCGGGCCCCAGGATCACTGCAATGCGTCGTGGCGAATTATCAGACGGCATCACCTTTTCCACCTTGCGCCTTGCCGAAGGATTGTCTCAAACCGGCGAACTCAACCAGGCGGTCGCATATCTTCCGGTTCAGGCTGCCCTCGGGGAATTCGCCGTTTTCATTCCTTTCCCCTGCCGGCAAATCGGTCAGCAAGCCCAGCGCCTGGTCAACGTGGTTCACCGCAAAGACCCGGAAGGTCTCCGCTTCGACCGCGTCGACCACGTCCTGTCTCAGCATCAGGTGTTTGACGTTGGCGGCGGGAATCAGGACCGCCTCGTCACCCCGGAGGCCCCGCTTGCGGCAAATGTCGAAGAAGCCCTCGATCTTCTCATTGACGCCGCCAATGGCCTGTATCCTGCCGTGCTGGTCGATCGAACCGGTAATCGCCATGGACTGTTTCAGCGGCACCTGTGACAGGGCCGAGGCCAGAACACACATCTCGGCAGCCGAAGCGCTGTCTCCGTCAACACCACCGTAGGACTGTTCAAAAACCAGGCTTGCCGAGAGCGACAGGGGACGGTCGGTCAGGTAATGAGAGCGCAGGAAACCACCGAGGATGAGAACACCCTTGGAGTGCAGCGGCCCCCCCAGCTTCACCTCCCGCTCGATATCGACCAGTTCGCCGGTGCCGAGCGTTACGGCCGCCGTGATTCGCTGCGGCCGGCCAAACGCCAGTTCGCCCAGTTGCATGACGGCGAGGCCGTTGATCTGGCCAACCCGCTCGCCATCGGTCTCGACCAGGAAGGTCTCCCTTATCAACTCCTCCTGCATCAGGTCCCGCACACGGCTTCCGCGCCGGACACGCGCATCGATCGCAAGCTGGATCTCGGATTCGCCAATCAATTCGCTGCCGTTTTGCTTTGCCCAGTAATGGGCTTCACGCACCAAGTCCCTGGCGTAGTGGATATTGGAGGAGAGCCGTTCGCTGTCACCCGCCCGCCTCGAGCATTCTTCCATCAGGCGGGCGATACCACTGCGGCTGATGTGTCGCAAATTTTCCTTGCGAACGGTTGTCGCCAGCCAACGCGCAATGTGCTCGACGTTTGCCTTGCTGCGCGCCATCTCGTCTTCGAAATCCGCTTGCACCTTGAACAGTTCGGAAAATTCCGGGTCGTGTTGGTTCAACAGGTAGTAGTAGCGGCGCTCTCCAACCAGGATGACCTTCACAGCAAGGGGAATGGGCTCCGGATCCAGTGATACCGTACTCGGCATCCCGATATCTTCCGCCATGGAGCGAATGTGCAACTGGCGCGACTTCAGGGCACGTTTCAAGCCCTCCCAGGCCAATGGGTAGGAAAGCAGTTTTTCGGCATCCACCACCAGGTAGCCACCGTTAGCCTGGTGCAGGGCCCCGGCGCAGATCAACCTGAAGTTGGTGACCAGGGTTCCGAACTGGGATTCGTATTCGATTCGACCGGTAAGGTCATTGAAAGACGGCTTGTCCGCGAAAACCAATGGCGCTCCTTTCTGGCCATGCCGGTTCACCAGCACATTGATGGCATAACGGTGTATGGCCACCAATTCGCCGTCAGACCCGCCCTGCTCGGCCTGTGGCGAAGCCCCGGAACCCTCCTTCGCAGGAAGGAAAAGAGCCACGTTATCCACGATGTCTTCCTGCATCCTTTGCAGGTGAGCCGCCACCTCGGGCAGGTCCTTGTATTTCTCGAGCAGTTCCTCTACCAGGCTGTTCACTGCCAGCTTCGCCACTTCGCGCTCGAGGTCCTGTACCTTCCGGCGCATTTCGCTGGCCTTTTTCGGCATTAACCTCATGACGTTCTGAAGCCGCCTGGTCAAGCGGGCGATCTTCTGGTGGAAAACCTCTTGTTTGTCCTGCGGAAGCTTTGTGAAGTCTTCCGGACTCAGCGTCTCACCTTCGCTCACGGGCACGAAGGCAATGCCCGAAGGCGTCTGCAGCACGCCTATGTCGTGGCGCTGAGCCTCCAACTCGACCTCCCGCAAGGCGGACTCCTGCGCATCCTTGAAGTCTTCGACAATCGACTCACGCTGGGTCTGGTAATCCTCGCTCTCGAAAGCAGCGGGGATACCGGTCTGTGCATCCGCGATGACCTTTTCCACGTCCTCCCGGAGTTCGCGGCTGCGGCCAGGTGGCAGCGACAGGGCCCGTGGTTGCCTTGGGTCATCAAAGTTGTACACGTAACACCAGTCCATTGCCGTTTCTCTTGAGGACGAGGTTTTCTCAAGAAACTGCCGGACGAAATCATGACGGCCACTGCCGGAGTTGCCCAGAACGTACACGTTGTGTCCGGCCACGTTGATTCCGGTGGCAAAGTGAAAGGCCTCGAGGGCACGTTCCTGGCCCGGTATTTCGGTCAGGTCCTCAAGCTCGGCGGTTGAATCGAAAATGATGTCATCGGGATCGCTGCGCTTGCAGAGCGCAGCGGGTGGCAATGCCTGGCCTGGTATCGCTTGCATGGCTCTCTCGACTGGAAAAGGCTCCAGTCAATTATAGGCTTTATGGCGGGCTTTGGCGGCTTTATTCCTGTTCGCGCGTGGAGCTTATGCGTTTGTTGGCAATCTCCATCGCTCTCGTCCAGGAAATCTCGTCGCCTACGCGAATGGCCCGCGCCAGCTCGTCAAGTACACGCCGGAAATGGCCGACGACTTCGCCAGTCATCGCATTGCCTTGCTGAATTTCGTAGTACAGATGGGGGTTCTCGGACACGACCTGTGCAGCCACTTTCAGCTGGGCGTTGAAGGTGCTGCTTGAGATCTGCCGCAGCAGCGGGACGGCCTCACCACTCTCAGCCAGTGCGCTGGCAAAAGCGATATTGACCAGGTGTGACAGGCCAAGCACCCAGGCCATAACCTCGTCGTGTTCCGCCAGGCTGAGGTCGACACAGTCCGCGGCCGTGTGTGCAAACAGGGCCCGAGCCTGGGCCAGCGCGTCTTTGTTACCCACATCCACAAACAGGATATGGCGACCCGACAGGCCTACCTCGTCCGGCCCGAACATCGGGTGCACCGAGCACACCCGGCACCCCGCCCCAGCCAGCGCCTCGAGGCCACTGGCCATCGGGCTTTTCAGAGACCCGATATCAAACACCAGGCCGCGCGGTTGCAGTTCGGCCAGGCGGTGCAAAACCGCGTTGGATGGCCTCAGGGGAACGGCGACGACCACCACGTCGTAGTCATCGATGGCGTTTTCCCAGTCATCGATAACGTGGAACGGTGTCTCCGTCTTTATCGGGTCCGCCACGTCCACCTGGTAGCCAACGGCATCCAGGTAGCGGCTCATCCACACGCCCATCCGGCCCAGGCCACCAATCACCAGGGCGCGTTCACCCCGGCCGTGGTCCGATTGCATCAGCTGGTGGATTTCCTGGTCACCGATGGAGTGGTGGATCAGGGTTTCAAGCACCTCGCGAGCCAGTCGCTGGGACATGCCGCGTGACTCGGCCCGCTTGATACCGCGCTGGATCACTTCTCTTTCCCGTTCATAGTGCCGCAACGGGGCGCCTGTCTTGAGCTTGTGATCGCCGATGGACTTGACCACCGCCAGGCGCTCGGCGATCAGGTCGATGATCCCGGTGTCGATTTCGTCGAGCCGGTTACGCAGCTGCACAAGTTCATCCGGTGTCAGTGGGGTATCAGGCGGCATAGGGTTCTCTTGTACTTCGAATGCGCGGAGGCGATTCGCTGCATTCTAGGGTGAAACCGTT
This sequence comes from Lysobacterales bacterium, assembly GCA_036351055.1. Taxonomy (GTDB): domain Bacteria; phylum Pseudomonadota; class Gammaproteobacteria; order Xanthomonadales; family SZUA-36; genus JABDPF01. The sequence goes on from JAZBOH010000078.1 coordinate 8,736, forward strand.
GTGCGCTCCAGCCCCAATCACGACTCTGGCGCATTTAGTGTAAACTTTTGCTGAACCGCGCCAGGAAACCGCATCGATGCTGCCTGCAAGGGTCATCGCGGCTCCAGGAATACCCCGCCGGCTTGTTTCACTGTCAACGATGTACCCGTGCTTGAGAGGAAGAGAACGTGAACATACCCAGCCAGAAAAACCCAGTCCAAACCGCTATCGAGATCGCGATCAACCTGTTTCTGATTTTTATCATTCTCGCCTGGTGCCTTCAGATCCTGAAACCGTTCATCTCTCTGATCGCCTGGGCCGCCATCATCGCGATCTCCATGTACAAACCCTTCCTGAAGCTGAAAAGTCTGCTGGGCGGTAACAAGAAACTCGCCCTTGCAATGTTTACCGTCATGGGTCTGGCGATCATTGTCGTACCGGGCTGGATGTTTGCCGGCTCGATCGTCAGCAACGCGAAGGAAATTACCGTGGCGCTGGAAACGGGTCATATTGACCTTCACCCGCCGAACGAATCGATCAAGGAATGGCCTCTTGTGGGTGCGAAGCTTCACGCGGGCTTGACGGCTGCCACGAGCAACTTCCAGGCCTGGGCGGTGGAACATGCCGAATTGTTGAAGTCCGTAGCCAGCACCGTGCTGTCCGTCGCCGCAGGTATCGGGCTGGGCATCGTGCAATTTCTCATTTCAACGCTGATCGCGGCCGCCTTCCTGGCCAATGCGGAAACCATTGGCGCCGGCTTGAAGGTCCTGTTGGCCCGGTTGGTTGGCGACAAGGCCGACAGTTATATGAAGCTCACCACGGCCACGGTCACCTCCGTTACCGTCGGCGTCCTGGGCATATCCTCTATCCAGTCTTTCATGGCAGGCCTTGGCATGATGATCGTAGGTGTGCCCTTTGCCGGCATCCTGGCGCTGCTGGTCCTGATTCTCTGCATTGCGCAACTCCCGCCCTGGCTGATCATGTTCCCGGTCATGTTCTACGTGTTCTCCGTGGAAAGCACGACCGTGGCCACCATCTTCGCGGTCTGGGCCGTGATCGTCTCTTTCCTCGACATGGTTCTCAAACCCATATTTCTTGGCCGTGGTGTCGATGCGCCCATGCTGGTCATTCTGCTCGGCGCGATCGGCGGCATGATCATGTCCGGTATCATCGGCCTGTTTGTCGGTGCGATCGTACTGGCGCTCGGTTACAAGTTGCTGGAAGCCTGGCTGGAGTCGGGTCGTGTACCGCCCACCGGGGCGAGCGAAGAAACCTAGGAGGCGCCCGTCATGTTATTCAACCTTCTGGTCGGCCTGCTGATGATGGTCATCAACCTGGGCATCCAGGTCATGGCCGTTTCAATCCTGATCCGGTTTTTCATCCGACGGATTGACCGCGCCAGGCATGGCCCGGACCTGGTCAATGATATCAAGGCATTGAGCATGACCATGGCCGTGCTGATAGCCGGCCACGTTTTCCAGTTTGCAACCTGGGCCAGCCTTTTTCTTGCACTGGGCGAATTCACCAGCTTCGCCACTGCTTTTTATCACTCGACCGTCAATTTCACCTCGCTGGGTTATGGCGACATCGTAATGAGCGAGCAACACCGCTTGCTGGGGGCGCTGGAGGCCGCCAACGGCGTGCTGATGTTCGGCCTTTCTGCGGGCTTGATCCTGACCGTGCTGAACAACCTGTTCAACCGCAATGAGAACCTGGCCGAATTGAAAGCGAGCCTGGACTCAAAGAAATGACAGGGAATAGAGCCTCGTAATGAACGGGTATTTTCGATCGGCGGCATCCGGCCTGTCTGTTCTGCTGCTCGCGGCCTGTGCCGCGGTCGGGCCGGACTTTGAGAAGCCGCAATCCGGCATTCCAGACGGTTGGGTGCAGGATCTGGAAAAAGGCCTTTCCAGCTCTCCCCATGAACTGGTCGAATGGTGGAAAATCTTCAACGATCCCGTTCTCGACGAGGTGGTGGATATGGCCCGCCTGAACAATAATACCCTGGAAATAGCCGGCATCCGCGTATTGGAAGCGCAGGCCCAGCTGGGCATCGCCACCGGCCAGCAATACCCACAGACCCAGGCGGCGGCAGGTGACGCCAGCTATATTTCCCCACCATCGAACTCCGGTGTTTCATCCAATTACGGCCAGTTCGGGCTGGGTGTTACAGCCTCGTGGGAAATCGACTTCTGGGGCCGCTTCCGCCGCGGCATCGAATCGGCCGACGCGGCATTCATGGCCTCGATCGCTGGCTATGACCAGGCCCAGGTGCTGCTAACCGCAGCGGTGGTCACACTTTACACCGCCGTTCGCATCACCGAGTTGCAACTTGAAATTTCCCACCAGAACGTCAAGATCCAGCAGCGCAGTTACGATATCGCGCAAGTGCTGTATGAAAACGGTGCTGATTCGGAGCTGGATATGCAGCAGGCCAATACCCTGCTACTGAGTACCCAGGCCACCATCCCTGGCCTTGAAACGGCCCTGGTCCAGGCCCGGAATGCACTGAGCACGCTGTTAAACCAGCCGCCAGGCACGGTCAAGGCCTTGCTGGAAAAGGGCAGCGGTATCCCTGCCATACCGGCCGATATTGCTGTCGGCATCCCCGCTGACATGCTCAGGCGGCGTCCGGACGTGCGCCAGGCTGAATACCAGGCCAGGGCCCAGAATGCCCTGATCGGACTGGCAAAAGCCGACCTTTACCCCAGCTTTTCCTTGACCGGGTCCATCGGGCTGACCTCAAACACCCTGGGCGACAGCAACTTTGGCGACCTGTTCAGCCAGGATGCGCTCGCCTGGTCCATCGGACCGTCTTTTGTCTGGCCTTTCCTGAACTACGGACGCATCAAGAACAACGTCCGCGTGCAGGACGCCCGGCTGCAGCAGGCCCTGGTCAACTACCGTGAAACCGTTCTGCAGGCCGCACGCGAGGCCGAGGACGCAATGGCCGGCTTCATCGGCGCCAGAAAGCAACGTGAAATCCTGGAGCAGACCGTCGCATCCGCCATCCGCTCGAACGAACTTTCCACCTTGCGCTATTCGGAAGGTTTTTCCGATTACGAACGCGTACTGAACGCACAACAGGCCCTTTTCAACCAGCAACAGCGTTACATCTCGGTCCAGGGCGACGTGATCAACAACCTGGTCGGCCTCTACAAGGCCCTGGGTGGAGGCTGGGAGAACCGTGACGGCCTGCCCTATGTTGACCCGGAGACGCTCAAACTGATGCAGGAACGCACGGACTGGGGTGACCTGATCCGGATTGACGAATAGAAGCAGACATGCGCCGGAGCACAGAGCCCGGCCTGAAGAGATACGAAATGGCAGATGAAAACCAGGTAGAAGCCCGTGAAGCCGCTGAAAAAGCGCAACAGGAACCCGCCACGGAAGGAGCACGGAAGCCAGCTGGCGGAAAACCACCTGCCAACCCGGTGAAAACATGGACCCGGATCATTTTGATCCTGTGCCTGGCCCTGCTGGCCTGGTACCTGAGGGCCGACCGCGTGACACCGTCCACGTCGCAAGCGCGCGTTCACGCACTGGTCGTGCCGGTGGCGCCAGAAGTATCAGGGACCATCACGGGTGTTTTTGTCAGCAACAACCAGGTCGTGGCAAAAGGCCAGGAACTGTTCCAGATCGATGCGGAACGTTACCAATTTGCCGTGCAAAACGCTGAAGCTGCATTGCAGCAAGTCTACCAGGGCCAGGGCGCAGCCGGGGCGAACGTCGATGCCGCACGCGCCCAGCTCGACTCCGCCCGGGCCAACGAGGATCGCTCCCGCCTGGATACCGAACGCATGCGGCGAATCCGGCAGCAGGATCCAGGCGCGATATCGCAGCGGCGGCTGGAATCGGCCGAGGCTTCGCTGAAAGTGTCCCAGGGCCAGGTCGTGGCAGCCGAAGCCGCACTCCAGGCCGCGATTGAGCAACTCGGTGAGCCGGACGATAAGAACTCCGCGGTGCAACAGGCCCAGGCGGCACTGGATGGCGCCCGCCTCAACCTGGAACGGGCCACGGTGCGAGCGCCCGAATCCGGCGTCGTCACCGGCGTGCAACTGGATACCGGTAACTTCGCCGGGGCCGGGCAACCGCAGATGACCTTTATCGCGACACACAATATCTGGATACAGGCGGACCTCAAGGAAAACAACCTTGGAAACATCAGTCCGGGAGATGAAGCCGGCATTGTTTTCGATGTTTTGCCAGGTGAGGTTTTTGCGGGAACCGTGCGCGAAATCGGCTTCGGTGTCGATGTCGACAGCCCGCCGCTGGGCAAGTTGCCCACCATTCAGAACGACAAGAACTGGTTGCGCGCAGCGCAGCGCTACCCGGTTCTGATCGATTTTGAATTACCCGCCAACGGCCGGGGGAAAACACCCATCAAGGTCGGTTCCCAGGCCACGGTTGTGGTTTATACGGGCACCCACCCCCTTTCAAATTCGCTTGCCCGCATGGTCATGCGGGTTCGCTCGATCCTGACTTATGCCTATTGAGGCACGCACCGAGGCCGCCGCCGCGAGCACGCATCCGGCCGCCGCCAGGCGGATCCTCAGGCTGTCTCTCGGCACGGCACTGTGCCTGCTTTTTTCCCAGGCGATTGCCTGGCCCCTGTCTTTTATCGCACCGGTGCTGACGATGTTCATCCTGGCATTACCCCTGCCGCCGCCTAGCCTGAAAAAGGGGATTATCTTTGTCCTTGCACTGCTTGCGCCGATGGTGCTGGGGGGGATCGTACTGCTTCCATTTCTCGAGCACATGCGGGGTATTGGCGTCCTGCTCGTCGCACTGGGACTGTTTTACACGTTTTATTACACGGCACGGGGCGGACAGCCGGTCCTGGGGACGTTTATGACGGTCGGGCTGACCATCATCTGCACGGTGGGCAGTGTCAGCAGCGAAATCATCCCGCTACTGATCAAGGGACTGGCCATTTGTGCGGCCACCGGCATCGCGTTTGTCTGGATCGCCCACCTCCTCTTGCCCGAATTGCCGCCTGATCCATCCTTGCCAGAGATGAGAAAACCGCCTCCGCCCAAACCTGATCCCTCGAGCGCAGGACGGCTTGCCTTGCGGGCCCTGGCCATCGTTTTTCCCATGGCCCTGTTGTTCCTGTTCATGAGCGGCAGCCCGGCTTATACCGTGGTCATGATCAAGGTGGCCACGATGGGGCAGCAATCAACCGCTGACCAGAGCAAAGCCTTGGGACGCTCACTCCTGGAATCCACTTTCTGGGGCGGGCTGGGGGCCACCATCGGCTGGTACGTGTTGGCGATCTGGCCGTCCCTGTTGATGTACACGTTGCTGGTTGCACTGGCCGGGCTGGTCTATGGGCGCTGGATATTCCGGGGTCCGGCCCTTCATCCCAAATTCCAAATGGTTTCCTATGCATTCCTCACGATGCTCGTTATCCTCGGGCCTGCAGTTCTGGACGGTGCTGGCGGGTCCAGTGCGGGAATGGCGTTCTGGAACCGCATGCTGCTCTTCATCCTGATCGCGGTTTACGGCACCGTGGCTGTGGCGGTTTTTGACGCGTTCTGGCCGCTCAAATCACGTTCACGCGAAGCGTTGAAACCATCCTGACCTATACTGAGAAATCGGTAATACACTTGATCCAGATACTTGCCGGAAATCGCTAATGGGCAAATAATCAGGCTACTCTTTCGGAGGAAACAGGCATGTCCTACAACCTGAAAAACCGTAGTTTTCTCAAGCTTCTCGATTTCAGCAAACGTGACATGGACTATATCCTGGACCTGGCGCGCGAACTGAAACGCGCCAAGTACGGTGGCTACGAGGTCCAGAAACTCAAAGGTAAAAACATCGCCCTGATTTTCGAGAAGGCTTCGACCCGAACGCGTTGCGCCTTCGAAGTGGCGGCCTACGACCAGGGCGCCAATGTTACTTATCTCGATCCCGCCAGCTCACATATCGGAAGCAAGGAATCCATCAAGGATACGGCCCGCGTACTGGGGCGCATGTACGACGCCATCGAGTACCGCGGTCACTCGCAGCAGATCGTGGAAGAACTGGCGCAGTACGCCGGCGTTCCGGTTTACAACGGTCTGACCGACGAGTGGCACCCAACCCAGATGGCCGCCGACCTGCTGACCATGCACGAGCACCTGCCAAAGGCATGGCACGAGATTTCCTACTGTTACCTGGGGGACGCCCGCAACAACATGGGTAACTCCCTGATGATCGCCGGCTGCCTGATGGGCATGGACGTACGCATCGCCGCTCCACGGGAACTGTGGCCCGACGAAAAACACATTGCCTATGCCCGCGAATTGGAAAGCACCAGTATGGGACGCCTGACGCTGACCGAAGATCCGCTGGAAGGAGTCGAGGATGTGGACTTCATCCACACCGATGTCTGGGTCTCCATGGGCGAAGCACCGGAAGCCTGGGAAAAACGCATCAAGTTACTGCGTAATTACCAGGTCAATTCCGGCATCATGAAAGCTTCCGGCAACCCGCGCGTGAAGTTCATGCACTGCCTGCCGGCCTTCCACAACCTGGAAACCGAGGTGGGTCGAAAAATACACGAGAAGTTCGGCCTGGAATCGATGGAAGTGACTGAAAGCGTGTTTGAATCGCCGGCCGGAATCCAGTTTGAACAGGCGGAGAACCGGGTCCATTCCATCAAGGCCCTGCTCGTCGCCACGCTGAGTGGATAAGACCGTGAAGCCCATTGTTATCGCGCTCGGCGGAAACGCGATCCTGAGGAGGGGGCAGGCGCTCAATGCCGAGAACCAGCGCGGCAACATCCGCATCGCGGCGCAGCAGCTTGCCCGCATCCATGCGAACCACAAGCTCGTGATTGCCCACGGCAACGGACCCCAGGTCGGACTGCTGGCGTTGATGGACGCGGCTTACAAGGCCGTTGACCCCTACCCGCTTGATGTGATCGGCGCCGAAACGGTTGGCATGATCGGCTACATCATCGAGCAGGAACTTGGCAATATCATCCCCCCGGATGACCATATCGTCACGGTTCTTACCCAGGTCGTCGTTGACCCGAAGGACCCTGCTTTCCAGCATCCAAGCAAGCCGGTCGGGCCGGTTTACGACCAGCACGAAGCGGATCGGCTGAAAACAGAAAAAGGCTGGAGCGTTGCACCGGACGGCCCGCATTTCCGGCGGGTGGTGCCGTCGCCCGAACCGAAGCGGATCATCGAAATCGAAGCCATCCGGCTGTTGGTTAACGAAGGCATCGTGGTGATCTGCGCCGGCGGCGGGGGCATTCCAACGGCCTATAGCGGAAACAAGCTGTACGGCGTCGAGGCGGTTATCGATAAGGACCTGGCTGCAGGGCTGCTGGCACGCAGCCTGCATGCGGAGCGATTCGTCATGTTGACGGACGTCGCGAATATCTACCTGGACTACGGCACGGACCGGCAGAAGGCCATCCGGGCCGCCCACCCCGATGCGCTGGAGGAATTCCAGTTTGCGACAGGCTCCATGGGGCCGAAAGTGCAAGCCGCTTGCCGTTTCGTCAGGGAAACCGGCCGCCGCAGCATGGTCGGCAGACTGCAAGACCTATGCGACATCGTGGACGGCCGGGCGGGAACCCTGATTTCAAACGAGATCGACGGAATCGAATACCTGGATCACTGATCGATGGTGTAGCTGATATCCGCGCCGGTTCCACGTTCACCGGACGTTGCCTTGATACCCCAGGTCTCGCTCAGGTCGTAACGGATTCCAAACACGTTGCCGTCTTCAAAAACGCCGATGCCGTAGCTCACGAACAGCCTGGGCGCGATGTAGGTACCCACATTGAGCGCGCCCACGCCCCGTTCCATGTTGAAATCGCTGCCAGTGATCAACAGCGTTTGCGCCCGCTCCCTTGTCGTTATCGGGTCCGTGTAGGGCTCGATGACGGGCCTGCGCAAGGTCCCGGTCACCAGGAGACCGGCCCGCCGGACTTCCGAATTGCCGTAGATTCGGCGCTCAGCCTGTATGTTCAGGTGTGGGTTATCCGCGGGCACATCCGGAAAGCCAATGGTGCCCCGGTCGATTTCCAGCAATTGTCCGAATGCGAGAATGTCGCCTTCCAGGTTGAGGCTGCCGTTTGCCATCGGGATTTGATCGCCAGTCCAGGTGAACCGGGTACTTCCCGATACGTCCAGTTTGGCCACCGAAATATCGAGTTTCACGTCGTTGCCAAGTGATATATCAAGCGTGCCATGAATGGCCAGGCGGGAATTCGCCTCTTCCGTCCCGGCCTCGCCGGGTACTTCTCCCGCCACGATTTTCAGGTCCGCGCTTTCAGTGACCGGGGCCACCGGGATCATCGCCGGCGCCAGCATCGCAGCCGGAATGTCAATGCGGCCATCCAGGTTGATGCCACGGTTGTTCCAGGCGACCTGGAAATCCGGCTCCACCAACAGTTGCAGGTCCTTGGAATCGAACAACTTGAGCGCCTCGCCACTCACATTGACCGTCACCACTGGCGACAGGACGTCGTTCAAATCCACGAGCGCCAGCAGTTTTCCCTTGCCCTCCACCGCGCGGAAGCTGCCCTCCAGCCGCGTTTCGCGCCTGCCTTCCAGCTGTCCGGCAAGTTGAACCTCTGAAATACGTAAACCACTGCTCGAATGCAGCAGCGACCCGTCAACCAGTTTGAGCCCACCATCAATCCGCGGACTGCCCGCCGTTCCGGACAGGTCAAGGTTCACATCCAGGCGGCCACCAAGTTGATCGACCCAGGGCAGGACAACAGCCAATGCATCCAGGTCTTCCATGTCCAGCCTGAGCTGGCCGGACAGAGCCGAGTCCAGGCCCAGTTTCAGGTCTGCGATCTCGAAATTCAGGTCAATTTCACCCTGGCCCGGCAATGGCAGATCAAAAAAACCGGACGTCAGGGAGCCCTCTGAAACCTCGAGGCCGATGCGTCCATCCCCGGTTTGCAGTATCGGCTCATCGTCATCGGCAAAATGGATGTACCCGGACGAAATATTGAACGCGGCCATGATATCCGGCAATGAACCGGGTGCGGCACTGAACCGAGCCTCGCCGTCGAACAGCTGGGTGTATGCAAAATCGGTTTGAACCATCAAATTCAGCAATTCAAGCGAGGCCTGGTGCAGCTTCATCTGGGCCAGGAGCCCTGATTCTTCCTCCCAGCTGCCTTCGAAACAGGCCCGCGGCCCCACCGCCATCGCGAGACAAGCGCTGTCCATCCGGGCCTCCGATGCCGCGAGGGAAAGACTGGCCGGCACTTCCAACCCCAGGACCAGGCTGTCACCCTGCCCAGCAAGCACCAGGTCCTCCAGGGTTCCCAGCCAGGCCCAGTCAGTCATGGGTGCATCGCGGTTGTGAATGCCACCCGCCAAGGCCGTGCTCAAGCGGTATTCACCGGCACCCGCTGACAGGGTCGCCGACTGCCGGTTTTCCCCCAGGTCCAGGTCCAGCGTCGCATAGTCCAGCGTCTGCCCGGCGTATTCCGGGTTCGATAACTCCACCCGCAAGGAAGCGAGCGCCCCCGGACTGAGTGAGGGCATGTCACGGATTACGACCGACGGCATGCTGATATCTCGCCAGGACAGCGCTTCACCCTTGGCAGCCAGTTGCAGACGAGGCTGCCCCTCCGCCATCCGCACGTTGCCGCCGGCAGTGAGGATACCGGAAGCACCCGGCATGAACGCCCCGATTTCACGCACGTCAGCTTCAAAATTCAGCCCGTCGGGCCTGTCCAGGCTTCCGTTCAAAACCACCGAGGAACCCTGGGCCCGGAGCTCGAAACGATCGAAACGGAGTTCACCCGGTCCGTAGCCGGCTTTCCCCGACGCCGAGACCTCCTGGCCGGAAACCATGGCCTGCAACCGCTCCACGTCCACGAACACCGTCATTGGCTCCTGCCGGCCGCTGGCGGAGAACGTCGCGCTGACCACTGCGGGTAGCGGGGAATACAGAGGCCCGGTGGACAGGTTTTCCGTTTCGATGCGCAGGTCGAATATTCCCCCCTCTGCCCAGTTGTAATTCACCTGGCCGGAGAGCGAACCGCCGAGCAGTCGGCCTTCTCTGATGTCCGCATTGACGTGCTCCTGGTCGCCCTTGGCATCGAACGCCAGCACACCATCGGCAAAACCGGGCGCCTTGACTTCTGCGTCACCCGTCACGCGCCAGTCGTCGAACGTGCCGGACAGGGTGACCTGCCCCGCCGGGCTCAATACCTGTGGAACCTCCTGTTCCAGGGGCCAGGAAAAACTACGCCATTCCGCCTCCCCTTCCAGGGAAGCGTCCTGGAAATCGATGGTGCCTTCCAGGTCCGCGCCGAAATTTCCAAGCTCCGCGGCGGCATCCAGGACCAGTTCGTAGGCTTCGATCTGCCCACCCAGCCGGCTTTCCAGCCGCAACGACAACGGGTCTTGCTGGCCGCCCAGGGGTATGAGCAAGTTGGCATCCACGCTGGCATCCGCCGTATACGGTTGTTCCAGCGACAAGACACCCTCGCCCAGGATTTGTCCGAATTCAGTTTCCAGCACCATGGAACGAAGCTCGGCCTTGTCCAGAAACGTTCCGGCGCCATTCAGCTGCGCCGCCTGGAACAGGGACTGGCCACCGGCATCGAGAACGGCCAGGCCATCGAGCGTAAAACGCTCCAGCTCGACCGGAAACGGCAGGGCCAGGGTCTGGGGCAAACCGCCCTGTTCGCCCACCCCGGTCGCTTCCGGCAACTGGACCCGCAGGTTTTTCAATTCCAGGAAGTGGATACGAATCGCCAGCGGAGGCCACCGCGGAGTGAAGGATAGCGCCACCTGGTCCGCTTGAACGGACAGGCCATCCGACTCGAACTCCAGCCCCGGGATGATCAGCCCTGATGCAAAATTTCCCCTCGGTTCGCCGGCATTCAGGGTTCCGGGAACCCGCGCTTTGGCCAGGTCAATGACCCAGGCCGCCCCGGCTTCCGTGTGCAGCAGGAACCAGACCGAACCCAGGGCGAACACGGCCAGGAGAATGGGTAGAACAAGCAGCCATTTTATCCAGCGCTTCATAAGACCGACGCTCCAATCGTGAAATGAATGCGCCAGGGTTTGTCCGGCAAGTCCAGGGCCTGGGCCACGTCGACGCGCATCGCACCCGCTATCGTGTACCAGCGAACGCCCACACCCATACCTTTTTTGACTTCCATGCCGGACCAGTCGTTGAAGGCGTTTCCGACGTCAAAAAATGCAGCCAGCGACCACCGGTCGAAAATCCGGTACTCGGCCTCGATGCTGGCCGTGACGATGTTGTTCGAACCGATATTGTTGTTGCTGAGCTGTTCGAAACCATAACCACGGACACTGGTGCTGCCGCCGGCCTTGAACCGGTAATGGTTGGGAAGCTCAGTCACGGAGAGACTGATGAGGTCTTCGCCCACGATGACATCCAGGTTGTTGACATCGGCATCTGAGTAACCCGCTTCCACCCTGGCGAGCAACTTCCACCGCCCCCCGGCCAGCCCGTTCCAGCGACCGGATACGTACACCTGGGAAAAGTCCCTGTCTGAACCCCAGGCACCGTCGGATACAAAAGCCCAGCCCCGCAGATGCAGCCCTTCGGTTTCGAATCCCTGCCCTGTCGTAAACGGCATTTCATAGTCCACCCCCAGCGACAGGTTCTGATTGCTTTCGGCCTGTATCGGGTTGTCGGCATCGACCGCCAGGTAGGGATTGAATTGCACCGGAACCTCAATATTCGGCTGGAAATCCACCTGCTCATAAAGATACTCCGCGTACCAGGTCTCAAACCAGCGCCGGTATCCGCTCCGCCTGTCGTAGGTTCTGAGCCGCCCCAAACGCACCCGGTAGTCGTCGATGTCCGAAGTGCCCAGTTTGTAAAGGGTTTCGTTACCGGTCTCGTCGCTAACTTTCAGGTCCTCGTTTTCCCTTGAAATCACGGCATCGGCGATCCACCACTGCCGCGCGCGTGATCGCCTGGGAAGCCGGTAATTACCGCGGACGAAAAACTCGTTGTTATGGTTCTGCCAACCGGTGCCAAGCGAAAAACTGTCCCCGCGTTCCGAGAGCAGGTGGCGGCTCCAGCTGAACTGGATGCGCGCGCCGGTATCGCTGCCGAAACCCAGGGCGCCCTGGTAGGTATTCAGCTTGCGCGGTTCCATCCGCACGTCCATGTCCACCCGGGGCGGGGAAGCATCGAGTTGCCGGTCCTCCACGATTTCAATGTTCTGAAAATAGCCCGCCTGCCACAGGTCAATGCGAAACCGTTCCATCATCCAGGCATTGTAGGGCTCGCCCGGCTGGAAACGCGGCAGGTTCTCCAGTATGTAGGGGCGAACGATATCCTGGTGAAACCTGACCTCACCCATTACGGCGCGCTCGCCGGTGTCGAGCAACAGGTCAAGGCGGGCCTCGTTCCTTTCCAGGTCGACCCGCATGTCGCGCCTTGGAAACGACGCCAGCAGGTAGCCGCTGTCCGCCGCGATTTCCAGCGCCCGCTGCTTTTCGCTGTCCCAGACCGGTTGCAGAAGTGTTTTACCCGTCCTGAGCGGCCAATGATCGCGCCAGGCCCTGAGGCCCGGCAAACCCTTGCCCGGCCCATCGAGGTTGACCTCGGAAGCCGCGATCACGACCGGCGGCCCGGGTGTTATGTCGACGGTCATCGTCCAGCTGCGGTCCGCCGTTTTGACCACTGAAGCTTTCACAACAGCGCGGTAGTGACCGTAGGGACGCAGTGCCGCCTGTGCATCCAACTCGGCCGCCAGGCGCATCCGTTCCAGGCGCCGTCGCGTCAATCGCCCGGTGCCGGTAAAACGAAAGGGTTCGATCAGGGCCCGCACATTCCCAAGCATCGGCTCTTCCACACCGTTGACGACAATTTTCAGTTCATCGGCGCACGCGCTCCCCGCGCCAATGCTCATGGCGCAAATCGTTACAAGAAGTCCGGTCAGAAAGAAGCGCACGATTCCAGGTCTCAACGGCTGATTAGCGCATTCTCGCATGAATTGGACCATGGCCTGTCAGCAGTGAAGCGGCCTGATTCATTTTCACGAGAGAAACTGTAGAATGATATGCCACACGCTTCCAGATACAAGAACGGAGAAGGCCCCTGAAACTACATACCAAGATTGCGCTGGGTCTCGTACTTGGCGCACTGGTGGGCGGATTGTGCAACGCCTTTTTCGAGGGGCAACCCTGGCTGATCTTCGTTTCTGACAACGTCATGTACCCGGTTGGACAGATTTTCCTGAGGATGCTGTTCATGACCGTGGTACCCATCGTTTTCACCTCGATCGCCCTGGGTGTCGCCGGTATCGGCGATATGAAAACACTGGGGCGGCTCGGTGGGCGAACCTTTGCCTACTTCGCAGTTTCAACCCTGATCGCCGCCACCATCGGCCTGACCCTGGTCAATACCATCAAGCCGGGCAGCGGCCTGGCGGAAGAGACCCGCGACGAACTGATGACGCGATTCTCAAGCGGCGCAGAAGGCATGGCGGCCGCAGGACCCCCGGACTTTGGCATCAGCACCTTTGTCAATATCGTACCGCGCAACCCTGTCGCCGCCGCTGCTGACATGGACATGCTGGCCCTGATCTTTTTTGCACTGATCTTCGGTGCGGCGCTCACCATGATTCCCAGGGAGAAAGCCGAACCGGTGATCCACCTGCTCGAGGGCATCGCTGACGCCATTATAGCGATCATAAACTGGGCCATGAAGCTGGCGCCCTACGGTGTGTTCGGCCTGATTTTCGTGATTACTTCGCAGTTTGGATGGGGCATCCTGGCCCAGTTGAGCATGTACGTTTTTGTCGTTCTGCTCGGCCTGCTGATCCACGCAACGGTGGGCATATCCGGCCTGGTCCGCTTCTTTGGAAAGATGAACCCCTTGACGTTCTGGAAGTCCGTCACCGCGCCCATCATTACCGGCTTCTCGACCAGTTCCAGCATGGCCACTTTGCCGACTTCCATCGCCACGGCAGAGGACAAGCTCGACGTTCAGCCAAAAATCGCCGGTTTTGTGCTGCCGCTCGGCGCCACCATGAACATGAACGGCACCTCGCTGTTCGAGGGCGTCACCGTGCTGTTCCTGGCCCAGGTGTTTGGTGTCGACCTGTCGTTCGGCGCCCAGGTGATCGTGGTGATCCTGGCGGTGCTGACCGCAATCGGCGCGGCCGGCGTGCCCGGCGGTTCCCTGCCATTGATGATGCTGGTCATGGCGACGGTTGGCGTTCCCCCGGAAGGTATCGCCATCATCCTCGGCGTCGACCGCATCCTGGACATGAGCCGCACGACGCTGAACGTCTGCGGTGATATTTCAGCCAGTGTCTACGTCGATCGCATCGACCGTGAAATGGAGGGGCTGCCCCCGGCGCAGCCAGGAAGCGCCGAACAGACTGCGCAGGTCACGTAGTTTCTTTCAAAACCACGTAAAATAGCGCCCTTGTAAACCAGTTTTACCGGGGCGTTAAACCGTGAAAAAAATCATCGAATGTGTTCCCAATTTCTCCGAGGGGCGTGACCTCACCATCATCAAGCAAATTACGGACGCGGTCGAGTCTGTACAGGGCGTTCGATTGCTGGACGTCGATCCGGGTGAAAGCACCAACCGCACCGTCGTGACTTTTATCGGCGAACCGGGACCGGTCAAGGAAGCCGCGTTCCGGGCCGTGCAAAAGGCCGCCGACCTGATCGATATGTCGAAACACAGCGGCGAGCATTCACGCTTCGGCGCCACGGACGTGTGCCCCTTTGTACCGGTAGCCGGCGCCACCATGGAAGACTGCGTCGAGGTGGCTCGCGCGGTAGGCGAACGCATCGGCAATGAGCTGGGCATTCCGGTTTACCTTTATGAAAACGCTGCAACTTCCCCGCAACGGCGAAACCTGGCGGACGTGCGCTCCGGAGAGTACGAGGGTCTGCCCGAAAAGCTCGCGAAGCCGGCGTGGAAACCCGATTTCGGCCCGGCCCGGTTCAATCCCCAATCCGGTGCCACCGCGGTTGGCGCGCGAGAGTTCCTGATCGCCTACAACATCAACCTGAACACGACCGACCGCCGCTACGCCAATGAGATCGCCTACGAACTGCGCGAACGCGGTCGCTGGAAACGTGAAGGGAACACCACACCACTGTATTACAAGGGTGACGTGGTTTATTTCGAGGAAGGAAAATTTCCAGATGGAAACTCCGACTTCGTGGCGGCCTCGTTTGAAGAACTGGCTGAATACTACGAAGAGCATTACCACGCCGACCTTTACCAACGCTACCGCAGCATTGGCCTCGACCCGGAAAACCTGGTTGGGCGACCGGTGTACAAGGACGGACTGTTCACCAGGCTGAAAGGCATCGGTTGGGTCGTCGAAGACTACCGCTGCGCCCAGATTTCACTGAACCTGACCAACTACAAAATCACGCCGATGCAGTTTGTGCTTGAAGCAGCGCGCGGCCTGGCGGGCGAACGCGGCATCGTCGTTACCGGCTCCGAGGTCGTCGGCGTCGTGCCTTATGACGCCATGAGGAAGGCCGGCCGTTACTACCTGCACGCCATGCAGAAATCCACCGGGATTCCGGCGCGCGACGTGGTGACCGTGGCGGTTCAGTCGCTGGGGCTGAAGGATGTAGCCGAATTCGATATCGACAAGAAAGTCATTGGCATGCCCGCCCAGGACGGCCCCCTGGTCAACCTCAGCGTGACCGGGTTTGTTGACGAAGTCTCGCGCGATACGCCCGCGCCGGGTGGTGGCTCCATCGCGGCGCTGGCCGGCGCCATCGGCTCCGCCCTGGTCTCGATGGTCGTCAACCTTTCCGTGGGCAAGGGCGAGTATGACGAGCAATACGATGAGCTGTGCGAACTGGCCGACCGCGCGCAGTCGATCAAGGACGAACTGGTCAGCGCGGTGGATGCCGATACCGAGGCATTCAACCAGGTCATCGCCGGAATCCGCATGCCCAAGGACACGGCGGAGCAATTGAAGGTACGTTCTGCCGCCATCCGTTCAGGTTACAAAACGGCGGCGGAAGTTCCGCTGTACACGGCCAAGTTGTGCCGCCAGGTACTGGACCTCTGCCAGGCGGCCGCCGACATCGGTAACGCCGCCGTCATGAGTGACGCCGGGGTTGGCGCCCTGATGGCCCGCGCCGGCGTGCAGGGTGCAATCCATAACGTGCGCATCAACCTGCCACACTGCAAAGACGAGGAATTTATCGAGGAGATGACGCGGGAACTGGACAGCCTGCTTGCCGAATCGAAGTCGATATGCGACGCCATTCAGCGGCAGGTCGAGACAAGCTTCGGCGAATGAGTCCGACCTGGCGCAGGAAAGACGCCATGACGGCACCGCAGACCGGGTTCTTCAGTCGTCCACGTCGTCGATGTTGTACTGGCCGGTTATTCGCCGCTTGACGTGGGACCACGCCATTCCGACCGCAAGGATCAGGGAAATCACGACCAGGGACAGCCAGGTCAGAACCCCGGTTGATTCCATGCTGATCATTCCGATATCCACCAACAACCAGATAAGCGCCGCGAACAGGGCCGCACCCAGTGTGACGCCCAGCCATCCCAAGGCGTCGAAGGTGGCCTTGACGCAGAAGATCCAGCCAATCAGCAAGAGCAGGCCGATAATGGTGACCACGGGGCCAAACGAGGTTTCCTCGTCGAGCAACCAGGTGATGTAGGAAAACCCGCTCGGGTTGTAGGTCCCCAGGACCAGGACCAGTGCGAAAACCCAGCGTGCCAAAAAGCCGTCAAAACCTACCTTTTCACTCATAGATTCCAATCTCCAAAAAATCCCGTAGTGGACAATGTGCTTGAGCCGCGGAGCCTCACCCGGGCCGCCCCGGGTGACGTATCCGCTCAGCGGCGCCGACCACCACTTCTGGCGTGTCCCGCCGGACGTGACATCTCCCGTGACCTGCCGCTGCTGCGTGCCTGGTGCGCCCGGTTCAGGTCACGCGTATCGATCGAAGGACGGGTCGAGGGACGCGCCGGCTGGGTCGATGGCCGGCTGGCCGGTTTGTACGCCGGCGTCGCGGGTTTGCTTGCCGGATGGGTGTCCGGCTTGCTTGCGGGCCGGGTCTCAGGCCGGCTTCGATCGCTAACCGCCGGCTTCGACTGCCACTTTCCGTTTTCCCGGGTTTGCCACTGGTCGCCGTCACGGCGGGCTACCTGGCCGGAACGGTCAGCGTAGACATTGTTCTCACGGCCGGTTGCCGGGCGCGCCTGCTTCAGGTCGCGCGTAAGCGCTGCCCTGTCGGCATTGCGGGCGCGATTTTCCGGCCGGTCGTAGAGATTCTGCCGCCCGTCCGCCATGCGGTTGCTGATCTTCGTATCGTTACCGATTCGGTTACTGATCTCGGTGCGGTTGCCGATATTGATGTTGTTGCCGATATTGATATTGCCGGTATTGATCACCGTCGGGCCGCGGTAACCGCCACCGTACCAGCCACCACAACAACCCCAGGGACGGTAGTGTCCACCATAACCTCCGCCCCAGCTCATGCCGAAACTGAAAAAGCCGTTGCTCCAGCTGAGGCCGAAATTCCAGCCGGTCCAGGGGTTGTAGCCAACGTTGAAACCCCAGGTTGGCGGCCGCGGGTAGTACCAGCGCCCGTAGTACGGCGGGTAGTACCATCCGGTACCGTATACCGGCACACCATAATAGGGGAAAGACCACAGGTAACCGGGTGTGTAACCCACGTAGACAATTTCCGGTGTGGATTGGTACACGTGCACGTGGGTGGTGTTGTAAACGGGCGAACTGGGTGGAATCTCCGCGATCTTGTCTTCCGGCACATCATCTGCGACGGCCCAGGGACCGCTGGCGGAATCCGATGTGAACCACACACCGTTGTCGACCGCGTAGTAACGGTCACCGATCTCGAGCACCTGGGCGCCGGTATTGACCGCGTAGGAAACATCGGTGCCCTTGATCTTCTCGAACTTCGGCTTGCCGTCGTATTCGACCGTCAACGACGCTTCAGAACGCTTGATGGCCGCGGTCTGTGGAATGGCGGCATCATACACGGCGTCATCGGCTTCCGGCGTGCCCGCCACCGAGGAGCGCAGGCCGCCGATATCGGAGGCCGGTGGAATGCCGGCGAAACTGGCCGGCAGTTCGTCGGGCCTGACAAAAATCCAGGGCCCGTCATTGCTCTTTGAACGGAACCAGCGGCCTGATAGCAACAGGTACATGTTGCCCGTGGCCAGTTCACGCAACCAGGGAGACTCCGTGTTTTGCACATACAGGAGTTCACCGCCTGTCAGTGAGACCCACTCGGGTTCACCGTCGGTAGAGATCAACTCGGTCGGCTCGGTGGCCACCACGACCGAAGGCGGACGGGAAGGTGAACCGCCGGCCGTATCCGGCTCCGGCATCATTTTGACCAGGTCCGCTGGTGGCGAGGATGTCACGGTCCAGGGCCCCAATGCCGATTTCGCCTCGTACCAGAACGTGCCACTGGACAACCAACAGGGTTTACCGCCCTTCTTGCACACCACCGCCATCGGGACGTTCATTGCACGTTCGTACGGGCTTCCCTCGATCGCGGAAAACCGGGGTTTGCCGTCAAACAGCAGCAATACCGCCAATTCCGGCCGGAATACGATCTTCGGTGGATCCGTGTTCAGGTTCTCCAGGCTTTTTTGCACCACCTCGGCCGTTTCCAGGCTGGAGGAAAGGCGTTCCATCGAAATCTCGAAAGCGGCTTCCGGAACGGAACCCTCGACGATTGTGGTAAAACGCTGCTCGCCCGCATCCTTTGAATCCGGCCAGGTCACGCGGTCGACCTTGATGTTTCGCACCAGGGCGATGCCGTCGTCGCGGTTGGTGTCGAGGGTCGCGGTAAACCACATCGCGCCAAACAGGGGATCAGCCTGGCCCTCGAATTCCAGCGAGATGGCCGCACGGCTTTTGAGTGTATTGCCGGACAGGCTTTCGGGCTGTGGCTGGTAGACCACGATGGTGCCTTCCGGCCCAACGATTTCCTGTGGCCATTCGAGCTGCGCCAAGGCCGGGGCGCTGGCAAACACCAGGCTTGCAGCCAGCGCCAGGCCATGCAATCGATCGAGAATTTTCTTTGGTTTCATACTTGCCTCCCGCTACCGATCACAAACGATACCAGATGGGCCACGCCCAGGCACGCGCCTGGCCGGAGCGATCGGTCATTCAGTTCTTTGCCTTGTCCACGATCTTGTTGGCCGCGATCCACGGCATCATGGCGCGCAGTTTTTCGCCGACCTGCTCGATCGGGTGGGCCGCGTTGGCTTCACGGGCCGCCGTCATTTCCGGGTAAGCGCTAGCGCCCTCTTTCAGAAAACGTCTTGCATAGGCGCCGCTCTGGATATTGGCCAGCGCTTCGCGCATGGCCGCACGGGACTCGTCGTTGATCACTTTCGGTCCGGTCACGTACTCGCCAAATTCAGCGTTGTTGGAGATCGAGTAGTTCATATTGGCAATGCCGCCTTCGAACATCAGGTCCACGATCAGCTTCAGTTCGTGCAGGCACTCGAAATAGGCCATTTCGGCCGGGTAGCCGGCCTCGGTCAACGTTTCGAAACCGGCCTTCACAAGCTCGACACAACCGCCGCACAGTACGGCCTGCTCGCCAAACAAGTCGGTTTCGCACTCATCCTTGAAGGTGGTTTCGATAACGCCGGTGCGGCCGCCGCCGATGGCGGATGCGTAGGAGAGCGCGGTGGCCTTGGCCGACCCCGAAGCGTCCTGGGCCACGGCGATCAGGTCGGGAATACCGCGCCCATTGGCAAACTCGTTACGAACGGTATGGCCCGGCGCCTTGGGGGCAATCATGATCACGTCGAGGTCTTCACGCGGAACGATTTCTTCGTAAAGCACGGAAAACCCGTGGGCAAAGGCCAGGGTCGCGTCATTCTTGATGTTGGGTTCGATCGATTCCGTGTACAACTGCCGGTGGAACTCGTCCGGTGTCAAGATCATCACCAGGTCGGCGCCGGATACGGCGTCGGCGACTTCGGCGACTTTCAGCCCGTGGGCTTCAGCTTTTGCGCAGGAAGAAGAACCGGCGCGCAGGCCAACCGTCACGTCCACACCCGAATCCTGCAGGTTGCAGGCATGGGCGTGGCCCTGTGAGCCGTAACCGATCACGGCAACTTTTTTGCCCTTGATGATGTCGAGGTCGCAATCTTTGTCGTAGTAAACCTGCATGGGTCGATTCCTGAGTTTTAGTGAAACAGGCCTCATGATAAGATCGAACCCATGTTGCGTATATTGATATATTTACATTCTTATATTGCATTTTATACAATACTTAAGCTATGGATCAGCGGGTTCTCAAGCAGTTTGTCACCCTGGCGGAGAGTCTTCATTTTGGGCGGGCCGCCGAGGCCAGCCATGTCAGCCCTTCGACGCTCAGCCGCAGCATCCAACGGCTTGAAGACGAGCTGGGCATTGCGCTGTTCGAACGCAATAACCGGCGGGTCTCCCTTACCCATGCAGGCAATCTTTTCCTGGAGTACGCGCGCCATTCCCTCGCAGACTGGGACGCCATCCGCAACACGTTGATGGCGGCTTCGGGTGAACTGCACGGGGAAGTGAGCATGTACTGCTCGGTAACAGCCAGCTACAGCTTTCTCTTCGACATCCTGGCGCGAGTCCGTCAACGGCACCCGCGCATCGAGATCAAGTTGCACACGGGCGACCCGGAGGATGCGGTCAGCCGGGTGCTCGCAGGCACGGAAGACATTGCCATTGCGGCCCGACCGGACAACTTGCACGCGGGCCTGGCGTTCCGGCTGATTGACGTCTCGCCGCTGGTGTTCATTGTCGCGCACGACCACGAACTGGTGACCGCGAACCCGGGTCAGACAGGCTGGTCCGACTGGCCCATGATCCTCTCCGAACGCGGCCTGGCCCGGTCGCGTGTCGACCGTTGGTTCAGGACTATCGGTCAGCAGCCAAATATCTATGCCCAGGTGGCTGGCAACGAGGCCATTGTCAGCATGGTCAGCCTGGGCTTCGGGGTCGGCGTCGTGCCTCGGATCGTGCTTGAAAACAGCCCACTCTCCGACAAGGTTGCGACCCTCGATGTCGAACCCGGGCTTGCGCCTTACGAGGTTGGACTGGTGACCCAGGAAAAAAAACTGGCCAGTCCACTGATTGCGGCATTCTGGGCCGCTTTGAAATAGGGTGCAGCGCCTGACAACGGAACAACTGGAGCTGGCGGGCGTATTACCGGTGCGGCTCAGCCCACCTGGTCCGCCGCTTTCGCACCGCGATTGAACAGGCCCTTAACCCGCTGCCTGGTGCGTGTTCTCAAATCCGCGATGTCCACACCGATGGCGTACATCGCCGGCACCAT
The DNA here is from genome assembly GCA_036351055.1 of Lysobacterales bacterium. Taxonomy (GTDB): domain Bacteria; phylum Pseudomonadota; class Gammaproteobacteria; order Xanthomonadales; family SZUA-36; genus JABDPF01. Next base: position 30,002 of record JAZBOH010000078.1, read on the forward strand.
CAACAGCGTGACAAAGAACGCGCAGAACACACCAAACACCAGCGAAACCACGATCGGGATCAGGAACTTGGCCTGGATGGAACGTTCCAGCATCATCGGCGTCAGGCCGACGATAGTGGTTGCCGTGGTCAGCATGATCGGGCGGAAACGCACAACGCCGGCTTCCACGATGGCCTCGAGCGGCTTCATGCCCTTGTCGCGCAGACGGTTGGTATAGTCGATCAAAACCAGGTTGTCGTTGACCACCACACCCGCTGCCGCGGCAATGCCGAAGTAGCTGAAGATGGCCATGGTCATGTTCAGAACGGCATGACCGTAAATGGCGCCCACGTAAGCGTACGGCATGGCGATCAGGATCAGCAGCGGCTGCCAGTAACTGTGGAACGCGATCGCCAGCATGGCGTACATCACGAAAAACGCGATCAGGTACAGACCCATGACTTCCTTGATAAAACGGGCCTCGCCTTCCGCCTGGCCAACGGAACCATGGTCGATCCCGGGGTATCTCTTTTCCCACTCCGGAATGAAGTTCTCATTCAGATCCTTCATGATGTCGTCACGCACGCTGTCCTTGAGATCAGCGGAGACGCGGGCGGCACGGCTGCCGTTCCAGCGCTGGATACGCTTGATGCCCGGTGCGTATTCAAGCTCCGCCACCGACAGCAAGGGAACCTCGCGGCCATCGGCGGTACGTACACGGAAGTGCTTCAGGCTTTCGATGGACCGCCGGGATTCCAGCGGGTAATGGACCATCACCTTCACGTCCTGGCCGGCCCGGGGCAGGCGCTGGACTTCTTCGCCGTAGTAGGCCTGGCGCACCTGGCGGGTGACGTCGCTCATCGTCAGACCCAGTTTGTGCGCACCCGGCTTGAGGTTCAGCTGGATTTCATCCGAGGCGCTCTCCAGGTTGTTGCGTACGTCGTAAAGCGCGTCGTAGGTGCGCAACTGGTTCTCCAGGTCATCGACGGCGAGCCGCAGCACTTCCAGGTCCGGGTGACGCACAGACATTTCAAATCCCGGGCCATCGTTGTTGTGGGTATAGGTAACCGAGACCTCCTTGGCGTCCGGCACGTCGCCCATCAGTTCACGCAGCCTGAGGGCGGCATCCTTGGCGTTCATATGCCTTTCCTCCGCCGGCGCCAGCTTGACGATGGCCAGTACGCTGTCGCGGCGTGAACGCGTATACCAGTTCTCGATCAATTTGCCCTCGCCTTCGGTGTTTTGACTGACTTCCTCGACCAGCGCCGCCTCGGCTTCCTGTAACTGCGCCAGGATCTCCAGCGCCCGGCTATAGGGTGCGCCTTCCGGCAAAGTCACGTTGACGACCACTTCGTCGGACTCCATTTCCGGCATAAAGGACTTCTTGACCCAACCCGTGCTGAACAAGGCAAATCCGATCATCAGCGCCGTGATGAAGATACTGAATGTCAGGTACCTGCGGTCGACCGCGAACTGGCCGATTTTACGGTACCGCTTGTGGGCGAAATTGATGATGCCGTCCGAGATTTTCTTTTGAAAATGTCCGAACCTGCCGAGCAGTTCATCTTTGCGCGGCTTCATGTGGGACAGGTGAGAAGGAAGGATCCACAGGGCTTCGACCAATGAAAACGCCAGGGCAAGGATCACCACCCAGGTAATGTGACGCGTGAACTCGCTGGTGGATCCGCTGAGGAACAACCAGGGCAGGAAAGCCATGATCGTGGTGAGTACACCAAAAATGACCGGTTTGGCCACCAGTTGTGCACCGGCAATGGAAGCCTGCACGCCTCCGCCAATGCGGTGCGACTCCGAGTGAATTCCTTCACCCACGACAATGGCGTCGTCCACCACGATACCCAGCACCAGCAGAAACGCGAAGGTGGACAGCATGTTGAGGGATACGCCTACGGAAGGCAGGAAAACAAAGGCGCCGGCATAAGCCGTGGCAATACCCACTGCGACCCAGAATGCGACCAGCGGACGCAGGGTCAGCACCAGGAAAATCATCACCAGGGCCAGGCCCATCGTGGCTGAGCTGCCGATGGTTTTCATGCGGCCTCTGAACTCATCGGCGTTGTCGGTCCAAAGCGTCAGCTTGGCGCCCTCCGGCAGGGTATCCTGGCGTTCGTCGATCCACTTGCGGATGGAGTCGGACGCCTTGACGATATCCATCGTCTCGGTCGTCATCACCTGGATCAGCACCGCAGGTTCGCCATTGAGTGTTGCGAGAATCGGGTTGTCTTCGAAACCGTCAACCACGGTCGCCACGTCACCTACCCGGATGATGCCGCCGTCATCGGTCTGGCGAATGATGATGTTGGAGAATTCGACCTCTGTATCGGCCTGGCTGCGTACCTTGAGCTGGTAAGTTCCGACTTCAGTCCGGACCGAGCCAGAGGACTGGTTAATGGACGTGTTGCGGATCGCGTTGGCGACCTCGTTGAAACTCATATTGTAGCGGCGCAGCGCTTCTTCGCTGACCTGCACGGAAACTTCTTCGCGACGCACGCCAAACAGCTGCACAACGGTAATGGCCGGCAATACGGCCGCCTCGCGCCGCAACTGCTCCGCCAGGCGCTTCAGTTCACGCTCGTCCAGGTCACCGTGAACAGCAACCCGGATAAATTCATCGCGGTTGATCCACTGCCTGACCTGGGGCGGTTCGATATCACGGGGAAATGAGGAAATGGAATCGACACGGATTTTGACGTCGTTCATGAATTGTGTGAAGTCGACCTGGTTCTCAGCCAGGATGTAAACGCCACCGTAGCCTTCCGCCGACGTGGAAGGGACCCATTCGATGGCGTCCATGTCGCTGACCGACTCCTCGATACGGGCGACGATCTGTTCCTCGACTTCCTGCGGCGCGGCGCCCGGCCAGAATACTTCGATCTCGAGGCCCGGGAAGCGGATCTGTGGGTCCATTTCCCGTTCCATTGAATTGAACCCGATGAAACCGGCCACAAAAATTCCGACCATCAGAAGATTTGCGGCAACAGTATTCCTTGCCCACCAGTCAATCAGGCGATTCATGGTCTATTTTCCTCGGTTTCAGCTTTGTGCTTGACGAAAAATGGCCTCTACTGCCATTCCATTCACGGCGTTGGGTACCGGCGATGTCACGACCCGGTCGCCGGCGCTGACACCGCTGGTCACCAGGACACGTTCTTCAGAGGTTGAGAGCACCTCGAC
>JAZBOH010000079.1:0-2336 GCA_036351055.1 Lysobacterales bacterium
CTACCCCACCCAGTTGCTGCCCAACAGCCCGATGGCGGATCCCGAGTACATGGAGAAATACAGGATCCGGGTCGACAAGGACGGCTTTATCACGTCCTGTTTCAGTTTCAACGAGAAGGAACTGGCCGGCATGAACGCCATGTACGCGTTCTTCACCATCGCAGACGGCTACTCCGTGCTGAGGTACGTGCTGCGTTACCTGCAGTGGGACCACGGTATTCCCGCCATGCAGGTGCTGCACGCGATACTGGACCAGGTTGATTCGGCTCCGGGTGAATATCCCGGTCTGACCTGGGCGGTCAAGACCTTCCTGAACTTCAAATTCATGCCGGGAGGCTGGAAAGGGTTCTACGACGAGGTTGCCGCGTTCGTCTCCGAGCGTTTCGGCGTCGCGCGCGACTCGGCATTCGACACGGCCTTGCGGGTGAACGAAATGGCCATGCCGGACGATGGCCTTTGCTACCCGTTAAAAGCAGAACTGCCGCACGACCTGGTGGCCTGGTACCGGGACCATTCAGGTGCCAACCTAGAGGCCGCCCGACGCCTTGAGACTTATCCGCCCGGGACCTTCGAGGTCGACGACCCGGATTCCATGTCCAGCATCGACATGGACTACATCCAATACGATTCTCACCAGTTTTTCTGGGAGCTCCGCTCTTCGATCGCCCGCATAAAGTCGGTTTCCGATGCGAAGGAACTGGCGATGCGGCGCTTTGCCGGTTGACGGGAGGCCACTCACCGATGAGCAGCAGAAATCCCGATTCGATCGCCCCCTGGACCGCTGTCTGGCAGTTCGAGGCCGCCGGCCATCGTCCCGCCCGCACCGAGCAGGACCGGGTCATCGAACCCGCCTGGCACGAGTTCACGGACGCCCTGGCCGACGGCACCCGCCTGCTGGACCTGGCGACCGGGAACGGCGTGGTCGCCCTGGCTTGCGCCCGCAGAGCGCAGCGGCGAAAGCAGAATCTCGAGATCCATGCCGTGGACGCGGCCGATATCAAGCCGCCGGCGCAGGCCTCCGACGAGGAGCCCCGGGTCCTGTTCCAGGGCGGCGTTTGGCTGGAAGAACTGCCCTTCGAAGACGGTGAATTCGGCGCGGTCGTATCCCAGTACGGATTCGAATACGCCGACGAGGAACAGGCAGCGTCCGAGATTTCCCGGGTATTGTCTCCCGGAGGCCGTTTACGGCTGTTGATCCATGCCCACGGGGGCGCGGTCTGGGAGGATGTTCAATTCCGGCACGACAGGTTGGCCGGTGTCCTGGCCAGTGACGGGGTCATGGGCCTCGTGCTCGGGCTGGTTCGTGCCCGGAAAAACGACGAGGCAAGGGTCTTCAAGAGCCGCCTCAAAAAGCTGGAATCGGCAGCCAGGCAGGCCCAGAAACTCGCTGACAACGCGCCGCCCGACGATACCGCGCTGTTCTTTTCCCGGGAGTTTTTGTACGTGTGGTCGAACAGGAACCGCTACCGGCTGGACGACCTGCTGCGGTCCCTGGAGGACGGAACGGCCTTTGCCCGCGGTACCGCCGAACGCTATGCGCAAATGCTGAGGGTGGCGCGGACCGGTCAACAGATGGCCGCCCTGGGCGAGCGGCTGAATTCCAGCGGGTTTCGGGTCACCCTGCTGAGGCAGGTCTGTAACCCGGCAGACGGCCGGGAGATTGCCTGGCAGATCGACGCTGTCAGGGACCGGCCCTGACCGGGTCCAACCCCGCGTTCAAATCCTCGAATCATCGCTCTCGCAATAGCCTCGTCTGCAAAAAGAAAGCGGGCCTTTCGGCCCGCTTTCAGAGTCGTCCCGTTAAGGACTAAGGCTTACCAGCGCAACGTCACGTCGGCGTAGAAGTAACGGCCCAGCGCCTCGTAGAAACCTACGATGGTGTTGCCGTTCGCCGAGAGGGTGTTACCCAACAACGGCGGCTCTTCGTCCATGATGTTGTTGACACCGATCACGACGTCATGGGTATCCATGAAGCGGAACACGGCGTTCAGATCGAAGTAGTTCTGAGCGCCCAGGTTCTTGTTCGCGATCTGGTCGGTCGTGCCGGTGTAGTCAACCGCACCGAGGTAACGCCAACGCGCGGTCAGGGCCCACCAGGAAGGATCCCAGGTCGCCGAGGCGGTATGACGCCAATCCGGGTTCGGGTAGCACTGCGTGCTGATGACGCCAGCGCAGTCGTACTCGGTTTCCGGAGCGTTCGGCAACGGCGTGGTCTTCTTCTCGAGCGAGTACGTCCCGATCAGGTCGAAGGTCCAGGCGTCGCCGAGGGCGTAGGCCCAGGCCACGTCGACACCGGACCAGTTCTGCTCACCGATATTCTGCTGCGTGGAAACTAC
>JAZBOH010000080.1:0-3317 GCA_036351055.1 Lysobacterales bacterium
ATTCACTTCGCTTTGGTCCACAGCCCAACCGCCGCTGGCGCATCGCAATCACCGAGTTGGCGCAGGAAGACTCGCGGGTCCAGACTGGTGACGTGCTGGCCCGCTTCGACGGCAGTGCCACGGATGACCGTATCAGGCAACTCGATGCCGAACTGAATGCCAAGAGATCCGAACTGGCTTCCCTGAAAGAGACCCAGTCGCAGGAAATTGAAGATGGAAAGGTGCGCATGGCTGCCGCGCGCAGCGCCGCGGACAAGGCTGCCCGCAAGGCATCGGCCAAGGCGGAACTGTTTGCCAGCCTCGAATACAGGAAACTGGTGGAGGACCGGGACATCACCCAGGCTTTGTACGAGAAAGAACAAAAGCGGGCCGCCCTGGTAACCAGGGTGCGCGAATCCAAGCAGGCTGAATTGGAGGCGGACATCCGGCGCCTCGAAAGTGAACTGTCCGGTGCGCAGCGGGAACTGGAGGAATTTACCATCAAGGCGCCCCGCGCCGGACTGGTCATCGTGGGCACCAATCGCCAGGGCCAGAAACTTGATACCAATGAACAGGTCAACCCCGGCATGGTGGTGGTTGAACTGGCGGATGAAAACAAGCTGGTCGTGCAGGCCGAAGTCCCGGAATACGCGGCAAACCAGATTGCCATAGGCCAGGCCGTCAATATTTCCATCGATGCGGCCGGGGCGGGTGACCTCGCCGGCAAAGTGCTGGAGGTTGCAAGCATCGTGCGCCGCCAGTCGCAATACTCGCAAGCCATGGTCAGGGATGTAGCGGTTTCCCTTCCGGATTCCGGGGTCGAGGGTTTACGGCCGGGGATGTCAGCCAAGCTGGACATCGTGGTTGATACCCAGAGGCAGGCACTGGCTGTTCCCGATGAGGCCCTGCAATACCGTGACGGCAGGCCCGGTGTGCTGCTGCGTGGAGATGGCTGGCGGCCGGTAGCCCTGGGCCGCCGCAGCGCCGGCATGACGATCGTGGAATCGGGCCTGGTCGCGGGCGATGAGGTGTCGCTATGAAAAAAGGTGTCTCGCTTCCCTGCTCCCGGCTTCGCCGGAAGGGGGCTGCGCTTGACTGCATGCCATTGGCGCACGGCCCCTCTGGTACCACTCGCTTCGCTCGACTTACCCAACCGGGGCCGGCGGGTCGCCTTCGGCTCCTGGGCCTGAAATGGATGATGGTGGCGGTACTGGGGGTTTTGCTATCTGCTTGCGGGTCCGCCGGCGAGGAACTGCCGGTTTTGAAGGTCAGGAAACAGGATTCAGAATTTGACGTCGTCGCTTACGGTGAAATCATTACCTCGGAAGCGCTGCCCATTACCCTGCCCAGCGATATGCACATGGAGTTCAATGTCGTCTGGCTTGCACCGGAGTTTTCCGAGGTCAGAAAAGGTGATGTCATTGCACGCTTTGATGATGCACAAATTCGCCTTGACCGGGAGGCTTCCGCGCTGAACGTGGCCAAGACCGATTTCAGGCTGGCCGGCACGGAACGTACAGGGCAACTCGAACGGACCCGTATTGGGCATGAATCGCAGCGGGTGGACGGCGAAAGGGACATTTCCGAAGCGTTCTCCGCTGCCGACGAGCGGCTGTTCAGCCGCAACGAGTTGATCGACATACTGGCGGACATTGAATACCTCGATGCCGAATCCGGCTTCCTGGACTGGCAATTCGATACGCTGGACCAGCGTACCCAGGCCGAGCAAAACCTGATCCTGGCGGAACGCCAGGGAGAGTTATCGAAGTTGGAGAAGCAGGACTCCGCCCTCGCACTGATGGAGTTGAGAAGCCCTGCTGACGGGACATTCGTTTACGCTCGTACGGGGTGGGGCGGCAAGATGAAAAAGGGCTGGACGGTACATGCCGGCATGCCCATTGGAATGCTGCCCTTGCGCGGTAAAATCCGCGCCCGGCTGTTTGTTCCCGAGATGGATGCCGTCGGCCTGGCCACCGGACAGAAAGTCCGTTTCCGCCTGGACGCAGCGGCACACCAGGAATTTACCGCCACGGTCAGTACGGTTTCTCCGGTTGCCAGCCCGCGTGACCGTGAGGATCCACAGAAATTTTTTCGTGTCGAGGCCGAAATCGACAACGTTGATGCCAGCCTGATGCGGGTAGGTAGCCGTCTCCGTGCGGAGATCATTACCGGGGAGATCAGCAACGGCATCGTGGTGCCGGCACAGACGGTATTTGGTGAAACCGACGCGGCCTATGTCTATGTCATCGATGGCGGGCAGGCGGAACGCCGTGACGTGGTTGTCGGTCGTCGCAGCCCGGACCTGGTCGAACTGGTTTCCGGTGTCGAACCCGGCGACCGTATCAGCCTGGCCATGCCGGCGAGCGAGTCCTGATGCGTCAGCACCTGGCCAACCTGGCGATGGATGCCAGGCAGGCGCTGGGCCAGTTGGCCCATCACCGCATGCGTACGGCATTGACCCTGCTCGGCATGGTGTTTGGTGTCGGTGCAGTGATCGCGATGCTGGCGGTCAGCGAGGGCGGCAAACGCCAGGCGCTGGAGATGATCGAGGGCATGGGTCTCAATAACCTGATTGTTGAAGCCCGTGACCTCGACCGCGAAGCGCTGAACGAGGTCCGCAAACATTCAGCCGGGCTCAGCATCCGGGATGCAGAATCCATCGCCCGTACACTACCCTTTGTGGAAGACTGGGCCGGAAGCCGCCGTTTTCGCACCTGGTCGCTTTTCAGCCGGGAGGGCAACAGCCGGTCGACGGTATTCGCGGTCAGTCCCGCCTATTTTGAGTTGTCCAGCATAGACGCCGGACAGGGGCGCCTGTTCAGCGCCGAGGAAAACCGGACGTTTGCCCAACTGGCCGTATTGGGTAGCGAGGCTGCGCGAGACCTGTTTCCCAATGGTGGCGCCGTTGGCAAACACGTCAAGGTCAACCACCTGTGGCTTGAGGTGATCGGTGTATTGCGTGACCGCCAATTGGCAGAGGACCAGTTCCAGGGTCGTGATGTCGGGGGAGAGAGCGGTCACATCTACCTGCCGCTGGAAACCGGCCTGGCACGCCTGAAACGACAGGATTTATCCTCGGAACTGGATTCGCTCAAGTTACGCCTGGGTGGCGGCCTGGATCCGGCCCGGGCGGCGCCGGCCGTTGAGCAACTGCTTTCCCGGCGTCATAGTGAGCAGAATGATTTTGAAGTCATCGTACCGGCCCGCCTGATGGAACAGCACCGCAAGACCCAGCGTATTTTCACCATCGTGATGTCCGCCGTTGCCGGCATCTCCCTGCTGGTCGGCGGTATTGGCATCATGAACATCATGCTGGCGACCGTGACTGAGCGTACCCG
>JAZBOH010000081.1:0-2647 GCA_036351055.1 Lysobacterales bacterium
CTCTCATGGCATCTCTAAAGTGCCTACTCCAGTGAGGAGGCTAGCTAACATCCCAATAACCACAAATGATATAGGTCAATAGATAAGGCTTCGGCTAGTATTCGGAGGTGTTGCGGAAAATTGGCCGGTGGCCGCTTTTTGAAAGCGGGAATAGTAGGCTCGCTGGGGTCGCCCGAATTCCACATGGCGTGCATGACTGAAATGCGTCGTTTGCCGCCAAACTGGCTACCGCAACTCCTGGTCTGCTTTGCTCCCGTTAACGGTCATCCACAAGGGCCCAGTAGCTAGCCCAAGGAGGGCAAGTTTGTGCCAGCTACGGTCCTTACGCCTCAGGTTCGAAGCAACCTGGTTGAGCAGTCAATGATCCACCACCGAGCGATTAAAGAATCGAACGTCCCAGGGGGTAAGCGGTTGTCAGTTGGTCGGCCGACGCGAAACTAAGGAAATTGGACGCGATTCGACAGAAATACGACCCACAGGGCTTATTTCGGGATTGGATGGGTCGCCGCGACAGAGGCTCGGAGTAAAGGCGAAAACGTCCCGACCAGCCGTAGGCGGCGGGTCTGCCCCTGTTTATGAGCATGCCTTGGGCCACGCCTCCTACGAACGCCATCAAGCTGAGCAGACACTTTTCTTACTGTTCCTGGACGGCGTTTACCTGTATCGAAATCAACGTGCTTAAGCATTTCAGGTTCCGCGACTACTTTCTGGGACCACCTGTTACTCTCGATACCCCGTAAATACTGCTTGGACTTCGTCTCGGCATATTATCGCCAACTGGCTCAAAGCGAGTTTTTATAGATATTACCGTCCTTCATAATCAGGTCGATATTTTTCTCGGCATTCATCAGCAGGCGAATATCGCGCGTCGGGTCGCCATCAACCAGAATGAGGTCGGCATAGGCACCTGGCTTGATGACACCGAGTGGACCGTGCGGATACGGGTTTTTCCAGGTAGTCAGGCCGAGGATTTCACCGTTGTTGCCCGTGACCTGCTGCATCTGCTCTATCGGGGTAAAAAACTCTTCTCGGTAGGCGAATTCCTGGGTGAAGTTTCTGAAGGCATCTTCACCGAAAAACAAGTCGGTACCCCACAGGATCTTCACGCCATGCTTTTTCGCCCAGCGCATAGCCTGTGGTGCGCCCTTGGCAACCTGTCGATTCTTCTCTTGCTGGATGGGGTCCTGGAACATGGGATTATTTGATACGTCCTGCAGGGCGAGAAATGCCTGCGGATCATAGTAGGCGCCTACCTTCGCCATTCGCCTCACGGTCTCCTCCTCGAGAATCAGGCCGTGCTCGATCGAGATGGCCCCGGCATCAAGTGCCGCCACCACGCCGGCGTTGGTCTGGGCATGCACAGCCACATAGGCGCCGTAACGGGTAGCCTCCTCCACGGCTGCCGCCAGTTCCTCCGCACTGTACTGCGTCGCAAAAAGCGGATCGGTAAAGCTGGTCACACCGCCGCCGGCGTAGACCTTGATCTGGGCGGCGCCCCGGAACAGGTTGTCGCGCACCGCCCGGCGCACTTCGTCAACGCCATCGGCGATCCTGGTGTAGCCGAGACGCTCCGCGACGCCAGCCCGCTCCCGACCGTCGAAGTACGGATGGCCGTCCGTAGCGGCGCGAAAATCACCGTGACCCGTCGTCTGCGATATGGGTGGCCCGCTGGAATATATCCGCGGCCCCGGGAACACGCCGGCATCGAGCGCCTTGGCGACACCAAAGCTGTTGCCGCCCATATCGCGCACAGTGGTGAAGCCGGCCATCAGGTATTCCTGGGCACGGCGCGCCGACCTGATGGCCTGTTCATTGGCATCCTGCTTAAGAAGCATGTCAGGCAGCGGCGAGGCATAGGTGACATGCCCATGCGCCTCGATCATGCCCGGCATCAGCGTGCGCCCTCCGCCGTCGATCACGGTGGCGCTGCCCGCTTCGATAGGGTCTACGGATACAGCGGCGATCATATTGTTCTCGACCAGCACGCTGGCCTTGGCGAGCAAGCTGTCGCTGGTCCCGTCAAAGACATTGACGTTGGTGATCAGGGTTGCCGCAGGCGCAGATGCCGGCTCCGCCGACAGGGACCCGGCCAGCGGCAGGACGAGCAAGGCAAGGATTCGACTGATGACTATTTTCATAAACGCTGTTACATGGCTAGATAACGGAAAGTTTCCAGGCAACCGTTCCGCAGGCACCCTGGCCACACACCCCGCAACCGGGCAGGCCCGTTTTACTTGCCGGAAGGTAGCCGGCTCGTTCACTGCCCAATGGTAATAGGAGCCGCCGGTCCGGTCTCGACCATTTTGCGCCAATCGGGGGGGCTAGCGGTACTCCCCCGGCATTTCCCGGTATTGTGAAGGTGCCTGCCCGGCAAGGATCCGGAGGGCGGGGGAAAGTGCGTGGGCTGGGCATGCCCGAGCGCAGAGGAGTTAGCGCGTGCCTGTCTCTAGCGCGGACTCTATGGCGGTGAGCGAGGGGTTCGAACCCGCAACCAACTTTCGCGGAAAGGGTATCACAAACGTCTTTAATGCGTCGGAAGCGGACCAACTGATCAATATTTGATCAGCTCAGATTATGGCTGCTGTGTGCAACTACGGCCATTCAATTTATCTTAAATTCACTGCTACGCCGGTATTATCGACAGGCC
>JAZBOH010000082.1:0-63753 GCA_036351055.1 Lysobacterales bacterium
GAGAAAGGTCATGAGCACGGGGGCAAAAATGCTCCACCATGCACCGGCTGACAGCGCGGCAAGGTACACGCCCCACCACAGCAGTGCCTCGCCGAAATAGTTTGGGTGCCGCGTGTAGCGCCACAGGCCGCGGTCAAGCACGGCTTCGTTCGAATCCCGCTCCCGCTGGAACCGGCTCAGCTGCCAGTCGCCGACGGCCTCGAAAAACATGCCGGTCGCCCACAGCAACACAGCGGCCATATCCAGCCAGCCCAGCGGGGCCTCGGAAGAAGACGCGGCGACAGCAGGCAGGCTGATGAGCCAGGCCAGCAAGGCCTGCAGGCCAAATACGATGTACAGGCTCTTGAACCAGAAATGGGGCTGGTTGTTTTGCCGGATCGCGCGGTAGCGGCGGTCTTCACCTTCACCGTGGTTGCGTATCGTGATGTGCAGCGACAGGCGCAGAGCCCAGATCGTGACCATCAGCAACATGAGGTTTGCCCGGGCGCCGGTGGCTTCCGAGATCACAAGGTACACCGCCAGGCTGGTCAGGATCATCAGTGACCACAGGCTGTCCACGTGGCTGACGTCGCGTCGCAGGATGCTGAGAATCCAGGCCGCGAGCGCCAGCGCGGCAATGAATGCCAGGGCCAGAGCATAGGCGTTCCAGTCAACCACGACCGTCAAGGCTCCATTGTTCATGGATGTAGGGTGGCTTGCGGATTGCGCTGACGCCGTCGAGACGGCTGGCGATATACACCAGCAGCGGCATGGCCAGTGACCAGGCAAGGGCGAGCGCCATGGCCGCCGGCACGGTCGCGATAAAGCTCATGGCGCCGAGTTTCGCGCCAGCCAGGTAGCTGAGCGGACCACCAATAGCCCCGAATGCTGCCGCGAGCACATAGCGCTGTTTCATCCAGCCCAGAGACAGGTTCAGTGTTGTCGCAAACAAGGCCCACAAGGTGATGATCCAGTAAGGGGCGAAGCCGGGCAGCCAGGCACCATTGGGGTAGCTGATCCAGCCACCGGCAAGCACCAGCGAGTCGACCGCCGTACCCAGCAGAAGCGCGATCATCAGGAGCCGCGCTTCAACCGCAGGCCGACGGGCCCGCCGCAGGTGGAGCGCGACAACGCCCAATACGGTAAGCGGGCCCAACCAGGGCATTCCATTGGCGGTGCCCAGCACGGTGGCGAACCAGCCAAACTGGAAAGCGGCGAAGTTGATCACCGCGTTCATTGAGAGAGCGTCCCGTCCGGCAGCGCGTCTTCGCGCCGCTCAAAAACATAATGTGACACGAACCATTCACGGCCCGCTTCAAGACCAAACAGCTCCGCACAGGCCATGAAAAATATGCGCCAGCGCTGGAACCACTTGGCCGCGTCCTGGCGGCCGTAGGCCTCCTCCAGGATCGGCAGGATGGCGGCGCGGCGCTGGTCCATCAGTTCCAGCCAGGCATTGGCTGTTTTCTCATAATGCGTTCCATTCCAGCGGTAGCGTTCGAGCAGCCGCAGCTGCTCCTGAAAGCGCAACGGCAAATCGTCACTGGGCATGATCCCGCCTGAGAAAAAGTAGCGGCTCATCCAGTCCGAATCGCCCTGGTCGACGAACTCGTAGGGGGTGCTGCGGTGGCAGAACACGTGCATGAAAAAGCGCCCCCCGGGGTTCAGCCAGCCATGGACGCGCTGGAAAAGGACACGGTAATTGCGCATGTGCTCAAACATTTCCACTGACACGATGCGGTCGTACTGACCCGGTGCTTCGAAATCATTCATGTCCGCCGTCATGACGGAGAGGTTGTTGATACCGTTCTTATTCACCTGCCGCTCGATGAACTCACGTTGCGGGGCTGAATTGGAAACGGCGGTGACCTGGCAGGCGGGGTAATGGGTAGCGATCCACAGGCTCAGGGAGCCCCAGCCACAACCGAGGTCGAGCACGGTCATGCCATCCTGTATGCCTGCACGTTCACAGCTTATGCGCAGTGCGGCTGCCTCGGCCTGTTCCAGGCCGTCGCTGTCATGGTCCCAGAAACAGCAGCTGTATTTGCGGTGCGGACCCAGCGCCTTTTCGAAAAAAGCCGCGGGGACTTCGTAGTGCTGCTCGTTGGCACGTTCCGGCAGTGGCGCGATTTCCGCGCCGTTCATGTGCCGGACGAAGGCCTCGAGCTCACGGGCCGAGTGTTCCATGTCAGCGGCTCCGATATCCTTAAGCCTTTGGCGGCAGAGCCGCCTGATGCCGGCACGGATCACCGTGTCCGGCAGCAGGCCCTGCTCGGTCCACTCGAGAACGGTAGACGTCGCGGTGTTGATGGAGTTTGCGCTCATGCTACTTCCGGCTTACTGCACGTCGGTGCAGGGGAAGGGACGGGTCAACTGCGTTGCCGTGTACATCATCGGCTCGGCGTTGTCGAGACGAACCGTGGCGGTGGCTTCGTCGCAGTTGAGGATTTCAAAATCGATCTCGCCAACCTTGACAGTTTCCACCATGTCGCCTTCGCCGGGTCCGCCACCACTGCTGGTGTAGAGGGCTGTCGTGGCCATTTTGCCGTCAAAAGCGCCCGGGGTCAGACATCCTTCGCCGCCCATGCCGTCAGGAACGGTATCGCAGCTGTCGAAGGTCAGGAACGTCGGGTTGCCTTCCATGTCGTAGGTGTACCAGGTTCCGACCGCACGGTTTTGAGAAGGCATCGGCTGGAAAACAAATCCGGTTCCGGAACCTTCCTGGATCATCCACATGCCATTGGAGCGGTTATCAACCGGCGTACGGGTCATCAATTCACCGACGGGAAAAGCCACAATGCCCAGCGGCTGGTTGATGCCGTCACCCACGGCGTAGATCGTCACATCGGCGCCCGCAGGCAGGTCTGCCGGCAGCGGATCAATGTAGTTAACGGAGCCGTCGTTGGAAGCGACCTTCAGGTCGTAATTGCCCGCGGGGATCTCGAAAAACGGGCTTGCGACGCCGTAGGGTACGCCGACCAGGCCGTTGACCACGTCACCGCCGGCGGTGCGGATGGAAACTTCGGTGGCCGCCAGGTCCATGGAAAACGGCGCCGTATGCACGACCCGGATGTTCAGGTTGCCCGTCATCGGGTCCGTGGTGTTGTCCAGCAGTGCATTCAGTTCCAGGTCCTGGGTAGAGGCGTTGCCGGAGGCAAAGACGGTGTAGTCGTTACCGTCGACCAGGGCAAACTCACGCGAGATTACCGGGTCCGCCATGCCGAAGGTGTCGGCCAGGTAGACGTCAATCGTGTAGTCGCCTGCCTCGAACTCGAGGTATTCGGTGAACACCTTGAATTTCACGTCTTCAAGGGCGATGGTGCCGTTCACGGCAATATCCACTGCCGTGTCGTCAATGCTGCTGGCAAACGGTGCAAAGTGTGCCACGGCCACGCGGGCGGCTGCGGCTGCCGGCTGAGACAGCATTAATAGTCCCGCTGTGGCAAGGGTCAAAGGAAGCTTTTTCATGACTATCTCCTAGTAATATTTGTACAGGTTTCTATCGGTTTTACGTGCTCGCAACCGAACACAGCCTGGAATGTACAGGTAATGTATAGATAAATCAAGCCCTGTTTCCAAAATATTATGGATATTGCGATTTATGTACAGTTAACGTATAGTAATTTGCACACAATTTATAATAGAGAATCCCATGTCCAGCAGCGCCGAAGTCATTGAATACCCCAACGAAAAGCTATACACCATCGGTACGGTATCGAAACTCACGGGTGTGGGTGCCATCACCCTGAGAGCGTGGGAGAGGCGCTACGGCCTGATCAAGCCGGTTCGCAAAGAGAGTGGCCACCGCCTGTACACGCGCAAGCACATCGACCAGATCAACCGCATCACCTCCCTGACCCAACAAGGCATGCGCATCAGCCAGATCCAGCCGGAAATGCTCGAGTCCGAATCACCATCCGATTCACCGGGCGGCGAAGACGCAGGCGGCTGGAAGGATTACCTCAACAGCATGGTTGCCGCCATCATCAGCTTTGACGAAGACCGGCTCGAGGAAATCTATAACGAGGCGCTTTCGCTGTATCCCATCGGCACCGTCACGAAAAAGCTGTTGACACCCTTGCTGGTTGAGCTGGGGTTGCGCTGGGAATGCGGTGAAGGGAGTATTGCCGAGGAGCATTTTTTTGCGTTTTACCTGCGCAACAAGCTCGGGGCCCGTTACCATCATCGTGCTCGCGGAAACCAGGGACCCTTGCTCCTGATCGCCGGGCTTCCGGGTGAGTACCACGAGATCGGCCTCCTGCTGTTTTCCCTGGCCGCACACGAGTCCGGATACCGGCTCATTCCGCTTGGTGCAAACATGCCGCTGCCCGAACTGGTGACCGTCGCACGCAAGAAACACTGCCAGGCCATCGTACTTTCCGGCGCCATCGAAATTTCAAAAGAGGTTCAGGATAGAGACCTGCCGGAACTGGTACGGACGGTAGGGATTCCAGTACTCATCGGCGGTCTTTCGTCTGTCTACAGCTGCAACGCCATCAACCACGCCGGCGCCGAAGCGCTGGGCCGGGACATTGACCACGGTCTCCAGCGGATGGCCGAAGTTCTGGCATAGAGCGGTCATGCGATAATTGATGCTTGCCAGGTGCTACTCTCGCAAGCTGCTGATAGAATGGATTAATGAGAGAGAGAAAGAAACCCATCAGCGCGCTTGGGGCGATGTCCGAACGCGCCATGACCGGCCTGTTTTCCCGCGGCTTTGCACAACCGCTGAAATTGCTCGGGCAAACCGAGGCTTCCCTGTCCAGCTACGCGGTATTTTGGTGTGTCGCCTACAACGAGGGCAGCACCCAGGTAGAGATAGCCCAGCTTACCGGCCTGTCTGCAAAAACGGTTTCGCGTGTGATTTCCCAGCTCGGAGAGACACCCGGGGGCCGCGGCTGGATCAAGCAATCCTACGATGCGAGGGACCGCCGCGTCCGTCGCCTGGCCCTGAGCCGTAAAGGTAAAACCGTTCACCGTGAACTGATGGAAGACTTGCGGCGCTTCAGCAAAGACCTGCAAACCGCCTGATATCCCTGGCTGTCAATCACTTGTCCTGCAGGGACAAGCGCCTTTATCCGTGTTTTTCTAATCTACGGACTCCTGAATCATGGTGCACGGGCTACCGTGCGGTACAGCAGAGGCGTATCGATGAAGAAAAAGGCCAACCCCTGGCAGAACGGCTTACTGGCGACCAGCGCGCTGGCGGCCGTTTTCTTCTCGTCCACCCTGTTATGGCAGCAAGGCCATCCCGAATGGGCGTTCTTACTTGCTTTTTCCGCAACCTGGACCCTGATTTCGATATCCTGGTCAAACGTTGATTACACTGAACAATCGGGCAGCATCCTGGCCCGGATCGTCGATCACAACTTCAACCAGGTGCATGAACGCCTGGAACAACTGGAAAGGGAGTTGAAAGCACTGCGGGAGAAAACACCGGGCGGCAACAGGCAGTCAAACTGACGGCTCGGCACGTTCACGGTTAACGTTGAAAAAAGGCTCCCATGAAGAGTGGGGCCAAAGCCCCGACGCCCAGTATGCGCGGCCACGCTGACTTTTATAGAATCCGGCCACTTCCTTGGAAGCTCAAAAAGGCCATCCCGGGCCGTTCCGCGTGTTATCCGTAGTACACACTGTTTCAGCTAACCCTCTCCATGGGAGCTGCACAATGCAAGGCCTACCAGGAGAGTGGAGGATGAAAACGAAGGGTTTGCTGGCGGCTGCTATGAACACCAGCAATAGAACGGACACATCCCTGTCTGCTTTCGCTCATCCTGAGCTTTGCTTGCGAGGTTAAAGCTAATCACTTGCCCCGGTTGCGTCAAGGAATTATTGGCAAGTCCTGTCAAAAAGAACCAGCAATCACCTATCATTAATAATTGATGCTTATTCATTCAAAATATTAAATTTTACAATGATTGGCGTTTCGCTAGATTAGAAATTGCGGGACTGACGCTTCCGCATGGGATGTTTTTGCCATTCAGGAGCTGTTTTGTCCAATCGTATGACCAAATTACACGACCCGGTCCGTGATTTCCGCGATGCTTGCGGATTTGCGCTCCTGGCGCACATGGACGGGGAAAAAAGCCACTGGCTGGTCGAAACCACCCTGGAGTCGCTGGCCCGGTTGACCCACCGCGGTGCGGTCGCATCCGATGGAAAATCGGGTGATGGCTGCGGCATCATGCTGCAATTCCCGGAGCCGTTCCTGCGCGCTGTCGCCGGAGAATGCGGTTTCAAACTCACCGAACGCTTTGCGTCTGGCCTGGTTTTCTTCTCCCCGGAAAAGGAACTGGTTGCGCGCGGGCAAAAAATCATCGAACGACACCTGAGCCGGTCGTCACTCCAGGTGGTGGGGTGGAGAGAGGTGCCAACCAACCCGGACGTCGTCGGCAGGCAGGCCCTGGCCAGCATGCCGGCCATATACCAGGTGTTTGTCAACGCACCGACGGGTTGGCGTTCACACGACATCGAACGCCAGCTTTTTGCGGCCAGGCGCCTGGCTTTCGAGGAAGAAAGCAGGCTGCCCGACCCGGATCCGCTTTACTACGTGGTCACCCTGTCGAACCTGACCATGGTCTACAAAGGCCTGGTGCAGGCCGAACACCTTGGCGATTATTACCCTGACCTGCGTGATGAGCGCATGACCTCCGCGATTGGAATCTGCCACCAGCGCTTTTCAACCAATACGCTTCCACGCTGGAACTACGCCCAGCCATTTCGCTACCTGGCGCACAACGGTGAAATCAACAGTGTCAACGCGAACCGCGACTGGGCCAACGCGCGCGGCGCGATTCTGCACTCACCCCTGTTGCCGCGACTCGAAGAGCTGTCTCACCTGGTCAATGAAGGCGGCTCCGACTCGTCTTCACTGGATAACCTGCTCGAGGTCTTCCTGGCCGGCGGTATGGACATTTTCCGGGCCATGCGCCTGTTGATGCCACCCGCCGTGCGTGACGACATGGACCCCGACCTCAAGGCTTTTCTCGAATTCAACTCCATGCACCAGGAGTCCTGGGACGGACCGGCAGGTGTCGTGGCCACCAACGGCGACATCGCCAGTTGCAGCCTGGACCGCAACGGCCTGCGGCCCGCGCGCTACAGCATCACGCACGACGGCATTTTCACGGTGGCTTCCGAAACCGGCGTCTGGGATTGCCCGTCCGAGCGAATCAAGCAGCGTGGCAGGCTCGGCCCCGGTGAAATGATCGCCGTCGATACGCAAACCGGCCGTTTCTGGAAGAATAACGCCATCGACGACACCCTCAAAGCGACCCACGCCTATCGTGAATGGATGACCGAGAACGTCATCCGGGTTCGCACCAACGATGAACAGGAGCGACTTGCCGCCGACCGTTTCATGCGCGAGTCGGCCAGTGACCTGCCGGCCTACCAGAAGATGTTCGGCCTGGGCGCCGAGGAAATGGAAACCATCATCCACCCCCTGGCCCTCGAGTCTCAGGAGCCGGTTGGATCCATGGGCGACGACACGCCCATTGCGGTGCTGTCCAAACGGAACCGCTCGATTTACGACTATTTCCGCCAGTCATTTGCCCAGGTAACGAACCCCCCGATCGATCCGCTCCGGGAGTCGGCGGTCATGTCCCTGGAAACCTGTATCGGCCGGGAACACAACGTGTTTCATGAAACCGCCTCGCACGCGTTCCGCGTCTTGCTGCCCTGGCCGGTGCTGAACTACGTGAAGTACCAGACCCTGCTCGGCCTCGACCAACGCTACTACCGCAGCGTGCACTTCAGCCTGAACTTCGATCCGTCTGCGGCCGGGCTCGAAGAGACGCTCAGGAAACTGGCCGATGACAGCGTCACGGCAGTGGAAAATGGCGCGACCATCATCGTTTTGAGCGATCGCAACATCGGTAACGGCCTGTTGCCGGCTCCTGCGCCGCTGGCGGTCGGCGCCGTGCACCAGGCCCTGCTGCGCACCGGTCAGCGGCCGAACGCCAACATCATCATCGAAACAGGCTCGATCCGCGATCCCCACCAGTACGCCGTGTTGCTCGGCCTGGGGGCAACAGCCATCTACCCTTACCTGGCTTTCCAGAGCATCAACCAGCAGCAGGAGAGTGGCGCACTGGAAGGCGAAGCCATCCAGTTACGCAAAAATTACCGGCAAGGCATCCACAAAGGCCTGTTGAAAATCCTGTCCAAGATGGGCATCTGCACGATGGCCAGTTACCGTGGCTCCCAGCTGTTCGAAGCCGTGGGGCTGGCGCCTGAAATCATGGCGCTGTGTTGTCCCAAAGTTGCCTCCAAGATCGGCGGCGCCGGCTTTGCCGAGCTCCAGGCCGATGTGCAGGAGATGGCCGACCGCGCCTGGAGCGAACAGATGCGCCCGCTTCGCGACGGCATCTACCGCTTCATGTACGGGGGCGAAGAGCACGCCTACAATCCGGACGTGGTGATGTCGCTGCAACAGGCCGTCGCCAGTGGCGACTGGGCCGACTACCGGCGCTTCGCCGACACCGTCAATCAGCGCCCGACCCTGGCGATACGTGACCTGCTGGCCCTGAAACCCGCTGCAAAGCCACTGGCACTGGACCGGGTCGAACAGGAGGAAAAGATCTTTCCGCGTTTCGACACCGCCGCCATGTCGATCGGCGCCCTGTCCCCTGAAGCCCATGAATCGCTTGCCATCGCGATGAACCGCCTGGGCGGCCGCTCCAATTCCGGTGAGGGCGGGGAAGACCCGAACCGTTTCAACTCGGAACGCAATTCCCGCATCAAGCAGGTGGCTTCCGGGCGTTTCGGCGTCAATGCGCATTACCTGGTCAACGCGGACGTACTGCAGATCAAGGTGGCCCAGGGGGCGAAACCGGGCGAGGGCGGCCAGCTGCCGGGACATAAGGTAACGGCCGAGATCGCGGCCCTGCGTTGCTCAACCCCGGGCGTAACCCTGATCTCGCCGCCGCCGCACCACGACATTTACTCGATCGAGGACCTGTCGCAGTTGATCTTCGACCTCAAGATGGTCAACCCAAACGCACTGGTCTCGGTCAAACTCGTTTCCGGTACCGGTGTCGGAACCATCGCGGTAGGTGTCGCCAAGGCCTACGCCGACCTGATTACGATAGCCGGTTTTGACGGGGGCACGGGCGCCAGCCCCCTGAGTTCGGTCAAGTACGCCGGCCTGCCCTGGGAACTGGGGCTGGCCGAAACCCACCAGGCACTGGTTGAAAACGACCTGCGTCACAAGATTCGCCTGCAGGTGGACGGCGGCCTGAAGACCGGCCTCGACATCGTGAAAGCGGGCATCCTGGGGGCGGAGAGTTTTGGCTTCGGAACCGGCCCGATGGTGGCCCTGGGCTGCAAGTACCTGCGCATCTGTCACCTGAATAACTGCGCCACCGGCATTGCGACGCAGAACGAAGAACTGCGACAGAAGCATTACCACGGCCTGCCGGAACGCGTTATGAACTACTTCCGCTTCCTGGCCCGTGACGCCAGGGAGATCATGGCCAGCCTGGGCATACGGCAATTCACCGACCTGATCGGCCGCAGCGACCTGCTTGAGCAGTTGCCCGGCACGACGGCCAAGCAACGGGTCGTGGACCTGTCCGCGATCCTGGCTTCGGCCGCGACGCGCAACGAGTATGCCCCCTACTGTACCGAGGAACGCAACCCGCCTTTTGATTCGGGACGTCTCAACCGGGAAATCCTCGATGCCTGCTCCGAGGCCCTGGAACAGGGCGATGAATGGTCCGGTCACTTCGGAATCCATAACTACGACCGCTCGGTCGGCGCCATGCTGTCCGGCGCCGCGGCAAGCCTGCATGGCCGCGACGGGCTCGCCCCCGAACGTATCCGGGTCAGCCTGACCGGCACGGCCGGGCAAAGCCTGGGCTGCTGGAATTCACCCGGCATATCGCTGTACCTGGAAGGCGATGCCAACGACTACGTCGGCAAGGGTATGTCCGGCGGTCGCATCGTGCTGACGACGGCCGAGGCAGACCGGGAACGCGCACGGCGCAACGTCATTTGCGGCAACGCGTGCCTGTACGGCGCGAGCGGCGGCGAGTTGTTTGCCAACGGCCAGGCCGGCGAACGCTTTGCCGTGCGCAACTCCGGCGCACGGGCGGTGATCGAAGGCGCTGGCCACCATGCCTGTGAGTACATGACCGGGGGAACGGTGGTCATCATGGGGCCAGTCGGTCCGAACCTCGCCGCGGGCATGACCGGCGGCGAGCTGTTCCTGCTCGACCAGGCCGGCCTGGCCGAGCGATACCTGAACCGGGAGTTTGTTGATGCCTCACGCCTGGAAGACCAGGCTTTCAAGGCGCCACAGCGGCGCCTCAAGGCCCTGGTGTCCAGCCACGTCAGCCTGACCGGCAGCGAATGGGGCAAGAAAGTCCTGGGTTCCTGGGAAATGATGCTGCCGCACTGGGTCTACATCGTTCCCAAAAACATCGCGGCCAGCAACGAAATTTCGCAGCAGGATGTCCCGCTGCGCCTGGTAAAGGCCTGAGGGGTCCGGAAAATGAAACGTAAACCCGACCACTTCGCCTTCCTGGAACAGGCGCGCCGTGACCCGGATGTGTTCCCCATCGAGGTTCGTCGCTCCGAGTTCCGCGAAATCTATAAACCGTTCAGCAGCGAGGATGCGGCCGCCCAGGCCGAGCGCTGCCTGGATTGCGGCAACCCCTACTGTGAATGGAAGTGCCCGGTTCACAACTACATCCCGAACTGGCTGAAACTGGCCGAGGAAGGCCGCATCATGGAAGCCGCCACGCTGTGCCATGAAACCAACAGCCTGCCTGAAGTCTGTGGACGAATCTGCCCGCAGGATCGCTTGTGCGAACAGGCCTGTACGCTGGCCACCGGTTTCGGCGCGGTCACCATCGGCGCGATCGAGCGCTACATCGTTGACGAGGCCCTGAAGCAGGGCTGGCGGCCCGATTTGTCGCGGGTCAAAACCCGGCCCTGGAGCGTGGGTATCGTCGGCGCGGGGCCGGCCGGGCTGGCTTGTGCGGACGTCTTGACCCGCAACGGGATCAGCGTCACGGTTTACGATCGTTACCCCGAGATTGGCGGCCTGCTGAGTTTTGGCATCCCCGACTTCAAACTCGAACTGGCGGTGATGCGGCGCCGGCGCGAAATACTCGAAGGCGCGGGCGTACATTTCAAGCTCAATTGCGAGATCGGCCGCGATATCCTGGCCGATGAACTGGAAAACATGCACGATGCGCTGTTTTTCGGAACCGGCACCTACAAGCCGGTCGACGCCGGCCTGCCCGGCGCCGACAAGGGCGGCATCGTCCCGGCGCTCGAGTACCTGATCGGCCAGACTTCCCATATGTATGGCCTGGAATTACCCGACTTTCCGCATATCGACCTGGCCGGTGAACAAGTGCTGGTGCTTGGTGGCGGCGATACCGCGATGGACTGCGTACGCACGGCGATCCGCCAGGGGGCCGCCTCCGTGCAATGCGTCTACCGCCGCGACCAGGCAAATATGCCAGGCTCACCGCGCGAGGTGAAACACGCCATGAAGGAAGGTGTGAAATTCGAGTTCAATACCCAGCCGACCGGCCTGAAACACGACGGAAAACGGCTGACCGGACTGGAAGTCGTGCGCCCCCGCCTGGTTGCGACCCAAGGCGGCAGGGCCCGCCCCGAGCCCGTTCCCGGCAGTGAAGAGGTGTTGGCGGCCACGGCCTTGATCTTTGCCTTCGGTTACCAACCCAGCCCGCCCGAATGGCTCAATGGCATCGGCGTGGAAACCGATGACCGCGGCCTGGTGCGTATGAAAGACCGCTTGCCGGGCCAGACCAGCAACCCCGCGATCTTCGCCGCGGGCGACATGGTTCGTGGCTCGGACCTCGTTGTCACCGCGATTGCCGATGCGCGCGAGGCTGCGCTATCGATCATCGAACACCTGGAGTCTCTGCAGGCGAACCGCAAATCAGCCTGAAAGGCCGTTGACGTAAGTCATTACGGCCACGGGCATTTTGCCCGTAACATGGAGATGTTCTCATGCGAACATGTGTATTCCTTTCCGGGTGAATTGAACGATGAGTAAATTAACCGCAGAAAGCGCCTCAACCGAGGCATTCATTCCCCTGATGCAGGAACTGGCCGCAGCCTACCAGGCGTTTTCACTGTACGACGCCGAGGGCTTGCGCAGGTCCGGTTCCGACCTGACACCTTCCCAGGCACGGGTCATCTTCACCATCGGCGGAACCGACGGCATGACCTGCAAAGATATCGGCGACGTGACCCTGATCACCAAGGGCACGCTGACCGGGGTGATCGACCGCCTGGAACAGAAAGGACTGGTCGAACGTTGGTCGGTCGAGGGCGACGGGCGCAAAACCATTGTCGCGCTGACCCGGCACGGGGAAAAGGTTTTTGAGAAGGAGTTCCCGAAACACATGGCGTTTCTCAAAGAGAAATTCGACAAGCTGGGCGCCAGGGACCGCAAGCAGGCTACTGCGCTGTTGTCCCGAATCAGGGAAATTTTCTAAAACCCCGGCGACGTTGTTATAGTGGTGGTTTGGGCCGCCAGGGGCGGCATGAAGCCAGCAGCGGGACATGGAAACGGAATGAAACGAACGGATACTGAAACAGAAGCCGCATCATCCGGAGCGGAAAAAAGCAACAGCGCCGAATACAGTTCGGAGACGATCTCACGTCTTCGCCAGGATCCCAAGGCCATCGGCGACCTGTTCAAGGAGGGCAAGTACCCTTATACCGACCGGATACCGCGCAGCGAATACGAGAAAGAAAAGGCTCTCCTGCAAATCGAACTGCTCAAGGTCCAGAACTGGGTCAAGATCACCGGCCAGAAAATCGTCATCATTTTCGAAGGCCGTGATGCGGCCGGTAAGGGCGGTACGATCAAGCGTTTCATGGAACACCTCAACCCGCGTGCAGCCAAGGTGGTTGCGCTGGAGAAACCGACCGACCACGAACGCGGCCAGTGGTATTTCCAGCGTTACGTGACGCACTTGCCAACCATGGGCGAAATCCTTTTTCTCGACCGTTCCTGGTACAACCGCGCCGGGGTCGAGCGGGTCATGGGTTTCTGCAATTCTTCTGAATACCTCGAGTTCATGCGCCAGTGCCCTGAATTCGAGCGCATGCTGGTCAATTCGGGCATCCAACTGTTCAAGTATTACTTCTCAGTCACCCAGTCAGAGCAGAAAAGCCGCTTCGCCTCGCGTATGCAGGATCCGTTGAAACAATGGAAGTTGAGCCCGGTGGATAAGGCTTCGGTTGGGCTGTGGCACGAGTACACCCGGGCCAAGGAAGCGATGTTTTTTTACACGGATACAGCCTCCTGCCCCTGGACCATCATCAAGTCGGATGACAAGAAGCGCGCCCGCCTCAACTGCATGCAACATTTCCTGAGCAAACTGGACTACCCCGACAAGGACTACGAGTTCGTGAACGGCCCTGACCCCCTGATCGTCGGATCACCCTCACAGGTGATCCGCAAAGACGTGCACCTCGACGCCTGGCCCGGCCAGTAAGGATCTGAAAGCAGGCTGTGTGTTGACCCTTGTCAGCGCGGTCTGCCCGTGCTGGCGTGTACACTGTTCTGATCGCTGGAATGCAATTAAAAACGCTTCGCGACCCTGGGTTAACTCCTGAAAAGGGAACAGTGATGAACAGAGAAATCCTCCTCGGCGACGAGGCCATTGGCCTTGGCGCGATCCATGCCGGGCTGAGCGGCGTCTACGGTTATCCCGGCACACCTTCAACCGAAATCTTCGAATTTATCGAGCAACGCACGAAAAAGGCCGGTGATGTGCATGCCTTCTGGTCGACCAATGAAAAGGTCGCCTACGAGGAAGCCCTGGGTATGAGCTGGGCGGGCAAGCGGGCCCTCGTGTGCATGAAGCACGTCGGCCTCAACGTCGCTGCCGACGCCTTCATGAATTCCGCCGTGACCGGCACCAACGGTGGCCTGGTGCTGGCGGTCGCCGACGACCCGGGCATGCACTCTTCGCAAAACGAACAGGACAGCCGCTATTTTGCCCAGTTCGCGCTCATCCCCTGTTTCGAACCGCGCAGGCAGCAGGAGTGTTATGACCTGATGTTCGAGGCCTTTGAGCTCTCGGAAACACTGGGCGTTCCGGTCATGGTTCGGTTGGTCACCCGTATCGCCCATAGCCGAACTGCGGTGGCGACCCGTAAGCCGCGTCCCCAGAACGAACTCAAGCCAGACAAGCAGATCCGCAAGTGGACCCTGATACCGGTCAACGCCCGCGTCCAGTACAGGAACTTGACCGAAAAACAGCCTGAACTGCTGCGCCTGGCCGAAGAAAGCCCGCATAACTCGCTCGAATTGCGGGGAAACAGCGGCATCATCGCCTGTGGCCTGGCCCACAATTACCTGTTCGAAAACCTCGAGCCGGACCATGACCACTCCGTTCTTTCAATAGCCCAGTACCCCCTGCCGGCCGAAAAAGTGCGCGCTCTCGTGCAACACGTCGACGAACTGCTGATCCTCGAAGACGGCTACCCGCTGGTTGAAAGCGCCGTGCGCGGCCTGTTCGGGCTCGAGGGCATCCGTATCAGGGGACGCATGACCGGTGAGATCCCCCGCACTGGCGAACTCAACCCGGATATCGTGCGCGCGGCGCTGCAAATGGCGCCGCTTCCAACCGCCTGCGAAGCCGCCGGCGACCTTTCCAACCGTCCGCCCGCCCTGTGCCAGGGCTGTCCACATACGGACTCCTTCAAGGCCCTCAATGAGGCGCTCAGCACCTTCGACGACCCTCAGGTTTTTTCCGATATCGGCTGTTACGCCCTGGCTGCACTGCCGCCGCTGGAAGCCGTGCACAGTTGCGTTGCGATGGGTGCATCGATCGGGATGGCGGCCGGCGCGGCCCATGCCGGTTATGCTCCAGCGATCGCCGCGATCGGGGACAGCACCTTTTCGCACGGCGGCATCACACCGCTGATGTCCGCTGTCCAGCAAAACGTCAACCTCAACGTGCTGGTGGTGGACAACAGCACCGTGGGCATGACGGGTACGCAGCGCTCAATGTCGACCGGCACCACCCTCGACCAGATTATCCTTGGCACCGGAATCTCCGAGGATCACTTCCGCGTTATCGAACCGATTCCACGTCATCACGCCCAGAACGTGGAAGTGCTGCGTGAAGAATTGGCATTCGATGGGCCGAGCGTGGTTGTGGCCCGCCGGGCCTGCATTGAAGCGCAAAAGAGAAAAGCGATCTGAGGACGGGAAAATGGAAAAAAACATCATTGTCGCCGGTGTGGGTGGACAGGGAATTCTTTCCATCGCGTTTGTCATCGACCACGCCGCGATGGATGCCGGCTTCCATTTCAAACAGGCCGAAGTGCACGGTATGGCTCAGCGCGGTGGCGCGGTGCAGTCAAACCTTCGTTATGGCGACTCGGAAATCTGGTCTGATATTATCCCCGCCGGCAAGGTTGACATGGTGCTGTCGGTGGAACCACTGGAAGCCCTGCGTTACCGTCACTACCTGCGCCCCGGGGGCTGGGTGGTCAGCAGCACAACGCCATTTGTCAATATTCCGAACTACCCGGAACACGAAGCGCTGCTTACCGATCTCGCGGCCATTGAGAATATCGTGATGGTCGACACCGCCCATTTCGCCCGCGCCGCCGGCAACCGCCGCGCCCAGAACATGGTCATGGTGGGCGCTGCGTCCCCGATGCTCGACTTCGAGGTGGATCGCTTACTCGCCTTTGTCGAAACCTTGTTTTCCCGCAAGGGCGAAAAGATCGTCGCGGTCAACCAGCGTGCATTCCGCTTCGGCCGTGCCGCCGGCCAGTTTTTCCACGCCCTGTTTGCCGCCGGCGTGCCAAAACGAGACGCGCTGAAACTAGTTGGCAAGCTCGACCCGGAAACCATCGACGTGACCCATGCCGGCGCATGGGCCGAAGCCATCGGCAAAAATGGCTCCGGCCTGGCGGCGGTTCTCTCGGCTGACACCGCGGTGGCCTGTGACCAGGCCGCTGCCTATGCATGAATAAACCCTTATGAGCATCGACACAGACCGTATCCAGGGCATACTCGCCACAGCCCACGCCGACGGACGCACCAGCCTGTACGAAAACGAGTGTTACGGAATACAGGAAGCCATCGGCGCCCAGGCGGCCCCAGCGAGCCGCCTGGTACCGATCGGACGACGTCCTACGCCTGCCGACCTTGAACAGCTGAGCGGAGATAAAGTCGTTCTCAAGATCGTTTCTCCGGACATAACGCACAAGACCGACGCCCGCGGGGTGCGCATCGTTGCGCGCGAAATCGGGGCGGTTGAAGCCGCGTTCGATCTCATGCTGCGTGAAGTGCCCGAGACCTACGCGGCTTACCTTGAGAACCACGAGGGTGAGGTTCCGGCGGCGCTTGCCGGACGGCGCGGTCGTGGCCTGGAGCAACGGGTAACGGACCGCATTGTCGGCATTCTCCTGTGTTCCTACGTGCCGCCCGATGCTCAGGGCTTTGCAACTGAGCTGTTTGTCGGCATCCGCTCCACCGAGGAGTTCGGGCCGATCATTTCGGCCGGGCTGGGCGGTGTCGAGATGGAGATAC
Source organism: Lysobacterales bacterium (assembly GCA_036351055.1). Taxonomy (GTDB): domain Bacteria; phylum Pseudomonadota; class Gammaproteobacteria; order Xanthomonadales; family SZUA-36; genus JABDPF01. Next base: position 16,529 of record JAZBOH010000082.1, read on the forward strand.
TGGCCCGCCAGACCCGCAAAGGCGCGGCGGTGGCTATTGCACCCACCGGCACGATCGACGGCGAGCAGTTTTTTGAACTGTTTCGCAGTACGCTGAGCTTCGAGCGACTGTCCGGCGCCATGCGCGGCTCTCGCCGATTGCTGGATGACTCGATCCTCATTCATTGCTTCCAGGCTTTCATCGATCTCGCCAACCACTTCTCCGCGGTGAATCCGGACGCGAGCTTCTTCCTCGAAGAAGTCGAGGTCAATCCCTATGTCGCCAGCCACGGAAGAATGGCGCCGCTCGACGGCGTGTGCCGCTTTAGCCCGGCCCGGCCGCTTCGCGAGCAGCGGCCTGTCGACAAACTCGGCAGCCTGCTCAAACCGCAATCGGCGGCGCTCATCGGTGTCTCGGATCAAAAGCAGAACATGGGCCGGATCATACTCAAAAACATGCTGAAGAGTGGGTTCGATCCGACCCGGCTGCACGTGGTCCACCCGGCATCGGAAGCGATTGACGGCGTGCCCTGCGTGACCAGCGTTAAGGAGCTGCCCGGCAAGGTTGACCTATTCGTGGTCGCGGTCGGGGCGGACCAGGTCACGAGCGTGATCAACGAACTGATCGAACACGACAAGGCCAACACGGTCATTCTCATTCCCGGCGGCATCGGCGAAAAGCAGGGTAGCCGGGTGCTCGAGGCAGGCCTTATGGACCGCATTCGTGACTGCCACCTGCAGGAAGGCGGTGGACCACTGTTCCTTGGTGGCAATTCACTGGGGGTCATCTCCCGGCCGGGGCGCTACGACACCCTGTTCATTCCCGATTGCAAGCTGCAAAAATCAATGGGTGAACAACCGAGCGGCCTGTGCTTCATCTCCCAGTCCGGCGCTTTCATTATCTCCACCCTGAGCGACGAGCCCTGGCTCAACCCGACCTATGCCCTTTCCATCGGCAACCAGATCGACCTTACCGCGGGCGACTTGCTTGCCTACATCAAAGACGACCCTGCCATCGACGTTTTTGCGATCTACATCGAGGGTTTTCGACCATACGACGGCCATGTTTTCGCGGCGGCGGTCAAGGCGGCCGTGGCGCTGGGTAAGGACGTGGTTTTCTACAAGGCCGGGCGGACTTCCGAGGGCCGGTCAGCCACTGCCGGTCACACCGCTTCCGTGGCCGGCGATTACGCGGTATGCGAAAACGCCATTTCCCAGGCTGGAGCTTTTGTCGCCTCCAGCTTTGGCGAGTTCACCGACTTTCTCCGCCTGACACTGCCTTTGCGAGGCAAGCGCGCCGCGGGAAACCGCCTGGCGGCCGTGTCCAATGCCGGTTACGAATCGGTCGGCATGGCGGATTCCATCCGTTCACATGGAACGGAACTGCTGCTGCCGGCATTTGGGGCGCGGACTGAGGAAGCCATCGCGAAGATCCTGTTTGACAACCGTCTCGACCGCCTGGTCGATGTCAAGAATCCCTTCGACATCACGCCAATGGCCGGCGACACCGCTTATGCGGACATGATGGTGGAAATCCTTGCCGACCCGGGTATCGATGCCGCCGTCGTTGGTATCGTGCCACTGACCCCGGCTTTGCAGACCTTGCCCAGGGGCGAAGGTCACCAGGAATCCATCGAAGATCCGGGTTCCATCGCCCAGTTGTTGCCCCGGGTGGCGGCTGCCAGCGACAAGCCACTGGTGGCCGTGGTCGACGCCGGCAGCCGTTATGATCCGTTTGCCGAAAGGTTGAAATCCGGGGGGCTTCCGGTATTCCGTTCGGCCGACCGGGCGGTGCGCGCCCTGTGCAAGTGGGTCGATCTGAAACGCCATTGAAAGCCTGATCGCCGCCCGTGCCGAGGGAAACGACTGCCTTTGTCAGAAAGTCTTCCTGGAATTGGGGATAATGAGGCTTATTGACGGGACAAAACCTTTGTAAGGAGTTTCATGGACTGGACGATCCTGCTGTGGCTGCTGGCCGGCCTGATGGTAATTGCCGGGCTGGCCGGTACGGTCATTCCCGCCATGCCCGGTGTTCCCCTGGTGTTCGCCGGCCTGTTTGTAGGCGCCTGGATCGGCGATTTCCAGAACGTGGGCTGGGTAACCATCGGCATCCTGGCGGCGCTGGCCACCGTCGCCTGGATCGTGGATTTTGTCGCCGGCGCCGCCGGGGCCCGTTACCTGGGCGCCTCGTCCCGGGCATTCTGGGGCGCAACGCTCGGCGCCATCGTGGGAATCTTTTTCGGCCTGGTCGGCATGCTGCTGGGGCCGTTTATCGGGGCCATGATCGGCGAACTCAGCGGCGGCAACGATATCGTGAGTTCCGGCCGCGCCGGTGTCGGCGCCTGGCTTGGCATGGTGGTGGCCACGGCCGTCAAGCTGGCACTGGTGTTCCTTATGATCGGGATTTTTGCTTTTTCAGCTTTCGCCACAGCGCCCGGCTGATGATCCTCAGTTTGTTGCGGGTATCGAAGCGCTTGATGTTGGTCTTCACGGTGCCGACCGTGAAGCGGGTCTTTTTCGAGTAGTCGATGCGCACATCGACGATCACGGGGTAGCCATCGGCCATCATGGCGATTGCCTTGTCGATACCCTCCGCGATACCTGCATCGTTTTCGATCACCACGTACCCACTGCCGGTCGCTTCGGCAAAAAGCCGGTAATCCAGCGTGCCCAGGGTCGTGCAGGTGGTGCGTTGATAGGGCATTTCCTGGGCCTGGGCTATCTGGGACAATTCGCCGTCATTGAAAACGAACCAGGCGATACCGAGGCCATGATTGACGGCCGTCACGGATTCCATTGCCGTCATCATGAACGCGCCGTCTCCGACGATACCGACCACCTGCCGCTCCGCCTGCACCAACTTGGCGCCGATGGTGGCCGGCACGCAGTAACCCATGCAGTTGAAATCGGTCGGAGAAATATAGCTGCCACCTTCCGGTATCGGCAACAACTCGGCCGTCAGGAAGGTATGGTTGCCGTCGTCGGCCACCACGATGGCGTCGTTGTCCAGTTTCCCGCGCAGGGCGCCGAAGAAACGGGCCGGGTTGACCCGATCGCCGGAATCGTGGGAATACCACTCTTCGATCCAGGCAGCCTTGTCCGCGGCGATGGACTCGGCCCGGTCCTTCCACGCACGTGGCGGTGATGCTTCCAACAGGGCGTCGGCAATGGCCGGGACGGCGTCCCGCGCGTCGGCATGGATGGCCACTGCCACGGGGTAATTCCGGCCGATGGCCCGGGGATTGATATCGACATGCACCAGTTTTTTTGGCGGAACCGCACCGTAACTGCCGGTGCATATCTCGGCAAAGCGCGTGCCGATGGCCAGCATCGCGTCGCAGTCGGCAAAGGCATTCTCCGCCGCCGGGACCGAGGAGGGGCCAAAGCCCATACCGGTGTGCAACGGGTGGTCAGCTGGAAATGCAGCCAGGCCCTGCAGGGTCGTCGCCACGGGCGCGCCGAGGTGTTCGGCGATCCTGCGAACATCATCCATGACGTGACGTGCGCCCCAGCCGACAAAGAGGCCGGGGTTGCTGGACGTTGCCAGCAACCGGACAGCGGCCTCGACTGCCGTGGTATCCAGTGCCGGCCGCAGGATGTCCGCTTCGAACTCCGGGATGGGGCCGGTCTCGGCGCTGAGCAGCTGAAGGTTGGCCGGGATCTCCAGGAAAACCGGGCCGGGTTCGCCTTCAATCGCCGTGCGGTAGGCGCGATAGACGGTGGCCACGACCTCGTCATAACTTTCGACCTTGAATGTCGCCTTGGTCAGCGTGCGCATCAGGGCCTGTTGATCCACCTCGTGCAGTTGGAATCCCTGCGCCAGGTCGTTGCGAATCCCGCCGGAAATAACCAGCATCGGGACGCCGTCGAGGTAGGCCTCGCCGATACCGCTCATGGCATGGGTGAGACCGGCGGCCGGCACCACGACCAGCACCCCGACCTGGCCGGAAAGACGCGAGACCGCATCCGCCATGAAAGCCCCGCCGCCTTCGTGGGTTACCAGCAAAGGCAGAATGCTCTCTGAATCACGCAGTTCATCATACAGCTCGATGTTGTGCACCCCTGGAATGCCGAAGGTGTAGCGCACCCCGATCTGTTCCAGCGCGTGCCGTACCAGCCATGCCGCAGTCTTTTTCATGAATCACCCATTAGCCGTTCTGTTGCAAACGGTTCAACGTCTATTCTGCTGTGGAAGCGGTTCACTGCAGATACATCTTACGGTTTTCGCGCCAGCAAATCGTCCTTCAGCGCGCTGAAGTCGCCGGGAATAAGCCCGGAAAGCACGTCCAGATCCTTCACGGCCTCCAGTTCGGCAGGCAAGGGAAGGTCCATGCCCAGGGTCTCTTCCATCACCTCCAGGAACTTGGCCGGGTGGGCGGTGCACAGGAAAACACCTTCTTCATCATCTTCCAGGGAACGGTCCAGGGCCTGCCAGGCCAGCGCGGAATGAGGGTCGGCCAGGTAGCCTCGCGCGTACAGGATACGCATGGCTCCACGTGTTTCCTCGTCGTCCAGCGAGGTAGAGGTCAGCAGGTCCATCAGCGGCAGCCCGTGGTGTTTGTCCATCTCCAGCACCCGCGGGAAATTGTTGGGTAACGAGATGTCCATCGCGTTGGTGATCGTGGTCACCGTCGGGTTGGGGTCCCAGTGGCCGGAGGCCAGGAAGCGCGGCACCGTGTCGTTTGCGTTGGTCGCCGCGATGATGCGCTTGTAAGGCAGGCCGATACGGCGCGCAATCAGGCCGGCGGTGACGTTGCCGAAGTTTCCGCTGGGCACGGACAGGACCATGTGCCCGGGATCCGAAACGGCCGCGCCGGCCTCGAAGTAATAACAGACCTGTGCCATCAGGCGCGCCATGTTGATCGAGTTGGCCGAGTTCAGGCCCAGCACTTGCTTGAGTTCCGGGTCCTCGAAAGACTGTTTCACCAACTGCTGGCAGGCATCAAAATCTGAATCCACCGCGATGGTCCGGACGTTGCCGCCCAGGGTGCAAAACAGTTTTTCCTGCAACGGTGAAATTTTCCCTTTCGGATAGAGGATGACCACGTCGATACCCGGCTGGTTGAAATAGGCATGCGCCACCGCCGCGCCGGTATCCCCGGAAGTCGCTGTCAGGATGGTCATCGGCCCGCCGTCATGGAACTCGGCCAGGCATCGCGCCATGAAACGTGCACCGAAGTCCTTGAACGCCAGCGACGGGCCATGGAACAGTTCCAGCGCCCGCACATGGTCGTCCAGCGCAGGAACCTCCAGCGGGAAATCGAAGGCTGAGGCCACCATTGCCTGCAAGGTGGGCTCCTCGATTTCGTCGCCGACCAGGTGCCTGAGCACGGCCACGCTGCGCGGAACGAAACTTTCCTGCAACAAACCGTCCACATCATCCAGGGTTTCGAACGATTGCGGGAAAAACAGGCCCTGGTCGCGTCCCAGGCCCTGCAGTACCGCCTCGCGGAAACTGACCTGCTCGGACTTGTGCTTGATGTTACTCAGTTTCATCGGCGCGCATACCTCTCCGGCCCGGGGTTCAATCGATACAGCGCGCGCCGCCGAGGTCAGCGCGGCACACATGGACGAATCCCGTTTCGTTCTGCTTGTAGTTTTCATCCAGCCAATACGCCACGCGATTGGCGACTTCGAAGTCGTTGACCAGTGCAAACAGCGTGGGCCCGGAGCCGGAAATCCCGACCGCCAGTGCGCCCAGTTCGGTCAACTCGACCCGGGCCTCATCGAATCCTGGCAGCAGGGACTTGCGATAGGGTTCGGCAATGTGATCCACCACGCAATCCGCCGCTAACTGGGCGTTGCCGGAATGCAGTGCGTGCACAAACTGGGCAAACTGGGCGCCATGCCGAACCGCCACCTTGCGCGTGACTTCCTCCGGCAACACGGCCCGCGCCTTGCGCGTCTCCAACCGGGTGCCCGGCCAGCAGACCACGGCGCGCCAGGCTGCCGGCCAGGGCAATGCATATTCCTGCTGGCTCCCCGGCGGGCACAGCCTCAAGCCGCCGTAAAGGCAGGGCGCCACGTTGTCGAGGTGGACTTCACCGCTGATTGACCCTTCCATTTGCGCCATCAGGCCAAACAGTTCCTGGGCCGGCAATAGCTGTGCATGCCAGCGGTTCAATGCCTCCAGCGCGGCCACCACGGAGCTGGCGCTGGAACCCAGGCCACTGCCAATGGGCAGGCGTTTTTCCAGCGTGACCTTGAGTGGCCGGATGTCATAACCCGCTCGCCCGGCTGTTTCCTGGTACAGGCGGCAGCAGCTGATTACGATGTTGTCCTCCTGGTCCTGCGGCAAGGCGTGCGCAAAAGCGCCCTCCAGCTCCAGTAGCCAGTCCCCCCCTTCAGCGGGCTGTTCACACAGGGTGACGACGTCGCCCAGCAGGGCTCCGTTGACGGGCGCCAGCGCCAGCCCCAGTGCGTCAAAGCCGACCGACATGTTGCCGATCGAAGCTGGCGCGTATACCGACAGGGGCTGGTCTCTGTAAGATCCGGTTGTTTCGTTCATGTTCAGTTGTCCAGGGGTCTCCATACCGTCTTGAGCAGATCACCAAAGACACCGGCTGCCGTGACGGCGGCGCCGGCGCCGTAACCGCGCAGCACCATCGGGATGGGTTGGTAGTATTGTGAATGAATGACCAGGGCATTCTCGCCGTCGCGGATTGCGCCCAGGGGTTTGCTTTTTTCCACCGCCTCGATGGAAACCCTGCAGCGGCCTTCTTCAAGCCGGGCCACGTAGCGCAGTATTTTTCCTTCTTCCGCCGCTGCTTCAATCCGCCGCGAAAAGTCGCCGTCCAGTGTTTTCAGCGTATCGATCAGCTCTGCCCGGTCCACGTGGCCGACCACGCCGAGCGGGACCACGGGTTCGACCTCGATGTCATCCAGTTCCAGGTGCAGACCCACTTCCCTGGCGATGATCAGGAGTTTGCGCGCCACGTCCATACCGGACAGGTCGTCGCGTGGATCGGGTTCGGTGTAACCCAGTTCCATCGCCCGGGTGACCGCCTGTGACAGCGGGACACGGTCCTCGAGCAGGCCAAAGATCATCGACAGGGAGCCGGACAGAATGCCTTCAAAGGTGACCAGTTCATCGCCGGAACGGATCAGGCTTTGCAGGGTATCGATGAACGGCAGGCCCGCGGCAACGTTGGTTTCATACAGGAACTTGCGGAAATTCCGCTTCTCGGCCTCGCGCATTTCGACGTAATACGGATAACCGGAGGTGTTGGCCTTTTTGTTCGCCGCCACGATGTTGTAGCCGCTGTCCAGGAAACGCACGTATTCGCCGGCCAGTTTCTCATCTGTCGTGCAATCGATCAGGGTTGGACTGAGCAGCCCCAGGCGCTTGCGCAGTACGGTGATGTCCTCGAGTTGCCACGGTTTGCCGGCTTTCTCCAGCTGTTCACGCCAGTTCGCAAGATCGATGACATCGTCCGCCACCAGCAATTTCTCGCTGCTGGCAATGGCCCGCACACGCAGGTCCACGTGGTGGCTGGCCAGCATGCTTTCCTGGCGTTGGAACTGGTCCAGTAACTCGCCACCGACGTTGCCACAGCCCAGCAGGACCACGTCGACGTGGATCGACTGGCCGAAAAAAGCGGTGTGGCAGGAGCGCGCTGCCGCCTGTGCGTCCTCGCCCTGCACGACCACGGAGATGGAGAATTCGGTCGACCCCTGGGCAATCACCTCGACGTTGACGCCGGCGGTGGAAATGGCCGTCAGGAAACGGGCGGCGATGCCACGGCTGTGTTTCATACCCTCCCCCACCAGGGAGATCACGGCCCGGTCATCGAGCACATTGATGTCCTCGAGCAGTTCGTGCAGCAACTCGAAATGGAACTCTTCCTTGAGGGCGCGCAGGGCCTTGTCCGCATCGACCTGCCGGACACAGATAGTAAGGCTATATTCAGAAGACGAATGCACGATCAGCAGGGTCGACACGGACACGCTGGCCAGCGTACCCATCACCCGCTGCGCGACGCCGATGCGGCCGCGCAGGAAGCCACCCTGCAGCGTAATGGTCGATACATCATGCATATGCGAGATGCCGCGCACGGTTTCTGCACGCTTGGCGTTGCCGTGCACCAGGGTGCCCGGTTTGGCCGAGTCATAGGTATTTCTTACCTGGCAGGGAATGCCTTTTGCAGCCAGCGGCATCAGGGCCTTGGCCGAGATCACGTTGGCGCCGTAATAGGTCAGTTCCATGGCTTCTTCGTAAGAAACTTCTTCCAGGCAGCGGGCATTTTTGACGATGCGCGGGTCAGCCGTGAAGAAACCATCGACCTCTTTCCAGATCTGGCACAGCCCGGCGCCGGACGCCGCCGCCAGAACGGCCGCCGAATAATCCGTGCCGTTGCGACCCAGTAACTGGATCTTGTTATCCGCGTTACGCCCATAGAAACCGGGCAAAACGATAACCTGGCTGTCGGTGGCCAGGCGTTCCCTGAGCAGGGGGATAGCGGCCTCGACGTCCACCAGGGAGTCCAGCCACGCCTCGTTGGCGAGCGGCAGCACATCGGTATCAGACCATTGCGCCTGGTAGCCACGACCCTGCAACACATCCACCATCAGGCGGCTGGAAAAACCTTCACCGGTAGCCAGGATACGCGCCCGGGTCTCGTCCGGGCATTGTCCCAGCAGGCGGATGCCTTCCACCATGCGCGACAGCACGGCCTCCTGTTCCTGGAGAAACTCGCCGGCCACGGGCGTTGCAACGCCCTGCGCGGCCAGGTCATCGATGATGGCCCGTTCACGCCGGATGGCTTCGTCCAGGTGCACGCAGCCGTCTTCCCCACTGATCGACGTATCGATGGCGGCCAACAGCAAGTCTGTCACGCCCTTGACGGCGGACAGCACCACGATGACCCGGTATTCACCGGTGTACTCGCCGATGACCGAAGCACTGGCGTCAAATCCTCTCAGGTCAGCCAGCGAGGTGCCGCCGAACTTCTGGACCAGGAATTGTTTTGTCGTATGGCTCATTTCAGTAAGCATCCTTGTGAACGCTGCGCATCGCGCGGCCGGATGGGTCATTCATTTCCTGCAGGGCCTTGTCCCACAAAATCGCTTCGGGCGTGCTGCAGGCCACCGTGGGGCCGCCCGGCACGGTTTGCGCCGCGGAGGCCAACGGGAAGTGCCGCTCGAAAACGCTGCGGAACCAGTAGGCCTCTTTCGAATCCGGTGAATTGAAGGGAAAGCGTCCCGGCGCGCGCGCCATCTCGGCGTCGCTGACCTGCTTTTCGGTAAAGTCCTTGACCGCGTCGATCCAGCCATAGCCCACCCCATCGGAAAACTGCTCTTTCTGCCGCCAGGCTATGTCGTCGGGCAACAGGTGGCAGAATGCCTCGCGCAGGATCTGTTTTTCGATCCGGCCCTGGGTGATCATCTTGTCAGCGGGGTTGATGCGCATTGCGGCATCCAGGAACTCCTTGTCGAGGAAGGGCACCCGCGCCTCAACGCCCCAGGCCGACATGGACTTGTTGGCGCGCAGGCAGTCGTAGCTGTGCAGGCGGGACAGTTTGCGCACGGTCTCCTCGTGGAAGGCCTGCGCATCAGGCGCCTTGTGAAAATACAGGTAGCCGCCGAATATTTCGTCCGCACCTTCGCCGGACAACACCATCTTGATGCCCATGGCGCGGATCTTGCGCGCCATCAGGAACATCGGGGTCGCGGCACGGATGGTGGTCACGTCGTAGGTTTCGAGGTGGTAAATCACTTCCTCGAGGGCGTCCAGGCCTTCCTGGATGGTGAAGGTGAAACCATGGTGCACGGTGCCGATGTGGTCCGCGGCACGCTGGGCGGCAAGCAGGTCGGGCGAACCCTCCAGCCCGACGGCAAAGGAGTGAAGGCGAGGCCACCAGGCCGGCTCCTCCTCGTGTTCTTCCACGCGCATGTCCGCGTGTTTTGCAGCCAGTGCCGCCGTGATGGACGAATCAAGGCCGCCGGAGAGCAACACGCCATAGGGCACGTCGGTCATCAGGTGACTGACGACCGCGTCTTCCATCGCCTGGCGCAGGGCATCGCGGTCGGTCAGTGCATCGCGAACGGTTTCAAAGTCTTGCCAGTCGCGGTTGTACCAGCGAACCGGCTGTTCCTCGCCGCTGCACCAGTAGTGGCCGGGAGGAAATTCCTGCACCTGGTTGCAGACGTCCACCAGGGCCTTCATCTCGGAAGCGACGAACAGCTGTCCGTGCCCGTCGTGGCCGTAATACAACGGGATGATGCCGATCGGGTCGCGCGCCATCATCCAGGCGTCTTTTTCTTCGTCGTACAGGCAGAAAGCATACATGCCGCTGAGTTCGTCAAGAAAGCCCGTACCCTGCTCGAGGTAGAGCGGCAGGATGACTTCGCAATCGGAATGCGTCTTGAACGCGTAATTTCCTGCAAAACGGCCGCGGATGTCCTGGTGGTTGTAGATTTCACCGTTGACGGCCAACGCCTGCAGGCCGCTTTCGCTGATCAGAGGCTGGGCGCCGGTATTGACGTCCACGATAGACAGGCGCTCATGCGCCAGTACCGCGTTGTCTGCCGTGTAAATACCACTCCAGTCCGGCCCGCGGTGACGCAACAGACGTGACTGCCGCAGGGCCATATTGCGGACCGTTTTAGGGTCCTGGCGTACTTCCAATACGCCAAAAATCGAGCACATGACGGATCCTCGTTCATGAAAACAGGTTTTGTGGGCGCTGGTTTTTGTTTTCTCGCCCGATTTTTACTTGTCACCCCGTTCGAACCGCTTCAACAAAAGCCGGCCCGAACCATTAATGGTAAGGCTTAAGCCAGGGAGAACCAAGCAGAAAAACCGGGCTTTACCCGAGCCGGGGGGAAATGGGAGCCGGAGCAAAAGCCATGGTTTATTACCCTGGCGCCAGAAGATCCGCTCCCTAGAACGTCAAAACGAATACCGCCCCCCCTGGCCCATTGACAAGCCGGATAAAGCCGCCATGTGCAATCATCACCTGCCGGGCCAGCGCCAGCCCAACACCTGAGCCGTTCTCCTTGGTGGTAAAAAAGGGCACAAATATCTGCCGGGCCATGCCTTCGGGCACGCCCGGGCCATTATCCCGCACCTCAATCACCACGCGACCGCGCCGGTTGAGGCGCGCCGACAGCTCGATCCTTGCCGGCCCGTCAACAGCCGCCGCCTGCCACGCATTGCGCAGCAGGTTCAGCAAAACCGGTTCCAGCAGATCCCTGTCCGCCATCACGTCCAGCCCCTTTGGCTGCACATCGAACTCCAGCACGACGTCCTTATCCGCCCACTCGGCGCGCGCCAGCCGGGTGGTGTTTTCGAACAGATCAAGCAGCGCGATACGTCGCTTGTCTGGTGGTTTCAGCCTGGTGATCTGCCGGTAGCTGTCGACGAAGTTCATCAGCCCGCTCGAGCGGTGGGAAAGCGTCGCGACCGCCAGTTTCAGGTTTTCCAGGTCCTCGGCCATCGGGTCATCCGCCGTCGTTTTTTCCATGATGTCGTCAACCACGTCCCTGGCCGTTGCCGCCAGCGACGTGACCGGCGTGATCGAATTCATGATCTCGTGTGTCAGCACGCGCACCAGGTCCTGCCAGGCCTGAGCCTGCGACTGGTCGAGTTCGGTCTGGATGTCCTGCAGCGAAATCAACCGCTCCTTACGGCCTTCGCTGATGATCTCAGTGGCGGCCAGCGTCAGGCAGTACTCCACGTTCTCGACGGTGAAGGCCACCAGTTCGCGAACGCCCGGCACGGACCATTCCACGGATTGGCGAAAGCTCTCGCCGAACTGTGCCAGGTCATCGAGCCGGCTCACCGCAGCTGCGCCGAACAGGCGCCGCGCGGCGTTGTTCTGCAAGGTGATGGAGTGATCGTCGTGCACCGTCATCAGCGGTACCGGGATGTGTTCGATCATCGCCCGCAAGTGGCGGTTTCCAGCCTCCTTGCGGGCATGCGCGGCGCGTTGCCGCTCGAGGATGTCGTTGTAGACCTGCCCGAGTTCGTCGAATCCGCTGCCCATGCCCCGGTCGGGAAACCGCTGAGAAAAGTCCGAGTGACGGGCGCATTCAAGGAAACGGGCCAGGTTGCGGTTCGTGCGGCTGACGTGGTGCCAGAGTTCGGTCACGGAAAGCACCAGTACCGTGAGCGCGAGCAGGGTCAGGCCGTGCAGACCCGGTTGGACCAGCAACCAGGTGAGTACCGCCATCGTCAGCACCAGCCACGCGCTGCGCACGACGAGCTGCAGCGCAAAATGCCTATAGGCCATGTTTTTCCATCCGCCGGTACAGGGAAGCACGCGTCAGCCCGAGTGCTTTCGCGGCCCGCGAGATATTGAACTTGTTCTGGTGCAAGGCCTGCTCCACGGCCTGCTTTTCCATCTGTTCCAGGTTCAGCGCCGGCCGCTCGACTTCTTCCGTGCGGGTATGGGAGGCCGGTCCGCCCTGTAACTGCAGGTCGGTCGCCTCGAGTACATCGTTGCGGGCCAGGATCACCGCCCGCTCCACCGCGTGCCGCAGTGCGCGAACGTTGCCGGGCCAGTCGTAGGCACACATGGCCTGCTCGGCGCGCGGCGAAAACGTTTTAAGCCGTTTACCGTACTTGCGCGAATAGATTTCCGCGTAGTAACGAGCGATGGGCATGACGTCGTCGAGACGCTGACGCAGGGGGGGAACGGTCAGTTCCACCGTGTTCAGCCGGAACAGCAGGTCAGGACGGAATCGGCGAGCGTCGCGGAGTACTTCGGCCGGCGTGTTGGTCGCCGCGATCACGCGCACGTCAACCGCTTCGGGCTGATCCGAGCCCACGGCCGTCACGGTCCTCGTTTCCAGGGCGCTCAGCAGCTTGGCCTGCAGATGCATCGGCAGGTTGCCGATTTCGTCGAGAAACAGGGTACCGCCGTGGGCTGCCTGGAAACGACCGGGGCGGTCATTGGAGGCGCCGGTGAACGCACCCTTGCGGTGGCCGAATAACTCGGACTCGAACAGGGTCTCGCTGATGGAACCCAGGTCCACGGCCAGGAACACCTGGCCTGAACGAGCTGACTGGCGGTGAATTTCCCGTGCCACGAGTTCCTTTCCGGTCCCGTTTTCACCGAGGATCAGCACATTAGCATCGGTGGGCGCAGCACGGCCGACGATCGAGAGCACGTCGTTCATCGCGATTGATTGCCCGACCAGATGGTCGCGCGGCGCCGACGCGGCCTCGCGCAGTACGCGGTTGGTTCGCCTCAACGACTCGGTTTCTGCGCGGCTGCGGTGCAGGCTGACGGCAGCCGACAGGGTGGCCACCACCTTTTCATTCTGCCAGGGCTTGGAGACAAAATCGGTCGCCCCGTGCTTCATCGCTTCGACCACCGTATCCACGCTGCCGTGGGCCGTGATCATGACGACCACCATCTGCGCATCGATCTCGAGGATGCGCTCGAGCCATTCCAGCCCCTGGCGCCCGGATGACTCGCCGGGGCCGAAGTTCATATCGAGCAGCACCACGTCGAAATCGTGCTGCCCGAGCAGGGTGGGAATGTCCTCCGCTGCGCGGGTCGTGACCACCCCGGCAAAGTTCCTGCGCAGTAACAGCTGCGCGGCGGTCAGGATGTCTTCGTCATCATCGACGACCAGAATTTTCCCGATTTTTTCGCTCATGTCGGCACACTGGTGGAATGTCCGAAATCGTACACCAGTTGTCCGTTTTCGTACAGTTTTCTGACCGATGTCTTGGATGGGTAATTTTTTATACTGGAATATCAGTCGCTTATAAAATGGCTCGTTATTTGCATAAGCAATACTGCATTACCAGCAAACGGGAAACGGCAAGAACCGTGAACGACATCAGGCAACTCTCGGAAAAACGAACCTCGACGGGCGTCAGCATGTCCGGGCAGGGCATGGACCGCCGGGTCGAGAAGGGCTTTTCGCCGTACCGGACCGCGGGCATTTTCGCACTACTCCTGTTGATGGCGGGCTTTGCCTGGTGGCTCACCGATACGCTGCTCGGCGGACGCAGCCTGAGCGTCGACGCCGGCCGCATCGCCGTGTCTGAAGTGACCGTCGGGACGTTCGAAGATTTCATACCCCTGCGCGGCCGCCTGATGCCGCGCCGCACGGTATACCTCGACGCCATCGAGGGCGGCCGGGTGGAGCGCGTGCTGGTGGAGGACGGTGCCCGGGTTGCGGCGGGCGAGATGGTCGCCGAACTGTCCAATACCAACCTGCAACTGGTCGTGCTGGGGCGCGAGGCCGAGGTAGCCGAGCAGCTCAACTTCATGCGCACGCTGGAACTGCAACTGGAGCAGAATCGCCTTTCACACAAGAAGAGCCTGGTCGAAATCGACTACCAGATCGTGCGCCTGACCCGCAGCATCGAGCGGCAGCGCGGGCTGGCTTCCGAAAATCTCGTTTCACAGTCCACTATCGAAGAAATCGAGGACGAACTGAACTATTACCACAAGCGGCGGGATATCACCCTGGAAAGCCAGGCCACGGATGCACGGTTGCAGGAACAACAGCTCAGGCAGTTGCGGGAATCCGGTCAGCAGTTGCAGGCCAGCCTGGAATACGCGCGCAAGAACCTCGCCGATCTCAACATCACCGCGCCCATCGCCGGCGAGCTCTCCGGCTTCGATATCGAGGTCGGGCAGTCCATCGAACGTGGCGGGCGGTTGGGTCAGATCGACGATCCCGACGCCTACAAGCTGAACGTGCGCATTGACGAGTACTACCTGGGCCGGGTGGACCTGCAACAGACCGCGAACGTGCAGTTCGACGGCGGTGAACTGCCGCTGGAGGTCGCCAAGATCTATCCGCAGGTCAAGGATGGGCAATTCGAGGTGGACATGTTGTTCGAAAAACAGCCCGAAGGCCTGAAACGGGGCCAGACCCTGCAGTTGCGTCTCACCCTGGGCGATAACTCGGACGCCCTGCTGATCCCGAACGGGGCTTTCTACCAGGAAACGGGCGGCAACTGGCTGTTCGTGGTATCGCCCGACGGCTCCGAGGCGGTGCGCCGCACGGTGCGCCTGGGCCGCCGCAACACCGAGTACATCGAAGTCCTAGACGGCCTGGAAGCCGGCGAGAAAGTCGTCACCTCGCCCTACACCGGCTACGGCGGCCTGGACCGCCTGGCCCTGGGCGGCAACTGAGACCGAATCAACCATTCCGAACAGATAAAAAGAGAGGAACCCACCATGCTCAAGCTGCACGACCTGTACAAGGTATACCGCACCGACGAAGTTGAAACCGTCGCACTGGATGGCGTCAACTTCGAAGTCGACCAGGGTGAGTTCGTTGCCGTCATGGGCCCTTCGGGCTGCGGCAAGTCGACCCTGCTGAACATCGTCGGCATGCTCGATGGCCCGACCGGGGGTGATTACTGGTTTTTCGACGAGAATGTCGCCGCTTACCCGGAGTCGAAACTGAGTGCCATCCGCAAGCAAAACATCGGCTTTATTTTCCAGAGTTTCAACCTGATCGACGAACTGACCGTGGCCGAGAACATCGAACTGGCCCTGCTGTACCACAAGATGCCGGGTTCCGAGCGCAAGCAGCGGGTGGCTTCCGTGATGGAACGGATGGGTATCGCCCACCGGGCCAGGCATATGCCCGGCCAACTTTCCGGCGGACAGCAGCAGCGCGTGGCCGTGGCCCGCGCCGTGGTCGGTAACCAACCGCTGATCCTGGCGGACGAACCCACCGGCAACCTCGATTCGGTGCACGGCCAGGAAGTGATGGAATTGTTGCGGCTGTTGAACACCGAGGGCACCACCATCGTCATGGTGACACATTCGCCATCACACTCAGACTACGCACACCGCACCGTCAACCTGTTCGACGGACACGTGGTGACCGATCGCGTGCGCGCGGCCTGAACCAAGCAAAAAGCCAACACGGAAAATCCCATGTTCCTGAATCACCTGAAAATCGCGTTGCGAAACCTGCTGAAGAACAAGCTGTTCGCCGCCATCAACATCGCCGGGCTGGCCATCGGGCTTACGATCTACGTGTTCGGTGGCTTATTGATCGAGTACGAACAGACCCACGATACCTTTTTCGAAAAATCCGAACGCGTCTATACCATCGGCTCCAACCTGTCGGAAGGGCTCGACGTCGGGGTTACCGTGGTCGGAGCGGCCTATTCGGCGCTGGGCCCGATCATCGAGGCAGAACTGTCCGACGTCGAGTACGTCGCGCGCACCTTGCGCTACGAGTTCCTGATGGGCCGCGATGACATCAGCTTTTACCAGCAGGTCCGCTTCAGCGACCCGGACCTGCTACGGATACTGGATTTTGAATACCTGCACGGAGACGAAACAGCGCTGGACGACCCTTCCGGGATCCTGATCACCGAAGACACCGCCATCAAGTACTTCGGCGATACCAATGCGCTCGGAAAAACCGTGACCCTCGACAACGAGTTTGATTTTCGGGTGACGGCCGTGATCCGTAACCTGCCGCTCAATTCCCACTTCAATTCCCTGCTGATTGTCGACGACCCGTTCGAAATGCTGGCCCCGCTCGAGGCGCTGGGCCAGCTGCGTGACTACGATAGCGCAGGTAACTGGGGCAACCTTTCGATCGGCGACATGACTTATGTCTTGCTGCCTGAGCACCTCGACGCCGAGTGGCTCAACAACCAGTTGGAAGGCATATACAAACGCCTGGTTCCGGACGATACCCAGGAGACGATCACCCGCTTTTTCGCCGAACCGCTGTCGCGGGCCAACCTGTCGGTCTGGAACACCATCGGGCTGCCGGTGATCTTCATCATTCAATTGCTCAGCCTGCTGGTGCTCGTGGTGGCCTGTGTCAACTACACCAACCTGGCCACAGCGCAGTCCCTGGGGCGCAGCCGTGAGGTCGGCATGCGCAAGACCATGGGGGCAAGCCGTGCACAATTACTGGCCCAGTTCCTGGTTGAAAGCCTGACCATCGCGTCTATCGCGATGTTGGTCGCCGTTGCCACGCTTGAAGTGGTGATTCCGTTGTTCAACAACGTGGCCGGCAAGGCGATGACCATCGATTACCTGCGAACCCTGCCGTGGCTGATTGGCACGACCGCCGTGGTCGGCCTTCTTGCAGGGACTTACCCGGCTTGGCTGATTACCCAGGCCAACCCGATCGACGCACTCCGGGAACAGGCGCGGCGCGGGCGCAAGGGTGCACGGGTGCGCGCGGTCATGATCGGGGCACAGTTCGCCATATCGGCCTTCATGCTGGCCGTGGTCATGGTGGTGTTCATGCAGAACAGGCACGTGGAAGAATCGAGCCACCTGTTCCCCCGTTCGCAGATCTACACCTTGCAACGCCTCAACGTGAACAGCATCCGCGACCGCCTCGATACACTGCGGCATGAACTCGAGGCTTTGCCGGGGGTTGAACACGCCGCCTTCTCCTCGCAGATCCCCTATGAGCAGAACCACCCCCAATCCGAGATCGCCGCCAAACCCGGTGACAAGGCAGGCAAGTTCCTGGTTTACCGCATGATCGCGACACCCGAATTCCTCGCGGTATACGACATCCCGTTGCTGGCCGGTCGCAACCTGTCCCGCGATGTGGCCAACGACCTGAGGGAAGACGACAGCGAGGTGAGCAATGTCCTGGTCAACGAAATGACCCTGTCCATGCTGGGCTTCAGCTCACCGGCTGAAGCCATCGGACAACGGTTTTACGACATGGGCGATGAAGACAGTTCCCGGGAGTTGATCATCGTGGGCGTGGTTCCCACGCAGAATATCCTCGGCCTGTACAACAAGGAAAAACCCTGGGTTTTCTTCCAGCAGCGTAACGTGCGAACGGGCTCTGTGCGGCTGAAGGGAGACGATTACAGCGAAACCATCGGTGAAATCGAAGCGGTCTGGAAGCGGGTGATACCCGATTACCCCTTCCAGGGACGGTTCCTGGACGGTGTGTTTGATGATGTGTACCGGATCCTCAAGTTCATGAACCGGGCGCTGGCGGGTTTTGCTTTTGTCGCTTTGGCGCTGGCGATGATCGGCCTGTTTGGCCTGGCCGCTTTTATGGCCTCACAGCGCACCCGTGAGATCGGGATGCGCAAGGTGCTCGGCGCCAGTTCCCTGCAAATTGCTCGCCTGCTGGTCTGGCAATTCTCCAGGCCCGTGCTGTTTGCGCTGCTACTGGCCTTGCCGGCAGCCTGGTTCGCTTCGAACCTGTACCTGGAGTTTTTCGCTGAACGGATCGGGGCGCCGCTGCTGATCCTGCTGCTGTCCGGCGGTGTGGCCGTACTGCTGGCGTGGGGGACGGTCGCAGGGCACGCGATACGGATCTCCCGGTCAAACCCGATCCTGGCGCTGCGCTACGAGTAAAGCAAAAAAACGGAAGCCCCGTGATTCCGGGTATCACGGGGCTTTCTCGTGCGTCCTGTTTTGCCTACTTCATGCCTTGCTGCAATTCCGCCAGCGCCTCGCTGCCCGGGTTGAGGTCTTCGTATTTCATATTCTTCAGCGGTGTGCTGACGGTTCGTGACTGTTCATGCATATCGGGCACGTTCTGGTCGATAAACAGCAAGCCGGTCACGATTTCACCGTGGCGGCGGTGCCGCTCCAGGTAGCCCAGCGCGTTGTTACGCCGGGTCGGGTCGTAGTCGGGGTCTACTTTCTTCAGCAGGATCGTTGAGCCATCGTGCATGCGCACGGGGTAGGTATCACCGGCATAATAACTGGCCTTGATCTCTGCGCGCGGTGGAACCAGGTCGGCCTCGGTGGCGCGCAATTTGTGTTTTCGCAAATAGGCGTAACTCTTGGTCGAACCCTCGTGATCGTTGAAGGTGACGCAGGGCGAAATCACGTCAAGCACCGCGCAGCCGGGGTGGGCGATCGCGGACTTGATCAAGGGCACCAGTTGATCGCGGTCACCGGAAAAGCCCCTGGCGACGAAACTGGCGCCCATCGAGATCGCGGTCGCTACCGCGTTGATGTTCTGCATCTGGTTGACCTCACCCTTCTTGGACGTGCTGCCGGCATCCGCCGAGGCCGAGAACTGGCCCTTGGTCAGGCCGTATACGCCGTTGTTTTCGATCAGGTAAAGCATGTTCACGTTGCGCCGGATCACGTGTCCGAACTGGCCAAAACCGATCGACAGCGAGTCACCGTCGCCGGACACGCCGATGCCGATCAGGTCGCGGTTGGCGGCCAACGCGCCCGTTGCGATCGACGGCATGCGCCCATGCACCGAGTTGAAACCGTGTGCGCCGTGCACGAAATAGGCCGGCGTCTTGGACGAGCAGCCGATGCCGGACATCTTGATCAGCATTTCCGGCGGCAGGGACATTTCCCACAGGGCCTGGACCAGTGCGGCGGTAATCGAGTCATGACCACAACCGGCGCACAAGGTGGACAGCGCGCCTTCGTAGTCACGCAAGGAAAGTCCGATTTCGTTGAGCTTCTGGCCGGGAAGCGTGATCTTCGGCCGTGCCATGAACGTCATGCTGCCACCTCCGTTCCCTGGTGTTCACTGATACCGGTAACCACGCATTCACTGGGGATGGGCATCCCGTTGTAGTGCAGGATGGAGACCAGGCGGTCGGCGATGTCATTGGCCTCGAGCATCAGCAGGGATTTCATCTGCGCGTCGCGGTTCTGTTCAACAACGTAAATGGTGTCATGGGTGTGCAGGAAGTCCAACACCTCCGCGCTGAAGGGAAAGGCGCGGATTCTCAGGTAATTGACGTGTATACCCTGCTCCGCCAGCCGGTCCCGTGCCTCGATGACGGCGCCGTCGGAACTGCCGTAAGCGATCACGCCCAGGCGGGTATCGTGCGAACTCTGGCTGAGCACAGCATCGGGCACCAGGGTCTTGGCCGTGTCCCACTTGACCAGCAGGCGGTCGATGATTTCCTGGTATTCGTCCGAGTCCTCGGTGTATCCACCATACTTGTTGTGGCCGGAACCACGGGTGAAGTAGGCCCCCTTGGGGTCTTCACCGGGCAGGGTCCGGTAGGGTATGCCGTCGCCGTCCACGTCCAGGTACCGCACGAAACGATCCATCTGGGCCAACTCCTCGGTGCCGAGCACCTTGCCGCGGTCCGGTCTGAAATGATCGTCCCATTCCAGTTCCGGCACCATCCAGTCGTTCATGCCGATGTCCAGGTCGGACAGCAGGAAAACGGGGGTCTGCAGGCGTTCCGCCAGGTCGAATGATTCCACGGCCATCTTGAAACATTCATTCGGGTTGGCCGGAAACAGGATCGGGTGGCGGGTATCCCCGTGCGACGCGTAGGCGCACAACATGGTATCGCCCTGCTGGGTACGGGTCGGCATACCGGTGGAGGGTCCGACACGCTGCACGTTCACGAACACGGTCGGGATCTCGGCATAGTAGGCAAAGCCAATGAACTCGCTCATCAGGGAAATGCCTGGCCCCGAAGTCGGTGTAAAGGCGCGCGCGCCGACCCAGTTGGCGCCGACCACCATGCCCGCGGCGGCCAGTTCGTCTTCGGCCTGGATAATGCAGAAACGCTTGTCACCGGTTTCCGGGTCGATGCGGAACCGTTCACAATACGCGGCGAAACTGTCCATCACGCCGGTGGAGGGCGTAATCGGGTACCAGGCACCGACCGTGGCGCCGGCGTAAACGCAGCCAAGTCCAATGGCCTCGTTGCCGTTGATCAGGATATTGCCGCTGTTATCGCCCATGACCTCGGCACGAACCGGCAGCGGGCAAGTGAAATTTTCTTCGGCGTAGTCATAACCGAGCATGATCGCTTTCATATTGCTGTCGATCAGCTTGGGCTTGCTGGCAAAGGTCTCCTGCAGCAATTTCTTGATGACATCGAGGTCGATGTTCAGCAGTGCTGCCAGCACGCCGACGTACATCACGTTTTTCATCAGGATACGCACACGGGCAACGCTGAAGTTTTCATTACACATCTTCGACAGCGGAACACCTAGCACGGTGATGTCGTGGCGATTCAGGTCTTTTTCCCGCGGCCAGGTTGAATCGTAGATCAGGAACCCACCCGGGCTGACTTCCGCGAGGTCTTTCTGGTAGGTCTGGATGTTCATCGCGACCATCACATCCACGCGGCTGCAGCGTGACATGTAACCCCTGTGGTTGGCTCGCACCTCGTACCAGGTGGGCAGGCCCTGGATATTGGACGGGAACAGGTTTTTACCGGTCACCGGGATACCCATGCGGAACAGGGCCTTCATCAGCAAGCCGTTGGCGCTGGCCGAACCGGTGCCGTTGACGGTGCCTATCTTCAGGACAAAGTCGTTAATCCGGCTCTGTGAATCATTCATGGCTTTCACCGCTGTCGTTCACGTAATCCGCTGCTTTACGGAAGGTAAGCAGGGATTTCTGCATATCCCAGGCCGCCGTGGGGCAGCGTTCGGCGCATACACCACAGTGGATGCAGAAGTTTTCGTCTTTTACCATGATCCGGGAGGTCTGTTTCAGCTCCTCGGATACGAACATCGGCTGCTCATACTCAAGCACTGGCGCCTTGAGCCTGGCGCGGACCCGTTCCTTTTCGCCGTTGGGTGTGATGGTCAGGCAATGCGTGGGACAGATATCCACACAAGCGTCACATTCAATGCACAGGGAATCGTAAAACACCGTCTGGATATCACAGTTGAGGCAGCGTTCAACTTCCTTTGCCGTTTGTTCAGCATCAAAACCGAGTTCGACTTCACGTCCCAGGTCAGCGAAACGGGTTTCCAGGGGTTCGTGCATCATCTTGCGCCTTGCCGCCGCGTCGAAAGCATTGGAATAGCTCCACTCGTGCATGCCCATCTTGCGCGTGCTCAGGTTGAGCAGGGGCGGCAGGCGCTCGGTCAGGGGCTTGGCGTGGCAGTGCTGGTGAATCGATATCGCGGCCTGGTGCCCATGCTCAACGGCCCAGATGATGTTCTTGGGGCCGAAGGCGGCGTCACCACCAAAAAACACGCCACCGAGGGTGGATTCAAAGGTCGTTTCATCGACCATCGGCTCTTCCCAGGGGTTGAACTCGATACCCAGGTCCCTTTCGATCCAGGGGAAGGAATTCTCCTGTCCAATGGCCAGGATGACGTCGTCACACGGCACCAGTTTCTCACCGACGACTTCCTGGTCGAGGATGCGGCCGTTTTCGACCGTGTATTCCATCAATTCGAACAGCATGCCCTTGAGCTTGCCCTCCTCGACAACAAACTCGCGGGGCGAATGGTTGACGACGATTTCGATACGCTCTTCCTCGGCGTCCTCAAGTTCCCAGTCGGAAGCCTTGAAAAATTCACGCGGTTTACGCGCCATGACCTTGACGTTCCTGGCGCCCAGGCGCAAAGCGGTCCGGCAGCAATCCATGGCGGTATTGCCCACGCCGATGATCAGTACATTTTCGCCGATGCGGTCGATGTGCTTGAAAGCGACCGACTCCAGCCAGTCGATGCCGATGTGGATGTTTTCCGTATCGTAGCGTCCGGGTAGTTTCAATTCCTTGCCGCGTGGCGCACCGGTACCGACAAAAATCGCATCGTAACCTTCCTTGAGCAATTCCTTCATGCTGTCGATACGGGTGTTGTAGTGGATGTCCGCACCCATGTCGAGGATATAGCCGATCTCCTCGTCCAGCACCTCGGCGGGCAGGCGGAATGCGGGGATGTTGTAACGCATCAACCCACCGGCGACGGATTGCGCCTCGAAAATCGTGCACTGGTAGCCCAGTGGAAGCAGGTCATTGGCCACGGTCAGGGAAGCGGGGCCCGCGCCGATCAGGGCCACGTTTTTACCATTCTTCTTCTCCGGCGCCCTGGGCAGGCGTTCCGTGATGTCGCCACGGTGATCGGCCGCGACACGCTTGAGACGGCAAATGGCCACGGGTTTCTCATCCATCCTGCCGCGCCGGCAGGCCGGTTCGCAGGGCCGGTCGCAGACACGTCCGAGAATACCGGGAAAAACGTTGCTATCCCGATTGATCATGTAGGCGTCGTCAAAACGGCCCTGGGCAATCAGGCGGATGTATTCGGGAACGTCCGTGTGAGCGGGACAACCCCACTGGCAGTCAACGACCTGGTGGAAATAGTCTGGATTGGAAGTATCTGTACGCTTCACGCGACACCCTGTCCTACGCTGAATTTCGCGCCAGCATAACCGTTTTACAGGGCGTGCGCATTATGCTTTTGTCGTACGAACTGCCTGGATCGGGGTTGGGGAGAGCGTATGCGGCGCGGCGGAAAGCCTTCTAAACAATCCGCTCCAGGGCATCGATCAATCGCTCGATGTCTGCTGCCGAGGTGTAGTGCACGAAGGAGGCGCGAACAACGCCGTCGTCCATGTCGTAGCCCAGCACTTCCACCAGGCGGTAGGCATAAAAGTCCCCTGCCCCGACACCCAGGCCCATTTTCGCCAATTGAGCCGCTATATCATGTGATTTATGCCCATCTGCTGTAAACGCCACCGTAGGGGCGCGATCCACGGAACGGGTTTTGCCGATCAATCGGATCTTTTCGTGACCTGAAAGGTAATCAAGGAGGGGTTGCAGCAACAGGGATTCCCGCGCCCGGATCAGCTCGCGAACGGCCTCGGCCTTTTGTGTCACCGTGGCGTCACCAGCAAAATGATGCTCATGAAACCGGTCCATGTAATCCATGACGCCGTTGACGGCAGCGATCTGCGCATGGTCGGGACCGGCCGGCGTAAACCGGGCGGCGGGCCGGGCCGCGTTGAAAAAGTGACCCTGGTAAGGCAGTTCCGCGTTCAGGCCCGAGCGGATGTACATCGCGCCGAGGTGGGGGCCGTATACCTTGTACAGGGAAAACAGGTAGACATCCGCGCCGAGGGCCGGAATGTCCGGCATCCCGTGCGGACAGAACGATACACCGTCGACGATGGCCAGGGCGCCCGCTTCATGCACGCGGTCGGTGATTTCCCTCACCGGGTTGATGCTGCCCACAACGTTGGAGCAATGGGTGAACGCCACCGCCCGGGTGCGTTCGTTCAGGAGGACCTCGAGGTCCGCGACATGGAGTTCGGCATTATCCGGATCGACCTGCCACTCGCGTACGACGATACCGTCGTCTTCCAGGCGGCTCCAGACACCGATGTTGGCCTCATGGTCCTGGTTGGTCACCACCACCTCGTCCCCGGGATCCAGTTCCTGGCGCAGTGCCTGCGCAAGGACATAGGTGTTCTGCGAGGTCGATGGGCCAAAGTGCAGTTCGTCGCTGGCGACGTTCAACCACGCCGCCATGCGCTCTTTTGCCGAGTCCATCTGTTCGCCGGCAAGGGTGGATGCCGGGTAGGCGGCATAGGGCTGGACCTTGGTCTCGCGGTAGAAACGCTCGAGGCGCTCGATCACCTGGCGGCAGGCGTAGGAGCCGCCGGCATTTTCAAACAGCGCGAAACCCTGCAGCGAAGATTCGGAGAAAGCAGGAAACTGTTTGCGGACAAATTCGAGGTCAAATTCAGGCATGGTGATGCCTCCATTTTTTTGAAATTTTGACGGCGGAACAAGGTCCACACAAGCATAGCGGTATTCAGCCACGAGGTGGAGCACGGAAAACAAGCCATCTGCTGATAAACACACTAAAATACGGAGTTCTTAAGCAACCGTTCCAGGTAGCCCGGATATGAACAAGCCCTGCAAGCTCGACTTTGCAAGCCTCAGAAGCGAAACCGTTGGCGCAGACGCCCCGGTAACCACACCCTATGGCGAGCGGCTGATGGTTTACGCGGATTACACCGCATCCGGCCGCTGCCTGGGGTTCGTCGAAAAATACATCCAGAACCTGCAGCGCATCTACGCCAATACACATACCGAAGACGACATCAGCGGCCGCTCGATGACGCAACTGCTGGAGGGGGCGGAGCAGGCCATCAAGAATTCGGTTAACGCCGGGCCGGATGGGCGCATCATCTGCATCGGCAGTGGCGCCACGGGCGCGATTGACAAGTTGCAGCAGTTGATCGGTGTGGCCCTGCCCCCGGCCACGCGACAGAACCTGAGTCAATTATTGCGTGGCGCGATGGGTGAAGCGGCGGACCAGCAGTTCGCTCACTATCTGAAGCAGAAACAGCCCGTGGTGTTCGTGGGTCCCTACGAACACCACTCCAATGAAATCTCCTGGCGGGAAAACCTGGCCACGGTGGTGGAAGTCAATCTGGACGACGAGGGCGGCGTGGACCTCGACCACCTCGAAAGCCTGTTGCAGGAGCCTGCCTACCAGGGGCGCCAGCGCATTGGTTCCTTCTCCGCAGCGTCCAACGTAACCGGGATGCGCACGCCGGTGCACCAGATTGCCTGCCTGCTGCACCGATATGACGCCATTGCCTGTTTCGACTACGCCGCCAGTGCGCCCTACGTGGAAATCGACATGAATCCGCCGGCCGGTGTTTATGACGGTGACGCGTCACTGGATGCCGTATTTCTTTCACCGCACAAGTTCCTGGGCGGGCCGGGCGCCAGCGGAGCGCTGGTATTCAACAAACGGATTTACAGGCGGGGACTACCGCCCAGTGTAAGCGCTGGCGGCACCGTGGACTATGTCGGCCCGACCGGGCAGGACTTCATCGAGAGTATCGAAGAGCGGGAAAAAGCCGGCACCCCGGGGGTGCTGCAGATTCTCAAAGCGGGTATGGCCTTCCAGGTCAAGGACCGGATCGGGGTGGAAGCCATCGAGGCCCGCGAATACGCCTTGTTGGAACATGTCTTCGAACGCTGGCGCAACAACCCGAACATTGAAATCCTCGGTAACCCGGACCCGTCCCGGCGCATCAACATCATTTCTTTCAACCTGCGCGACCACCACGGTAAGTACCTGCACCCGAAATTTGTCACCACCCTGTTGAATGATCTGTTCGGCGTGCAGTCGCGTGCCGGCTGTTCCTGTGCCGGGCCCTATGGCCACCGTCTCTTGGACATCGATTTCGAGCGCTCGGAACGCTACCGCAAGTGGATCAGCAAGGGCTTTGCGGGTATCAAGCCCGGTTGGTGCCGCATCAGCCTGCATTATGCGATGGATGATATCGAGGTGGATTACATTCTCGGCGCCATTGAGTTTGTCGCCCGGCAGGGCCACCGGTTCCTGCCACAATACAATTTCGACATGAGCACAGGCGCCTGGGTGCACAAGACCGATTGTGATTGCCTGGAAGGTTTTTCGCTGGACGCCGCCCTGGAGTGTGGGGCATACCAGTCACGGGCGCTCAGCAAGGGCGAGCGAAAACACCTCTACACGGCTTTCCTGGCCGAGGCGGAGAGCCTGGCGGCCGAACTGGAAGAAACTTTCCTACCCGGCCCCGAAGCATCCGAAACGGAACTGGAAGAACTGAAGTTCTTCACGGTACCTGAGCAGAGTGTAAGCCGCCCCAAGGCTTAGTCGAAGCCCCGGTTGACGCGCCCCCTATCTCCATCAACCAGCTCCAGCACCCGCGGGTCCATCACCCGGAACCACAGGGGCGGTATATAGGCCAGCAGGAACATGCCGAAGTAACCGCTGGGCAACTGGGGAACGTCATCGTAGTGCCTTAGGGACTGGTAACGCCGGGCCGCGTAAGCATGGTGGTCCGAATGTCGCTCGAGGTGGAACAGCACCAGGTTGGAAGCCAGGTGGTTGGCGTTCCAGGAGTGATGCGGCCGGCAGCGCTCATAGCGTCCGTCCGGCTGTTTTTGTCTCAACAGGCCGTAATGCTCGACGTA
Organism: Lysobacterales bacterium; assembly: GCA_036351055.1. Lineage (GTDB taxonomy): Bacteria > Pseudomonadota > Gammaproteobacteria > Xanthomonadales > SZUA-36 > JABDPF01. Next base: position 43,100 of record JAZBOH010000082.1, read on the forward strand.
ATTGGCACTGGTCAGCTGCCACCAGGCCCAGGCCGCCTGGATCAACAGGAACGGCAGAACCGCCATTCCGAACAGCCACAACAGGCCGCCGTACAGCACCACGGAAACCGCCCAGGACTGCAGGATGTGATTGTGCAAGGACCAGGCGCTCAAGCCCCGACGCCGCAGGCGCCGCCGCTCCAGCATCCAGCCGCGGCTGATTCCCCCCGGGATTTCCCTCAGTGCAAAACGGTAGATGCTCTCGCCCATTCGAGCGCTGGCGCTGTCTTCGGGTGTCGCCACCTGGGCATGGTGGCCGGCGTTGTGTTCCATCGTGAAGTGTCCGTATACCGGCACGGCCAGAACCAGGCGGGCCGCGAGCCGGTCGGCCGCTTCCTTTTTATGCCCCAGTTCATGTCCCGTGTTGACACCGAATCCGCCGACAGCACCCACCACCAGGGCCAGCCCCAGCGTGCCAAACCACCCGGGTTGTTGCTCGGTGACAAACCAGGCAGCAGAAATCAACACGATGAAATGCAGGGGTACGGTCAGGTGGTTCAATACGCGGTAATAGACATCGGCTTCCAGTTGCGGCACCAGGGCTTCCGGTGGATTGCTGCTGTCGTTGGGGAAGAGATGGTCCAGCAAGGGAATGAGGGTGTAGACCGCCAGCAAGGGAAGCCACAAAGCCCATTCGCTGCCGTTCCACAGCGACAGGCCCATGCCGATGAACGGAATTAGTGGGAAGAAAACGGAAAACAACCACAGGTATCGCTTGCGGTCGACGTATTCAATGGTTCCCTTTTCCGGATCGTTGATCATGAAGGTTTTCATTACCCACCATGCTGCCCGTTGCGAAGCTGCTTGAATAGCGCATGTATTGACATTTTCTGGTCATTTAGTGACATTTAACAAGTTTATGAAACTTATTGACCAAAAATGGACCCTGCCTGCCGCCTATCTCAAGGTATTCCTGCAACACGCCGCCAAGGCAGGGCTGCAACTGGAGCCGCTACTCGAAGGCACGAAGTTGCAGGCGGAAGGCTTGCTGGAAAGCACGCGGCCGATCGAGTTCGATGACCTGCAGCGCGTTCTGGACCGGGTCACCCGGCAATTGGGTGCTGGCTGGCACCTGTCGCTGGCCGGTCGGTTTACCGTCCCGGCCCACGGCCCACTGGGTTTTGCCGTGGTCACAGCCCCCGATATTGAGACCGCCATCGGGGTTCTGATCCGCTACCTTGGCATTCGCGGACCGTTCCTGTGGCCGGCAGGATCGATCGAAGGCACTGACTACGTGATCCGTTTTCATGAGTCCATGCACATGGGTACGCAACGCCGCCTGCTGGTCGAACTGGCCCTGCTCTCCGTCCAGGGCCTGATAGAAAGACCCCTGGGACGAAAAATGCGGGGTGCGCAACTGGCTTTTGCCCTGGCCCCGCCTAGCTACCGTGACATGCTCAACCAGGCTTTCCATGCCGATGTCGTTTTTGGGGCGCGCCGCCACTCGCTGCGCTTCCCTGCCGCCTGGCTGGACGAACCGTGTGTCCTGCATGACGAAGCCATGCATCGCTATCTGCTCGGGCGCTGCGAGGCGGAATTGAAACTGATGTCCGGCATATTGCCGGCGGAAATCGCCGTGCGTCAGGCCCTGTTGGCCAGCCCGGGGCGCCTGCCGGGCCTGCGCGAGATCGCCGCCGGCCAGAACCTGTCACCACGGACCCTGATTCGGCGCCTCAAGCACGGCAACACGTCGTACCGGATCATCTGCAACGATGTCAGGCGTAGCCTGGCGATCGACTATCTGGCAAATTCCGGCCTGAGCATCGGGCATATTGCCTATCACCTCGGATACCAGGATCCATCCAATTTTGGCCGGGCGTTTCGGTCCTGGTTCGGCTTGACCCCGGGGCAATACCGCAAGCAGGGCGGGATCGGAAAATAAAGAAACCCGGAAGCGGCTGTGCCGCTCCGGGCTTTATGCATTATCTCAGGGACAGAACAGGCCGCCCCCGGGCCTTGTTCGCTTAGCCGCAGCCCTCGAAACCTTCAGAATCCATCTTGGCTTCGTAGGGACCGGCCACTTCATTGCCAGGAACCAGGCTTGACTTGACACCCTCCCAGTCATCCGGCTGGAGCTGGACCATCCAGGCGGTGTAGGGGTCTTCGTTGGCTTTGGCCGGGCTGGACAGCAGTTCTTCGTTTACCGCAATTACTTCACCGCCGGCCAGGGACTTGGCGGGGCCAACCCACTTGCCGGATTCAACCGTGGCGCAGGACCTTCCGGCGCGAACCTTGCGGCCGACTTTTTTGGGTGTGAATGCCACCAACTGCCCGGCCATGGCCGTCGCGATCGTGGTCATGCCGATCTTGACCGTTCCGTCACCCACCTCGGTGAACCAGGTGTGGTTGTCTACGTCGTAAAGTAATTCATCCGGCAGATTGCATCCGCGAACATTAGCCATAACCAGGACCTCCTGTTTAAAGTCGAATGGGTTCTCTCATTTCTACTGCGTGGGCCGCTTCGCGTCAACTTTTTCCCGCAGTGCTTTTGACGAACAGCAGAACTCACCCAGTTCTTCGTTTTCCATCTTGCCACTGACGAAAAAATAAAGGTGGTTGGTCACCAGGCCCATCATGCGTGCGCGTTGTCCGGCTTCCGGGTGATCCACTTGCTGGGTGAGCAGGTTGTAGTGGTAAGCCAGCTCACGACAGGTCTCGCGACAGGCGTTAAAACTGGGCAGTTTTTCCGCACCCTGGCGGTGCAGCGCCAGCAGGCGAAATCCTTCACGTTTTTCACGGGTCGGCTCCATGCCACGGGCAAGCACCCAGTGCTCGAGCACCTCCTCGCCGAGCGCCAGGTATTCGGCGGCGAGCCTGGGACCGGGTTCACCAGAAGCAAGCACATCCAGGCGTTGCCCGATTTCGGCCACGGTCTTCATGCTTTCAGGCCAGGCCTTTTTCCTTGACGAAAGCGAAAGAATCAGAAACATTCTCGTGCAAACCGACTTCCTTGGGTTTGAGGCCCATCGCCATGCCCAGTAACTGGGTGAAATAGATGATCTTGACGTTGGTTTTTATGCCCAGGGTGGCCTCGGCGCGAATCTGGTGCATCTCGAGACCGCCGTGGCAGGTCGGGCATTCGGTGGCAATGACCTCGGCACCGGACGCTTCGGCCGCCTGCAGGATGTTGAGCACGAGCCGGGTCGAGGTATCACTGTCCGACAGCGTATGCGCACCACCGCAGCAGGCCGTTTTCAGGGGAAAATCCACGTTTTCGGCACCAGCCGCTTCCAGCAGGTCGTCCATGAAATGTGGCTTGGAAGTCGATTCACTGCCCGGCCCCTGGTCCTTCTCGGGGAAAATGTGACGGGGGCGGGTATACATGCAACCGTAGTAGTTGGCGACCTTGATGTCTTTCAGGGAATTCTTGACGCGTTCTTTCAGACCTTCCTCACCGATCGTGTCCTTGATCCAGTCAATGGCGTGGATGGTCTCGACCTGCCCCGCCTGGTAGGTATCGTGCCCGGCTTTCTTTGAAATACGCTCCACCACCTCTACCGAGTCGGGGTCGTTGGCGATGTCGTACTCGGCCTTTTTCAGGTTGTGGTAACAGCCATTGCAGGGCGCCATCACGGTATCCATGCCCATCTTGTTGGCGGCGATCGACATCACCCGTGACGACAGGTAAGTCTGCAATTTCGGGTCGATATTCTTGACTTCCATCGCGCCGCAGCAATTCCAGTTTTCCACTTCCTTCAGCTTCAGGCCGAGTTTCTTACCCAAAGCCTTGGTTGAACGGTTGTAGGCGTGGCCGCTGCCTTCCAGTGCGCAACCGGGGTAGTAGGCAACTTCCTGGTACTTGGTTTTTTTGTCGGACATGGTGGATTTTCCTAAATTTCTTTTTGGGCCATTTTGACCAGTTCATCCAGACCCAGCGCTTCGCGGTGGTGTGCTTCCTGTTCTGCAACGTATTCATTGATGGCATCGCGCGAAGCAGCCCAGTTGCTGGTTTTTGGTGCGATCAGGGTCGCCAGGCCCATCTTGGCCAACAGGCTGACCGGCAGGTTTTTCAACAGGCTCCTGACCATGTCGACCATCCAGCCCGGCGGGAACTTCTGGCCGCTGCGCTTGAAGAACTGCTTGATGACGCGGCCGTCTTCGATTTTGCCGGTGTTGATCACCTGCTCACTGAACACCTCGTCGAAAATCGTGGAGTTGGACTTGGGCGTATGACCCTTGAGCTCCAGCCAGTGCGCGGTGGCTTTCATCACCGCCTCAGGCACCACATCGCGGGGGCAGGCGTAGGTGCATTTGTTGCACGAGACACACTGCCAGATGATGTCCTTGTCGCGCAACAGCTCCGATTCCATACCCATGCGGATCAGGTAAATCCAGTAGCGCGGGTTGAAATCTTCATTGATTGCATGGACCGTGCAGGCATTGGTGCAGGAGCCGCATTGCCAGCAACGGTGAATGAATTCACCGCCGGGCAGGGCTTCGATTTCTTCCTGCATTGCCTCGTTGTAGTCCTTGACCACCCGGGTCTCGATGAAGGTGCTCCAGTGACCGGAGACATCCACACCCTCGACTTCCTTGTGCTCCTGCACGTGCAGGTTTTCGGGGCGGATCAAAGATTTTTCATGAATGGGCATCAGTCATTCCCGTATTTTTCCAATTCAGTTCTCACGTTCCAGCAGGTTTCCGTCTTCGATGACAAAAGCCTCGCCATTGATCGCTTTCAGGCGCGTGCGGCCGCTGCGCGCACTCACACCGTCCAGGCCCAGCAGCCGCCGGGTATGTAGCATCGGGTCTTCCGGCGCGGAAAAATCTGCGCGCAGGTACAGGCCGCCCTGGGCGGCGATGTAGTCGCCATACACTTTGGCGCACAGCAGGTCCACGTACCAGGTCATGTCGCGGAAAACCCCGTTGTCGGACAGGAACTGGCTGAGTTCCTGGCGCAGCACCAGGTAGGTGTCATAACCGTCGGGCACATCCAGCGTCATGTTGTCGACATTGTCGTCGAACCAGACCTCGCGGATCACACCGGTGTTGGCTTTCCTGTCCCACACCCAGCGGCACATCAGGGGGTAGCGTTCGGGGTCCATGCCGTGAAGTATTTCTGCGGCCAGGTCCCTTACCCAGCGATGCTTGCTGTCCTGCGGAAAGCGGGCGCAAAATACCGCGAGGCGCTCGTCAACCGGCAGCGCTTGCCGTTCGCGGTCCAGCAGTTCTGCAAGGGCCTCGAGCATGTCGCCCCAGGCCGGCTGTTCCAGGTAGGGCCCGACCCGGCGCCTCACGCTGGACATGAATGCGCAGACGCTTTTGAACGACTCCAGCGGCATGTCGGCCGGGTGGCCCTGGCTGAACGCCTGTTGGATCATTCGGCTTTTCAGTTTCAATGCATCGATCCACTGTTCCACCCCACCCTGTTTCTCGCTCCCCGCAACCAGGGTCTCGAAGGCGCGCTTGAGAATCGGACCACTGAGGTCCAGGCGCGGGGGTTCCGCGGCCAGCGGGACCGGAACCTTGCGGGAAGTGAACAGGGACACCGTGGGCCTCGACTCAGCCGACCAGCCGTGCCGCGAGCTGGCGCTGCTCCAGCGCCGCCATGGCGGCCGCCTTGCCCTGGGCAATGGAATCGTCGATCGTTTCCGGGCCCGTCGCGGAACCGGCCACGAACACGCCGGCCTTGTTGGTCAGGCCGGTGGCCGAGTAACTGCTGGCCTTGTCGAGGTAGCCGTGGGGTTCCAGGTCGACGCCGAAGGTGGTGGAGATATCGGGGTTGTCAACGTTCGGATCCATGCCGATCGCATGTATCACCATGTCGAACGGTATCGTAATCGGGCGCTTGACCAAGGTGTCCTCACCCTTGACGATCAGTTTCTCACCGTCTGACGTCACTTCGGCGATACGCGCCTTGATGTACTTGACCTTGAATTCCTCCTGGCTCTTCCAGTAGTACTTGGTCTCGTACAGGCCGAAGGTGCGGATGTCCATGTAGTAGATGTACACGTGGCAGTCCGGCAGCTCCTCGCGGATTTCCATCGCCATGTTGGCGGAAACCGTGCAGCAGATCTTGGAACACCACTCGCGGCCGATCTGGCGGTCACGCGAGCCCACGCACAGCAAAATGGCCACGCGTTTCGGCTTGCGGCCGTCCGACGGACAGCGTACGCCCTGGCCGGAAGAAATCATCTGCTCGACCTGGGTGGTCGCCACCACGTCGGGGAAGGTGCCAAAACCCCATTCCGGCTTGTTCGACGAATCAAAATGGGTGAAACCGGTGCACAGGATGGCCGATGAGACCTCGACGCTGTCGCCCGTAGACAGTTCGGCCGTAAAATTTCCGGCCTCACCGCTAAAAGAGGTCACCATGGTGTTGGTGCGCACTTTGACCAGTTCATGCCCCTCGGCACGCTCGACCATGCCGCCGATGGCGTCCCTGGCCCACTCACCAGAGGGCACCAGCTTGGCGTAGCCTTCCAGGATGGGTGCGCCGCCCAGGCGGTCTTCCTTCTCAACCAGAATGCACTCCTGGCCAAAGGTTGCCAGTGAATGCGCCGCGGCCAGCCCGGCCGGACCTCCGCCTACAATCAGGATTGGTTTTGCCATGTTTCTCAGCCTTGCTTTCGTTGTTTAAAGTATCTTGCGTTCGATTTCTAACCGGCAGACGCTGCATCCGCCTGTTGCTGTCTTTCGCCCTGTTCCAATTGCAGTGTGCGCTCGAAACCCGGGCCCGAGGTGATCGCCAGGCGCGGATCGTACAGACTGTCGTAGTCACCCGCTTCCACCTGCTTCAGGTAAGCCTCGAACTCCGCCTTCTTTGCCTGCCAGTCGATGCCCATTTTTTCCATCAGGGACTCGGTCGCCGAAGCATGCCAGTGCGATTGCACGATCTTGTAGGGGTGTGCGCCGCAGGCCAGCGCAGCAAACTGCACGTCCGCGATCACCGGCAGGCTGTAGTCCTTGCCGGCCGCCTTGCCGATCCACTGGTTCTTGTCCAGCGTGGTGATGCAACCGGTGTCGTGGCCGATCATGACGTCCGCATTGGCTTCTTCCACGGCGACCTTGATCTTGCGGTCGATGGCGAAAGAACGGGTGAATTCGCGCTCAGAGATAATGTGGCGGAATCCGAAGCCACAGCAGTCGTACCAGGTCGAGTAGTCGATCACCTGGGTACCGAGCGCCTGCATGATGCCGGTGGACACCGCCACGCGGTTGCCGCCGAGCACGTCGTCGTCGTAGATGGCGTCCTGCGGAACCATCTTGTAGACATGGCAGGCCGGGTGGATGGTGGCGCGGATGTTGCTGACGTCGATGGTCTGGCGATCGGCGATGTCGCCGCGCATCATGTGCACCCATTCGGAATAATGCACGATCTCTTCAGGGATCAGCAGTTTGCCGTCGACCAGGCGGCCCAATTTGCCCAGGATTTTTTTGACCTGCTCGCGCAACTCCGGTGAATGCATCAGGTAGGCACGGACTTCCTTGTAATTGCCAAAGGACGTGCCGCAATGGACCAGGGGGAAGTAATAGCCTTCCGGCAGGCCCTGGGCCTTGGAAGCAATGTAGGCCTGGTGAAAATTGCGCAGGAATACGGCCGCCAGGCTGACGATGTTTCCGATGCCCGAACCGTGATAGTTCCAGGCCGTGCAACTGGTCTGGTCGGTCTCGTCGAGGTAGGTGATGTTCATTTCGTTCATCAGCCACAGCAGGGAGGCCGGGTAGCCCGGGATATTTCCGCACTGGCCACAGGACTTGTGGTGCCAGAGGCGGTTGGTCGGGATTTTCTTGTCCCATCCATAAATGGTCTTGGCGGTCCGCGGCTGCATTTCATCGCTCACACGGTGCACGACGATTTCACCCTCCCGCTCCAGTTGCCACATCTCGTCGCGCACGTCTTCGACGCGATCCTTGTTGACCTCCATCGAGCGCTTGTTGATGACCTGCTCGACCCAGGCGGTGGCGGTCTGCGCTTCGTCCGGGCTCAGATTGGCGTCACGCCACTCCGAACCGTGACCAGTGAAACGCTCGCCCTTGTCTCCGTTACCAGTGTTCATAAAAAATCTCTCCAATGTAAGAGCGGCTTTGGCCGCGAGATTCACGGTATTCGGCCAGCGGCCGGTCGCGGCTAAAGCCGCTCCTACAAATAGTTAATCGTCCTGCTCGTCTTCCCAGTCTTCGAGGTCTTCGCGTTTCTCATCCATGATGTCGAGAATGACGTCATAAAGGTTCTCGTCGATGGTTTCCAACTGATCGAGCACGCCGGTCTCCTCCCAGATCGTGTACAACTCGACCGAGGTCGTGAGGTTCACTTCCCACGCGGTTTCGGTGGTATTGAGCGTCGGCATCGGGATGGCCTTGCGCAGCACCTTGAGCGGCGCCTGGACCTTGGAAATGTTCGGCCCCCAGTCGGGGAAGCCATCCGCGTTGATCATGTCCGGGGACAACTGGTTGCCGGTCGAAATCAGCTTGAGCATGACGCGGCTGAACGGCCGCAGTACGTTCTTGGCCGATTCCATGCCGTGTTTGATCGCCGCCTCACGCATCAACATGACCAACCCGCCCGGGGAATTGTTGAACGGGCAGCGCGCGGCGCAGGTATAGCACTGGGCGCAAGCCCAGATCTTTTCCTGCATCGCGTCGTAAATGCCTTCCAGGTTCTCGGTCCACAGCAACTGGACGATCTCACGGGGGCTGAAGTCGTAATAATGGGCCGCCGGACAGGTGGCCGTACAGATGCCACAGTTCAGGCAGCCGTTGAGTTCATGGTTGTAGCGGATATCGCCCTGGATGTCCTGGAAAATCTCTTCCAGTTGATCCCGGCCGATTTCCGGACTGTCGGACACCGGATCGCCGATGTATTCCTGTATTCTGCTTGAATGAGCGTGCGCCATGATGCTCCCATTCCCGCAGCCCCGGGGCCGCGGGCCTTCGTATGCTGGTTAGTAGGTCAAAACCTTGCAGTCTTCTTCCATGACTTCTTCGATCAGGTGTGCGCCACCCACGATTCCTTCACATTCGGGAATCAGATCATCGGTGGTCATGTCGAACAGGTCCAGGTTGGGTGAACAGCAGTAGAACTTGGCTCCGGCCTCGTGGGCGTCCTTGATGAAATCGTAAACCGATTTGGGCGAACCCTCCTTGACGACGAGCTTTTCTGCAACGCCTTTTTTCATCAAGCGGCCCGAGGTAGCCGTGCAAATCACATCCACTTCGTATTCCATGGCCGCCGCAACGGTCGCCTGGAAGATCGGTGCACCGAGTTCTTCCCCGTTCTTGGGGTCGGTGTTGGCCATGACAATGATGAGTTTTTCAGACATTTTTCCGTATACCTCTTGACGTGGATCATAAATATTAAATTAATCTAATTTAAATAGCCAATAAATTAGACCTTGCTTAAGTAAGCTTCTGTTATGCCTTTAATTCTAACGCTATCCGCCGCCTTTTTTGCATCCAGGCCGTGATTTTCACCAGGCCCGTCATAATGGGAACCAGGCAATCCTCTATTTCGGGCACCATCAACTGCAGTTCCTGCAGTTTTGGCGCGGGATTTTCCGGCGCCTCTTCGAATTCCATGACCAGGTCCTCTGCCATCGCGGTCTTGAAACCCGGATGCCCGGTAAACCCGATCGCGTTGGACGCCACCTCGAAAACGGCCGGCCGGCCGGCTTCGTCCTCCGCCAGCACGCATGCATGATCCGGCAAAACGGGGCGGTCCCGCATGTAAATGACATTTGGAAAACGTTGCGGCAGGAAACCGGCCAGCGCGTCTTCCCGCACACGGTGCGCATAGCCGACCTCGAAAGCCAACGGCGCCGGTTCCGAGCCGCCGCCCGACGCCAGGGCCAGGATCTGGGCGCCCAGGCCGATGCCCAGGACCGGTTTCCCCTGGTCCAGCATGGCCCGCGTTAGCTGGATTTCGGCGTCCAGTGTGGGAATATTGCGGCCGCCGGCACTGCCCCAGGGTCCGCCGCCGAGCAGGATCAGCCCATCCGAAAATTCACCCGGCTGTGGAATCGTGCCCTGCTCGGTGAACGGCCGAAAGTAGCGGAAACGGATACGCCGCCCCTCGAGGTGATCTTCCATCAGCCCCAGGTAATCGGCCGAAGTGTGTTGGATGGCATGCAACAGGTTCATCAGCTCTCCAGCGCGTCCTGGACGGAGGCCAGGAAATCGTCGGGGGAAACCGACAGGATCTCTATATCCGTCTGTGCAAAAAACGTTTTCACGACCTGGGCGAGGTCGTCCAGGTAGACCCCGCGCAGTCGCGACTCCAGGTCGTATATGATCCGCGGGGGCGTGACGAAAAAATCACCGGTGAAAAGGGCCGCGCGTACGCGGTTCTGCGCCGGCCCCTCGAGCCGCAGAAAAGCCTGGATGGTGCCGCCGGGGCAGACCCGGGTTCCACTCAGGTCGCCGCGTGCTGCCGGCGGTTCGTCAATGCCGGCGACGAAATCTTCTGTCCCGATTTCCTCCTCGTACAGCGTTTGCGCGCTTTCTCTTTCCGCCGCACCCAGCTCACCCGCGCTGGCGGCGAGGCCGAAACGTTCACAGAAGGCCGTGGTCAGGGCCGCCTGGATGGCTGCCAGTCCCGGTGTCGCCTCACCCAGCAACTCGCGTAGCGTGACCACGCGTTGCGAGGCGGAATCGAGTTCCCGCCTGGCCAGCTTGGCCTGGGGTACGCGCAGCGCAGAAACCATGGTCTGCGGATCCATGTCGACCAGAACCGTGCCCTGGTAGAAGAGCGTGTCACCGTCGAAAAAACCACCGGTGCCGCTGATTTTCCGTCCCTCGACTTCAATATCGTTACGCGGCCGGTATCGCGCATCGACACCGAGGCGGCTGATCCCGTCCGCCGCCGCCTCGCAGATTGCCTGGGTCAGCTCCGGCAGGGAAGCGATGCCCAGCGTCTTGCGGTTGAAAGCCAGTTCCCAGCCCAGTTGCCCCGGGTCCAGGAAAATGGCGCCGCCGCCGGTGATCCGCCGCACCACGCCGATGGCGTTGGCGCGGCAAAATTCCAGGTTGATTTCCTGCCCCAGCGCCTGGTGGCGTCCGACCAGGGCGGTTGGCGGGAAACGCAGGTAACGCAGGGTATCCGGTACCCGGCCTTGCTGCCGTGCTTCGATAATGGCCTGACCGATGGCGATGTTGAGCCGCCCCTCGATCACGCCGGTATCGAGAACTCGCAGGATCCTGTTCATATCCGTATCAGACCAGCCGGTTGGGTATGCCAAGCTGTTTGCGGATTTTCTTGATGTCCTTTTTGTCCGGCTGGAACGGATAGCTGGCGATGTCACTCGGTGGGGAGTCACCGTAAGGCCGGTCGCAGGCGGAAACGTCCTCGGCCTCTTTGCCGGGACAACCGGAGGTACGGAAGGCCAGGCCCGACTGGATGATGTCTTCAAGCTCGGCAGCCGGGATTCCAAAATGGCTGACACGCCCCTGCCCGTCGAATTTCATGTGTTTGATGTTGGCCCCGCAATAGTCGATCAGGTAGCGACCGAGCTGGACACGCCGCCACTGGTCCCGCGGCGTCGCCGGTAAGTGGTCCATCAGGGAGCCCTGTTCCGGGAAAAAGCTGAACATGTGGTTGTGACCACCCATGTCGACCACCTCTTGCACCACCTTGAGCATGTCGTGCTCCGTTTCACCCATGCCCGCGATCAGGTGTACACCGAATTTTTCCGGCCCGAAGATATCGCGTGCATCTTCCAGCACCTCCCAGTACTTGTCCCACTTGTGCGGCGACTGCACGCCCTTGCCGCGCGTGCGGTCAAACAACGCGGGGGTGGCCGCGTCCAGCGCGACCGTGAAAATATCGGCGCCCAGGTCTTTCAAAAGCTGCACGTCCCTGCGCCCCATCGTGGTGGGGTTGGACAGGATGGAAACCGGAATGGTTTCCGGGTCGATGCGCGAGGTCCATTTTTTCAGTACCGCCACCGTGTCTTGATCGGAGCGCGGATGGGTGATCATGGATATGCACATGCGGTGGAAAGGGCTGTCCGCCCCGTCGCTGGCGACCTTGTCCACGACGACGTCCATCGGCACCGCCGGCCAGTCGACGCGGATGAAGTTGCGGTCCGCGTAGTCACGCTCGGCTTCACGGTGCCGCGCCAGGCCGCAGTAAGCGCAATTGGCCCGACAACCTTCCGGGTAGGTCAGTAACAGGTTGAGGCAACGCGTGCAGGAACAGCGGTACATCCGGCCCTGTGTCACACCGAGGGTGATCGCGGCGGCGGTCGACATCTGTACGTATTCGGGTGAACGCATATGGGGTGTCAGGATAGTGTAATCCGGTTGGTAGACCCCCTTCGGCTCGACATCGTGTTGCTTGACCGGGGCGCCGTTTTTCATGCCCTGGGGCGTTTTGCCCGGCAGGCGCGGTTCCATCATGTCGTAGGGGTTGAAGTCCAGGCCATCCCGGCTTTCACTGGCGCTAGCCGCGTTTTCGTTCTTGATGCAAGCCATGTTTCTCTCCGCGTTCGGGTCAGGCGGCGCAGCTGGTGGAGGCCAGCGTTGCAATGTTCGTGGTGGCGCTGGTTTCACCCAGCTTGATGGAACAGCAGGCGTGCGCCTGGTGGAACGGCCGCTCGGCGATACCGGCCACGGCCACGGCGCCGTCGGCCGGAAAGGCGATTCCATCGAGCCCGGCCATCACGGCATAGGCATCCGTGATGCGTTTATGCATGCCCGGCGGGCGGGCGCAACCGAGCAAGACCTGGCGATCGGGCAGGCTGCGCCGGGCCTGCAGGAAAATACGGCCCACATCGTGCGCGTCCGGTGTGGTAAACGTACCCGGCCGGGCATAAAAAGGCATGATCACGACCAGTACCAGGGCCTTGGTATCGTAACGACTGAGAATATCCAGCGCATTTTCCTCGCCCAGGATGCGCCCGTAATGCAGGCCGATCACGATGTGAGGTGAGATCTGCATCGAGGTCTCGCACAAGGCCGCGACGGTCGCCTCGAAGTCGTCAACCGGGCGATCCAGGTGGTAAACCTGCCTGATGGTTTCCTCGGCTCCGATTATATCCAGCATGGCGACATCCACGCCGGATGCCTCCATCTCTTTCGCCCCGGCGCGGTCGGTCAGCGCGGTGTGGATCGCAACACGCAGACCGGGGAAATCTCTCTTCAGCCGTTCAATCACCGGGTAGAACTTCGAGTAGTTGATCTCGTTGCGCTTGTTGGAGCCACCCGACAGCAGGAAACCCTGCAGGTCCTCGGTTTCGATCAGCTGACGAACCTTGCGGTCGAGGATTTCTGGCTTGATGGCCGGGATCATCGGCTCGAGGATGCGCGCTTCACAGTGATCGCACATCAGGGCACAGCCGCCAGCGGTGATGGAAAAGGCCGGGAAACTGTTTTTACCGCAACTCTGCAGTTCGCTGCTCTCGTATTCCTTGAAGGTCGGGGTGGAAAAGCGAACCAGCCGTTCACGGTTGTCTGCGCCATGGCGCTCCATCTCCGCGACCAGGGCCGCATCAAACCCGGCGTCTTCAAGTTCTTCGATTTGCTGAAGGGATTCAAGCCAATTCATGTCATATCCTGTTTCTTTCTAATTTAGCACGAGGGCAGGCAAGCGCTCGACCTGAGGCCTGACCGGCCTGCTGCCGGTCTCGTCGGCCAGGGTCGTCAACCAGCTGTCGGGCACCTCGTCCTCATCGATCAGGTCGCACGCCAGGCCGGCCAGGAATGCCTGCGCCTGCGGCGGCAGAACGGCGGGGATTTCCCGGCCGCTCAAACGGCCCCACAGGCCGCTCCAGCAACGGACCACGGTCCACGGATTATAGCCGCCTCCACCGAGCACAACAGAGCGCCCGGTCAATTCAACAAGCTTTTCAACGGCGGCCCACAACCCAACGTTGGTTAATGAGAGCTTGGACAGGGGGTCCCCGTCCAGCGGGTCGGCACCACAGGTAATGACCAGTGCTTCGGGCGCAAAATCACGCGCCAGCGGCAGCACCGCGTTCTCGATCAGAAAATCCAGTTCGGTATCGTTGAATCCAGCCGGTACCGGCAGGTTGCGGGCGGCGCCGCCGGCGCGGTCTTCCACCAGTCCGGAGTAAGGCCAGCGTTTTTGCTCGTGGATGGAGACCGTCAGGACCCGGGCGTCATTTTTGAACGCATCCTGCACGCCGTCGCCGTGGTGTGCGTCGAGGTCGACGTACAAGACCCGTTCGATACCCCGCTCAAGAAAGGTCAGCACGGAAAATACCGGGTCATTGAAATAGCAGAACCCGCTGGCCCGGTCGCGGCGCCCATGGTGGGTGCCACCCGAGGGGTGAAAGACGACCGCGCCCGCCATCGCCAGTTCCGCTGCATGAATCGAACCACCCACCGCCGTCGTGGCACGGCGGTAGAGTCCGGGAAATAGGGGGTTTTCCATCGTACCGATGCGGTAACGGTCTCGGACCTCTTTGTCCACACTGCCCCTGGCGTCGGCCTCGCGCAAGGCGGCAATGTAGTCATTGTCGTGAAATTTCCCCAGTTGCTGGTCGCTAGCACGGGGGCTCTCCCGAAACTGGCCCGCATCGAACCAGCCCAGCATGTTGCATATGTCGACAACACCCGAAACCCGGATGATGGACAACGGGTGGTGCTTGCCAAAAGCGGATTCGCGGTAGACATCGCTGCCCACGAACAGGGCCTGTCCGTTCCCGGGTTCTGGTAGATTGTTGCCGCAGGAAACCATAAGCCGTCCATAGTATTCGATTTTACTAATAAAACAAAAACTGCAATAATCGAAAGGCTTACACCCCAATATCGGCACCTGGAGGTCCACAGACCATGTCAGACGAAAACGGCGCAAAGACAATCGATCCAAACACGATGTCCATCATCGTAACCAAGGGCAGTCTCGACTGGGCCTACCCACCCTTTATCCTCGGCACCACGGCTGCGGCCATGGGCCTGGATGTCACCATGTTTTTCACCTTCTACGGCTTGCCCCTGTTGAAAAAAGACCTGAACCTGAAGGTGACGCCCCTGGGTAATTCCGCGATGGAGATGCCCATGGCCGGCGGCCACATGGTTATGCCCAACATCGTCGGCATGCTTCCCGGTGTGGATGCGATGGCGTCGAAGATGATGAAGAACCTGATCAAGAAGAACGGTGTCGCATCGATTGATGAATTACGCGAACTCGCTGTCGAAGCCGATGTTCGAATGATTGCCTGCCAGATGACGCTGGAACTGTTCGACTATAAACGCGAAGACATGATCGACGACATCGAGATCGGCGGCGCAGCTACCTACATTGAAGTGGCAACCCAATCCCACATCAACCTGTTCATCTGAGCGGGCGAAGACAACACCATCGAAAGGAAAGTCAAATGGCAGACAAAGTACTAGACGCAAAAGGGCTCAATTGCCCGCTCCCCATTCTCAAGGCCAAGAAAGCGCTCAAGGACATGACCACGGGACAGATCCTCCAGGTTCTTTCCACGGACCCGGGTTCGGTGGCGGATTTCCAGGCGTTTTGCCGCACGACCGGCAACGAACTGGTCGAGCACAGCGAAGAAGGCGGTGTTTATACCTTCCTGATCGGCAAGAAGTAAGGCGTTTCGCTTCTCCGCCTGCGCCGAAACCGCAGGCTGGGCGTAAAAAAAACGGCCAGCTTTTGCTGACCGTTTTTTTGTGCCTTGTCCTTTTCGGATCAGAAGCGCCAGCTGTAACTGGCTTCCACTTCCCACTGGTACATTTCAAAGGTGACCGTCTGGGTCGGATCGAAATTCTGCGGACCGGTCAGGTCGCTGTTCGGTGCGAACATGAAGGCCATGCTGAATTCACGCCCCTCGGTGCGCTCAAGCGTAAAACCGGCCGTGATGTGTTGCTCGATGGTAGCCGGCGCGAGGATGTTGAAGGTCATCTCGCTGTCCGGGATCGGCTGTTCACCGTAGCTGTAACCCAGGCGCCAGGTCCAGTCCTCGTTGTTGCTCCAGCGCATGCCGATTTTATATACCGTCATGTCGTCCCAGCCGAAGCCGGCGCCGTTATTACCGCCGAGGCAGCTGCTGAGGTTCATTCCGCCCATGCCGGCTGTCGGGCATGAAAAAATGTTCATGATCGGGTTGCCGACCGCGTCGATATCGGAGTACCAGATGTGCTCGATGTCGAAATTGAACGCGAGTGATTCACTGGTGTGCAGGGTCAGACCGATTTTCAGGTCGGCCGGGATATCGAAGTCGCCCTGTTCGGCGAACAGGTCAGAATAATCGTCGAATTCCGTCATGCTGATCTTGGTCTGGTACATCGCGCCAAAACTGAACATGTCGTTGATCGGGGCGTGCATGCCGATTTTCAGGCCATAGCCGTAAGACCAGTCGGTGCTGTTGTTGGACAGCTTGTCGGGCATGGTCATGCCGCCGCTGGATGCGAAGGTTTCGGTATAGGGCGAGAAGGGACGAACACCCTTGGCCTCGAACATCTGTGCTACCAGCACCGCGGAAACCCCGAAGGAAAAGTTATCGTTGACCTTCTTGGCCCAGGTGACGTCAAAGAACGCCTGGCTCAGGTTGACCCCGGCGTTTCCGTTACCGCCGAACGCGCCATCACCGTAGGTACCGGGAAAGGTCATTACCGGCGCTGGACCCTGGCCGTCCGGATCAAAGGTCGCCGTGCCGCCCTTCCAGTTGGTGTTCATGCCGCCGCGGCCGTAAAAAGCGAGGGCCCAGGCGTTGCCGTTATCCAACTGCCAGGTCTTGGCGATATGCGGGAGGACAAAATAGTTGCTGTCACTGGTGATCTTGTTCGGACCGATGGTGAACGCGCCCATCTGGCCGTTGAGCATGCTGTCTGATGTTTCGTACTTGCGGACCGGGCTGAAAACGGCCGCGCCGATGCCCAGCTGGTCACCGACGAACGGCGCAACAGCGGGATTGTTGGTGATGTCAATGGCATCTTCGGGCAAAGCGATGCCGGAACCCGCCATGGCCTTGTTCTTGGTGCCCGTGCCATGGGTGAAATAACCGTTGGTGGCGAATGCATTGCCCGCCACGCACAGGCCTACAGCGACCGTTGTCGCGGTAAACCAGTTCACATACTTACTCATTTGAATCCTCCGTCAACTGTGCTTTTCTAGTAGATATTAAGCTAATATTAAGCTAATTGAATAAAAAAAAGTAATGCTTTGATTTAAAACGGCCAATCAGGGTCATCCGAACGGGGCCTGGCCGGTTCGGCATCCAATGCATGACAGGCTAGTCTGGCGCCAATTCTTCGCCGCAGTAAAGGCTGTGCATGGTCGTCACAAAAGCCTCCGCTTCGCGGCTGGCGATCGAGTAGTAGATGGTCTGGGCTTCGCGGCGTGTTTTCACCAGGTTTTCCTTGCGCATTCGCGCCAGGTGTTGGGACAGCGGGGATTGGGGAATATCCAGCAATCCGGCGAGTTCGCCGACCGATTTCTCACCCGAGGTCAGGTGACACAACACCATCAGGCGGTCCTTGTGACCCAGCGTTTTCATCAGTTCGCTGGCCTTCTGTGCCGCGGCCGCCATGCGGCGTGCGTCGATAATGGTGTCGTTATTCATGTTCTGTCCGGTTTCTGATTGATGGTAGCCGTTTCAAACTTTAACCTGCCTGCGTTCAAAACGGTAAAAGCCAAATTTCTGTTCCCGGCCCCCGGGCGTCAGGTGCCGCTCCACCTGCTGCTCGAGCAAGCGCATGCCGTCTCCAAGTTCCGATTGTAAACCTTCCGCGTCATATTGAACGATATCGAGTCCGCTGCATTTTTTCGGACCATCCGGCGCAAAACAGGCCATGATGGCCTGGCCACCAGGCTGCAAACCCCGGTTCAGCGCCCTGACATAGCGCCTCCTGTCGTCTGCATCGACCAGAAAATGGAACGCGGCCCGGTCATGCCAGAGGAAAAACTGTCGATTCGCGGTGTAATGGGTGATGTCTGCCTCGATCCAGTCGACACGGTCCGCCTTTCCGCCCAGTCGATGCCGGGCCTGTTTGAGCGCCGTCGAGGAAATATCCAGAACGGTGATGTCACGGTATCGCGCGTCGAGCAGGTGGTCCACCAGCACGGATGCTCCTCCGCCGACGTCGATCAACGGCTGTTCACGGTTCATTTGGGCATGGTTGATCATCGACAGGGAGGTGCGTGGTACCTCCTGGTACCAACTGGCCTTCTGCGCCGGCCCCGAGGACCAGGCTTTTTCCCAGTGCGCTTTCCTGTCCAACACGTTCACGATTCGCTTTGCATACCTGCAGACAGGTGTAGCTTTGCACGGCCGCCGTATTTCCCATCCGACCCACATCATATTAAAGTAATAAAAATTAAGAAAATTTAATACACCCATGCGCCTGGATACTGGTGACGCAAGCCCCTGGCAGCGCATGATCAACCACGGGAGTTCGACATGAAAAGCAGGGTTCTTTTGTTAACATGGATCACCATTTTTGCCTCTGCCCAGGCCTGGGCAGCCACCAGCTATCAACCTTTTGTGCTCGCTTCGGTCAACGACACGAGGCTCGAACAACAGGTAGAAACAACGGTCGATGCGCTGGAAAATGCCGGTTTCACCATCGCCGGCAAGTACATGCCACTGGATAACGCGGTGGTTATCGTGGTCACCAACGATGTTCTGAAGCAGGTTTCTGCCGCCACCGACCGTGGCGGCTACGCTGCCGGGCAGCGTATCAGCGTGACCGAGCGCGACGGCAAGACGGAAGTCGCTTTTATCAACCCGCTTTATATCCAGTACGCTTACCGCCTGCAGGCCGACATGCAACCGGTGCTGGACAACCTGAGTTCAACGCTTGGTCATATTGAAGATTTTGGCGCGGAAAAGAACATGACCGCCAAGAAACTGGCCAAGTACCACTACATGATCGGAATGCAACGCTTCGACGACCCCTCCGAGTTGGGCAGTTTTGGCAGTTTTGAAGAGGCTGTCAGCGCCGTCGAAAACGGCCTGGCCGTGGAAGGCGACCCCTTGTCTTTTGTGTACCGCATCGATATCCCCGGCAAAGAGCAGGCGGTCATTGGCATCGGCATGAAGGCGACCGGCAACGATGAAGAGGAAAAAGACATCGATGAACGGTTCCAACTGTCCATCGTGGACTTCGAGGGTTACAGCAAGGTTGCCTATTTTCCATACGAAATCCTGGTCAATGGAAAAGACGTTGAGGCTTTGCACATGCGCTTCCGCATGGCCGTGCACTTTCCCGACCTCAGCATGATGGGCGCGCACGGTTTCACCAAGCTGATGTCGTCACCGGGCGCCACCGAGGACGCACTGGAAAACCTCGTAAAGCCGGAATAATTCCGGCCACAAACGGTCTGTTTCGTGTCATCATTGTATGGCCGTGGAGGAGGGGGTCATGTTATATTAGAAAAACATGAATTAAGATTGTTTTTTACGGAGAAGAAAATGTCCAAATCGGCTTCAACCCTTTTAATTCTTCTGATTTCCCTGTGTGTTTCCTTGCCCTTATGGGCTGGTGAAAGCCACTGGATCGATGTGCGCGGCCCCAACGAGTTCTCGGCGGGACATGTCGAGGGTGCCATCAATATCCCGCATACCGAAATTACAAGCGGTATCGGCGGGGTGACCGAGAACAAAGACGCGGATTTGTACCTGTACTGCCGGAGCGGACGTCGCTCGGGGCTGGCTACGAATGCATTGCGGGAAATGGGTTACACCAACGTGGTTAATGTTGGCGGATACCATGACGCTGAAAAGATAGCCGCAGAAATGAACGCCGACTAGGTTCG
Source organism: Lysobacterales bacterium (assembly GCA_036351055.1). Lineage (GTDB taxonomy): Bacteria > Pseudomonadota > Gammaproteobacteria > Xanthomonadales > SZUA-36 > JABDPF01. The sequence goes on from JAZBOH010000082.1 coordinate 62,808, forward strand.
TCCGCTGCGTAACATGGCGTCAGGCAGACCGCATTTACTGGACCGCGTCGTCCGTTATTCGCTTAACGGCGGTGTGCCCCTGTTCCTGTTTATCCTCGCGGTCGTCGCCGGCCTGGTCGCGCTGCAGTACACGCCGCGCGAGGAAGAACCGCAAATTGTCGTTCCCATGGTCGACGTGCTGGTTTCTGCCCCTGGTCTGAGTTCGGTCCAGGTGGAACGGCAGGTCACCATCCCGGTGGAAAAGCTGCTCACTCAAATCCCCGGGGTCGAGCACGTTTATTCCAACAGTTTGAAAGGCCGCGCATCCGTCACCCTGCGCTTTTACGTGGGCCAGGACCGCGAGGAGGCCATCCTCAACACCTACAACAAGCTCTACTCCAACCAGGACCTGGTGCCGGGCGTCATCAGCGAATGGCTGGTCAGGCCGGTCGAGGTGGATGATGTCCCCATCGTACTTCTGGCCTTATGGAGCGACGATGCGGCCCGCTATGACGATTACGAGTTGCGCCGCATCGCGGATGAAGTCACCACGCAACTGCAGGGCATTCCGCGCACCAGCGAAGTCAAGGTAAGCGGCGGCCGGCCGCGCGCCGTTCGCGTCCTGCTGGATCCGGAAAGCCTGGCGGCCAGGAAGACAACGGCCCTCGAGGTGGTGCAGGCTCTGACCCTGTCGAATGTATTGCAGGATGCCGGAACGTGGACTTTTGGTGACCAGTCGATCGTGATGGAGGGGGGTGATTTCATCCGCGACATGGATGAACTGGGCAGCATGCTGGTTAACGTGATCGACGGCATGCCGATCTACCTGAGTGACGTCGCCAAACTGGTTGACGGGCCGGCCGAGCCGGAAAATTACAGCTGGATCGAGTTCGCTCCCGGGCACCCGGAGTTTGGTGACAGCCCACAAAGCTACCCGATGGTGACCATCAGCGTGGCCAAGAACCGC
>JAZBOH010000083.1:0-20323 GCA_036351055.1 Lysobacterales bacterium
CGGATGATCCAGGGCCAGAACAAAGCCTTCCTGGAAATTGCCGGCAAGATCCTGGTGCGCCGTGTCGTGGAGGCCCTGCTGGAAGCCCGCTCCGTGGGGCAGGTATTCGTCGTGGGCCCGCTGGACCGGCTGCAGGCCGCCCTGGGCGGGATTTCACCCCGCGTCAGCCTGGTTGCACAGAGCGGGAAGATGATCGCCAATGCCTGGGAGGCCATTCGCGCCTCAGAAGCGCATCAGCGTGAACAGGGTAAGCCGGAAGACCCATACCGGCCACTGCTGTTTCTTTCCTGCGACCTGCCCTTGATTTGCCCGGAGGCTGCGGATGACTTCATTGCACGCTGCGCCCTGGAGGACAGCCGGGTTGAACAGGTTTACTCGATGCATTGCGGCGTGGCCGAGGAGGCTTCGCTGAGACAGTACTACCCCGACCAGGGGAAGGACGGCATCATCCGTCCCTATGTCAATTTTTCCGACTGCCGCGTGAGGCTGGCCAATATTTACGTTGGCCGCCCGCGAACCATGTCAAACCAGGCTTTTTTACAAACCACGTTCGAGCACCGCAAGGCCGCCAAGGTCAAGAATGTGCTGGCCATGGCCTGGGACTTCCTCAGCCAGTCGGGTGGCTGGCAGGCTGCCTGGCTGTCCCTGCGCATGCAGGCGACACTGATGGCGTCAAAAAAGGGCGGTAAGCTCTATCAACGCCTGCGCCGGGGCAACAGCGCGAAAACAGTCGAGCAGGTCAGCAGCAAGGTGCTGGGTGGCGGAGTGCGCATGGTGATTACGCCCTATGGCGGCTTGAGCCTCGATGTCGACAACGAAGAGGATTTCCGCATGCTCAGCCAACGTTTCGAGGAGTGGCGGAAAGTCCCACCGGTCGAGCCGGCACAACGGTCTTAAGGCGACGGCGCGGCCAGCGTGGCCACCTCGGTTCCCTGCGGGGCCGCTGAGAGGTCTTTGAAGGCCATCCGCCAGAACGTCGTGGTCAGTTCGCTGATGTCACTGCTTTCCACGTTCATCAGCACGGCCAGGCCGACCTGGTATTTTTCAGACCAGGCGACGTCTGCTCGAAAACCCGATACCCAGCCGCTGTGGTAGACGATTTCCTCGTCACCGAGCTGGTAAATCCGCCAACCCAGGCCGTAATGGGCGTCTGACAACATGTCCCGCCAGTACTTGCGGCGCTTGTCGCGAGCCGTGTATACGCGTGGTTCGGTCAAGGTTCGCACGACATCCGGGCCCAATACCTCGGGGTGAGCGCCCAGTTGCGCCATCAGCCACTTGCCCATGTCCAGCGCGCTGGCATTGACGCCCGCGGCAGGTGCAACACGATAGTAGTTGGGCTTGACCTTGACGGTTTTCCACTGGCCGCGGGATTTCACGTGCGGTTTGGCATGGTTTGGGTTGTTGATGAAGGACTCGTAGCCCACCGATGCGTCGCGCATGTCCAGGGGGCGGAATATTTTTTCCACCATCATCTCCTCGTAACTGCGCGAGGTGGTTTTTTCTATTACCGGTTCGATCAGGCTGAAAATGCCGTTCTGGTAGGAGTAACAATCACCGGGATTACAGATGTAGGGCAGGTTGCTGAACTGTTTCCTGATGCGGTCCATCGAGAGACCGTCTTCGATCAGGTTGTCGTAAGCGTGGGGGATGAGGCCGGTGCTCTGGCCCAGCAGGTGTTCGATCCGGACCTGGGACGAGTCGCCGTCCACACGGAAGTCCGGGACGTAATCGATCAAACGGTCACCCCAGGAAAACTCGCCCTCGCTCACCAGCACGCCCGCCAGGCCCGCGGCAAAGGTCTTGGAGACCGAGGCCACGCGAAAAGCCGTGTTTTCATTAATGGCCTTGTTCCTGCCGGTATCGGTATGCCCAGCCGTTCCGATGCGTATAATTTGCGTGGGCGTTACCACCGCGTAGGCTGCGCCGGTTATGTTTTCTTCCGCGATGGTTTGCCTGAAAACGGAATGGAAACCGTCGGCCAATTGCTGCTCGGCTTTATCGGCGGTAAGCGGGCCAGCCTGCATAAGTGTGCAGGCAAGTGCTGTTGACAGCAGGGTTCTTATTTTCATCCCTGGGTGGCCCTGATTCCTTTGTTGGATCGTATTCTATCCGTAAATGGTAAGCATTTGCACTGATTTCAAAAGGTTGTAACGGGATGAATTACAGTTTGCTTGAAGAAAAAACAAGCGAAGTTCTCTTCCGGTATTATGGTCTCGAAGGTAGCTTGTTTCGGCTCGGCGGAGAGAACCTGAACTACCGCCTGAGCACGGCCAAGGGAGAGAACTACGTACTCAAGATTGTCGGCGACAATGCCCCGCCGGAGTCAGCCGACCTGGAATTCAGGCTATTGGAACACGCCAGGAATGCCGGTTTTCCGATCAGGCTACCCTTCATAATCAAAAACTATAGCAAGCAAATAGAAACCAGAATAAAACTTCCTGTATTAGGCTCAAGGCGATTGAGATTAATAAGTTTTATCGGTGGAAGCATGTTGGAAAACATCAGTGATATATCAACAATTTTGCTCAAAAGTGTCGGAAGATCACTGGCGATGTTCGACAAGGCCATTGAGGACTTTGATCACCCGGCAGCTCACCTGGGGCACGATTGGGAACTGCTTCACGCGGGGCGGCACCGGCAAAAATTGCCTTCCATCGATGATCCGGAACTGAGTGAGCAGCTTGCCTGGGCCTTCGACCTTTGGCAGGACGTTCGGGAAGACCTGCCAGACCTTCCCCAGCAGGTGATCCACGGCGATGCCAACAAGGAGAACATCCTGGTCGCCGGCGAGTCTGTCGTCGGATTGGTGGACTTTGGCGACGCCTGTTTTAACCCGCGAATCTGTGACCTGGCCATTTGCCTGGCCTACGTGATGATGGACCGGGACGATCCGATGGCGGCTGCGGCCGTGGTGATTGGAGCTTACAACGACGAAATCGAACTGTCCGAAAAGGAACTCGCCGTGTTGTTCCCCCTGGTTTACGGCCGCCTCGCCGTGAGCATATGCATGGCGACTTCCCGCAAGTCTGAAAACCCTGCGAACACCAATTGGTTTGCCAGCCTGGAGCCGGCTTTACGGCTGTTACGACACTTATATGAAATGGGCTTGTAACAACTGAACGGAGTAAAAAAAACCCGCAAAGATCAATCTCTGCGGGTTCTTCCACTTTCCAGGAGTTTTTGTTTCTTCTTCGGAAAAATCACCCCCGGGCCGAAGCCCGGGGGGATTGTCCCCCTTACACGATACTTCAGGCCTGAGTAATCAATGCTATCGAGCTGATCAGGAGGAAGAGCAACCAGATTGCGAAGGTCCAACCCGCTACCATTGCGAAACTGGCTTTCAATACGTTGGTTATTGCTGGTTTCATGTCCTTACCCCTTAACTGTCCTTACTCCATGTGCTGGCTTGGTTCCGGCACTTACAGTCGATGTGATTTGCAGGTGGCGTCTGTTTGTCTGGCCTGTCAATCAATCACTTACAGCCTATTTAAAGCAAAAATGATGCCAATGCCTTTCGAAAAATAAAAAATCAATGAAAACAACTAAGTAAGATGGGAATCCTGATCTTTGCAAAAATGCATTTAGCCAAATGTGTCGGCCTTGGTCAGGAAATGTGACAATTTTTGTCGCTTATTTCCTCCGCAGGTCAAGCAGCATGCCTCGACGGTAAAAAGCCGGTCTTCCCCGAACCGCCCAGGCGGCCCGTTTGTAGGAAAAGCGCCCCGGCGTTTGCCGAAATTCTCCGCCCGCAAGCTCCATTCCTGGCAATACGGTTGACCCGTAAGCCCGTTCAGCACTATTGATACAGAAAAGGGAAGGGGGAGGCCGGTTGAGCCGTTGGCGCGGACCGGGAACCTGGATTTTTTCAATGCAAGCAGAAGGTAAGGGCGTGGCTGACGGCCAGCGCCAGGGGGGAGGTATGTCTCGTAAGAAGGGGGGCTTCGGCCGGACGAACAAAACGGTTTCCAATTGGATTTCTTTGCTGCTGATCGGTTTTTTGATCCTGCCGTTGCAGGCCTGGTCGGCTGGTTCCAAAAATCCCGAGGCACCGGAGTGGATTACTGAGAGTGGCTACAGATCCATGGATGGTTACGCGGAACTTGCATGGAAAGCGGATTCGAACGGCATTGCCGGACTGTTTCGTCTGGATGAGAGCAGTAAAGGGGAGAACAGGTCCAGCTTCGTGGAAGGCGACAACGTTCGAATTTACCGTTCGGTGCCCGGAAAATACAGGTTCACCCTGCGTGCCTGCTCGCGGAACGCGAACGGGGTTCCGTTCTGCGGGAAGAAATCGAAAAAGCTGACCCTGTTCATCAGTGCCGTTGAGCCTGAGGTTCTTCCCGGCGTCGGCAATCCCTTGGCAACTTCACTGCGTACCACGTCGGCAGCCGATTCGGTAGCCGGCGGACCCGATCAAATGCGGCCCGGCCTCTGGTTCAACCCTGACCGCAGCGGCCACGGCTACAGTTTCTACTGGGCAAACCGACTGGCCCTGCCCGAGTCCCACTCCCTGCATGGGTTCAACTACGACCTGCACGGGATCTGGTACACCTACGAGGCGAAAAACGTATTCGACGAAACGGGGGCCGGTGGTTTTTTTTTATGCCAATTTCCAGCCACTGGCTGCGCGCATGAAACTGGTGCGCGACGGAGACAACAGCTACAGCGGCGGCATCTACGTGACCCGCAACGGCCGGGAAACCCTGGAAGGCAGTGCGAGTGTCACTTTCGGGACGGGCAATACCAGCGCCCTGGTCGAGTGGTCGGTTGATTTCAAGCTGCAGAGGCTATCGGGCCGGGACCCGATCACTTTACTGGCTGGATCCGATGGCTCCGGGGTGAGCAGCATCAGCCACTACGCGGGAACCTGGAATAGCGCCAGCGACGCGAGCTACCAGGTCGTCGCCGACGTCGGTTCCGTGAGCGAGGCAGTCGAAATCCTGTTTGAAGACGCTGCAGGTGACATGACTTGGGTGCAGGCGGTCAACAGCGGCAAACCGGTTTCCGCTTATACGAACCTCTGTTTCTACTATGTGCGCAGCGGCTATGCACCCGGATCGCAAGGCGGCATCATTTTTGATCAACTGGACTGCGACATGGCCTCGCCGGCCACCGCCACGAACCGGAACGGCGCCCGCCAATTCACAGGCTTCGAGCAAATGAATTTATGGGCGTCGATCACATTGCCCGACCAACGCGGCGGGGTACGCATCGGCAGCGCCTCTTCACCCGCGGTTCAGCAGAAAACCGCCAATTTCCACCGTGTGTATTTTTCCGGGGTGGCTAACCCGTGCGACCTTGCAGAGGGGATGTGCCGGGTTCCCTTGACCTGGTTTAGCGATGGGGACTATCCCCACGCATCGGTTTTTCGCCGCATGCTGGAAACCGGCCAGCGTGTCCTCGTTGCTGAGGCCGAAGGTCCCGTGGTGGTGGATCGTGAGACACACATTGACCGGGCCGGGACTTATGTATTTGAACTCCGCATGGGTAATTCTGCGGATTCGAGCCTGATGGCCGAATCAACACCACTGCTTGTTTCCGAATCGGGTCTGGCGACGCCGGGAATGTTGGCGGCCCTGCCTGCCGGCGACACGGGAGTCGAGTTCCGGGTGCGATGGGAGCACCCGGAACCGGCGGCGGTAGCCTGGTATGAACTCGAAGAGACCGTTCCCGGTCTTGCGCTTCCACGCAGGCACGTGTTGAGCCCGGGGCAGAACATGGAGAAAAGCTTCGGCTATCCTGAGGGGCCTTTCGGTGTTTACAGCTACCGGGTGCGGGCCTGTGACGCCGCGCAGTGCAGTGGCTGGACCGGCCTTCTCAACTGGCTGGTCGAAGAGCCGGACAACGGTTTGGAGCCGGCACATCACCCCTGGGCTTCACTTTCAGAGAACGCGGGTTCGCTGGTCAGGAACATCCGTTTTCACTATGCGATGGGCTACCACTTCCAGCCGGAGATCGACGGTTATGTTACCGAGCTGGGAGGGCTTTTCGACGGGACCAAAACCGTAAAACTGTTTGACCGGGCAAGCGGCCAGCTACTGGCCGAAGCCGCCGTCAGCGCTGCGAACGACTGGCAGTACACGGCCATACCGGCGGTCGCAGTGAAATCCGGCAGGGAATACACGGTGGCGGTTTACCTGGCGGGAACTGGCGGAAGCTACCACTCCATACCGGGGCTGCCGGGCGAGACCGGGAGCATCCGCATCCTCTCGTCAACCTATATCGCAACCTCAGCAAACCCTGACGCCGTTCCGGTAAATATGACGTTTGCCGCGATGTACGGGCAGGCGGATATCGGATTTTCAGCAGGCATGCTACCGGAACCAGAACCAGAACCAGAGCCAGAACCGGATCCGGAGCCCGGGCCGGATCCTGCCCCGGCAAACCCGGAGACCGCGCCAGAGCCGGCCGCACGACCTTCCTTCCGCATGGATGCTGAATCGGTCACCACCGGGGCCACTGATGGCGAGTTTTTCGTTGATGCCCAGGGTTCAGCCAACTACCGCATTCCTCTGTTGACCGCGCCGGGTTCGGGTGGCCTGGCGCCGCAGATGAGTCTTCAATACAACAGCCAGGGCGCAAACGATGTCGCCGGGGTGGGCTGGAGTATTGGCGGCCAGTCTGCCATAAGCCGCTGCCCGCAAACCCGCGAGCAGGACGGCATCGACGGCAAACGGAGCGTTTCCCTGGACTGGTTCGACCGCTTCTGCCTTGATGGTCAGCGGCTGATGGCGGTCAAGGGCGTATACGGTGCAGATGGCACGGAATACCGCATGGAGATCGATGATTTTTCCCGGGTGGTTTCCCGGGGGCAAGCGGGCAAGGGGCCCGCGTGGTTCGAGGTATGGCACGGCAACGGCTCGGTCAGCTACTACGGCAATAGCCAGGATTCCCGTATCGAAGCACGGGTGCCCGGTGACAGCGACTCGGTCATGACCTGGGCCTTGAACCGGCAGCAGGATGGTGCCGGAAATTACATCGACTACCGCTACCAGGAGCAGGAAGGCGTTCCGGTCGAAGTGACACTTGCAAGCGTGAATTACACCGGCAATGTGCGCGCGGGCACGCAGCCTTATGCAGAAATGCGCTTCCATTATTCAACGGGCAGAAACGACGTACCCGACTCGCGGGTTGTGGGTGGCAAGTATTCCCGGAAGCGGCTGTTGACCCGCATCGACTCTCTGGCGAGGGCCGGTTCGGCTGGCAGCCCGATGCAATCGCTGCGCTCCTGGTTCCTGGCCTATGGCCAGGACGGTTTCGGGCGGAAAGTGCTGGAGTCAGTGGAAGAATGCAGTGACTCCGGCAAGGCCTACTGTTTCGAGCCGACGGGTTTCAGCTGGCTGAAAAATGAGAACGTGATCGGGGAAAACGGAGTCGGAGCCGGTCACCTCTTTCCACGCCTCTTCAAGGGCTTGACCCTGGCCGATGTCAATGGCGACGGACGCAGAGACCTGTTGATACTCGAAGGCGATAACCCCTTCTACTTCAAGATTGCCCATGCAAACGCGGATGGCTCATTCCAGCCTGGAACCGATTCCTACCCGGTGCCGGCCGGAACGGAAACCGACCGGCCTGTCCAACTGTTGACGATCGACATGGACGCGGACGGTTTCCAGGATGTGATCTACCCGAAAAAAGGAGCCAGTGGTGTGAACTGGGTGGCACGGCTCTCGGATTCCCATGGATTTGGAAAGGAAATCATCGTGGCGGAGGGCTGCTGTGATTATCTTGAGCCGAAAGTTGCCAGCGTCGTCGATTTCAATGGTGATGGGCTGGCCGACCTGGTAACCCATACGGCCGTTGACAGCTCTTCATGGCAAGGGACCCTGGTGGTCCTGGTAAACGGCAGCGGTTCAGGCGGGAGCGTCGGGTTCGAATCCCCCACACCCCTGGTCGTGGACTATTCTGCAGACCTGTTCCCGGAAGACGTGAACAGGCAGTGGTTTCTCAAAAATGGTGCCCCGGGCTTCAGGGAGGTCATTGACCGGTCGCCGGACGCCGTTCAGGTTTTTGATTACAACGGCGATGGTAACGTGGACCTCCTGGCGCGTGTGGATCGCAGCTACGTTCACTGCGGCTTGAACTGCAATACGACGGCAGCGGTTCGTGCGATGTCGACCCTGCCACCGGGCTTTGATTTCGAATCCAACCCGCCCGCCGATGGTGACGAGGGCTACTACAACGTGGGCTTCTATATTATTTTTGAATCGGATGGAGCCGGTCGATATTCGCAAAAAGCCGTGGTTGCCAAGGAAGCAAAATTCGGTTGCGACGTTCCGGTGGCTTGCGAACCCTGGTCAGGCCTGCCCGATGTTGAGCAGATCTTTCCCGTGGATATCAACGGGGACGGCCTCGCTGATCTCGCCTACCGGGACCGGGAAGGTGAATGGTTTTACCGCGTCAATACAGGTGCCGGATTCGAAACTCCGGAGCCGGTAACCCGGATCCAGGATGCGGAGATCAGTGAATATGCACGCTTCATCGATGTTTCTGGTGATGGCTACCCGGAGTTCCTGTATCCGAGTGCCCTGGAGAATAATTCCGCGACCTGGAAGGTCCACAGCAACGACCTGGGCAACGGGTTTGGCGCGGCCGAGTCGACCCGTATTCGCTTTGGTCACAACACCGAAGGCGATAACAGCATCCTGCACGACTTTAACGGCGATGGAATGGTCGACAGCCTGTTCATCGACTTCAGAGCCGGTCGCGTGCGCGGCACTTCAACGGTGTTATACCCGGGCGTCAACCTTGTTACCGGGCAGAGCCACCAGGCGGCCAATGTCATTTCCGGCATCACCGATGGTTTTGGAAAAAAGATTCAGCTTCGTTACGGCGCCTTGACGGACCCTGCCGTCCATACGCGATTGACCAATGCGACTGAGGCGGACTGGGGACGGGGTTCGGCCGTGTTTGACCTGGCCGCCCCGGTGTTTGTTGTCAGGGCTGTCTCGACCAGCGCACCGACCTTCAATAGCAGTTCATCGATGCGCGAAACTGAATACCACTATGTCGGCGCCAGGCTCCAGGCTGGCGGGCGCGGTTTTCTGGGTTTCGCCGAGGTCATTCAATGGAGCCCGGATTCCGGCATTCGCAGCAATACACGGTACCGTCAGGACTTTCCTTATTCGGGGCTGCCGGCAGAGGTATTGCAGGAGCTGGCGGATCATTCGTCCAGGATGCAGTCCCTGTCATCCCTTGACCCCGATAGCCTTTCAGGGTGGCCGGAGATCACTCCGGCGACCCCGTCACCGGGGGCGGCCCTTGCCGGTGAGACCATCGGCTACTCGGCCAGCAGTTGGCGACATGCCGAAACGTTCCAGGGCCAGGGGGCCTGGAGCAGGTCGCAGGTCGCCAGAATGGAGAGCGCCTGGTCCCCGCGCGGGGAATTGATCAAGAAGACATTCGTCAGCAACGTGAACGGTGAGTACGGACGGCTGGAGAAGTCCGTCGAGCAGACCTGGGGTGACGATTCTTCCCAGCCTTTGCTGACCATGACAAGCACGAGTGAGTTTTACCCCGCAGACCTGGTGAGGTGGAACCTGAACCGCGTGTCGGGTGTCGTGGTGAAACACCAGAGGCCGAACGTTGCCGCGGTCGAGCGCAAATCGGCATTCGAATACGATCCCGCCAGTGGCAGGACAAGCAAGGAAACCACCGAACCATCGAGTAGCGAGTTCCGTGTGGTATCGGCCTACCAACTTGACCTGTTTGGGAACCGAATTCAAACCACCGTCAGCGCCAATGGCGTCGCGGCCAGGACCAGCCGGATCGAGTTTGACAGCCTGGGCCGTTTCGCCGTGGCCGAATACAACCACTATGGTCAGCAGGTGATGCGGGTTCATCAATGGAATCCGTTTGGGACGCCGGTGAACGTCAGCGACATCGATGGTGTGGTGACTTCAAGTGCAACAGATCCGATGGGCCGTGTTTTCGGCAGTTGGACTGAAACAGGCAGTTGGGACTGGAAAGTCCTGGGGCGTGGTCCCGGCCAGGTTTGTCCGGCGGGGACGGCGTTTCATCACCGGACCCGGTTCGGTGGAAAACCGGCTGTCCATGCCTGCTTCGACCTTTTGCACAGGGAAATACGTTCCGCAAAAGAAAGTTTCGATGGCCGCATGGTCTACACGGACACCGGTTTTGACCTGCAGGGGCGGGTGCAACGGGTTTCAGAACCGTACTTCCAGGGTGATGCCCGGTACTGGAACACGACGGGCTACGACCCGATCGGGCGGATTCTGGAAGTCGAGTCCGCAGGTGGCGATGACCTTTTCATGGCTTACGGCGCCAGTGCTTCCGCTCACTGCGGCGTGACCAGCCCACACGCTCTGGAGACGACAAATGGACTGGGGCACAAGCAGCTTGAGGTCAGGAACGCCCTGGGTGAGCCGACAGCCGTCTACGACAACCACTGCGGCAAGGTGACGTATTCCTACGATGCGATTGGCAACCTGGTCGAGGTGGTCGGGGTCGACGGGAACCGCACCAGGATGTCCTATGACCTGGCGGGCAGGAAGGTCAGCACCAGCGACCCGGACAAAGGCTATTGGCAGTATCAGTGGAACGGGCTGGGTGAATTGCTCCGTCAACTCGATGCCAAGGGACAGGCCATGGACTACCGCTATGACGATATGGGGCGGGTTACACGCCGCCGCGAACTGAGCAGCGTCGACTCGATCGACGACAGCACATACAGGATCGAACACCAGGAACTGACCTGGTGGCAGAATGCGACCGCGGCAACCGTACCGGGAAAGGGTCAACCGAAAAGAATCAGCTACCAGGACGGTTCCGGCAGCCTGGTCCATCAAAAAGAATTTACATACGACGACCTCGGTAGGGTATCGGTAGTGGCCAGCGACATCGGCGGAATGCGCTTCTCCGAGGAAACGACCTACGACCAGTTTGCCCGCACATTCCAGGAATTCGACGCATCCGGCGATTACAGGGGTATTCGCTACCGTTACAACGAATACGGATACCTGGACCAGGTGGTTGAATCGCGGGAAGGTGAGGAAGGCACAGTCTATCGTGACATAGGCGCCACGGATGCCCGCGGCAACGTAACTTTTGCCCGGCTGGGTAACGGCGTGGAAGTCTTTGCCAGCCACCATGCAGACAGTGGCCAGCTGCGAAGCCTGGAGGCCTATGACTCAGCAGGGCGGGAGCTGCAGGACGTGGAGTACCTGTTCGATGTGCTTGGCAACCTGCAACAGCGCTCCGACCGCTCCGACGGCAGGGATCTGACGGAAGACTTTTCCTACGACAGCCTGAACCGCCTGGTCAGGGTGGAGCTGACGGCGCCGGCAAATTTCATCACCACGCCCAGCGAAACCCTTGCGCTCGAGTACGACGCCTCGGGAAATATCCGCTGGAAAAGTGATGTCGGGGCGTACCTTTACGGTGGAGGAGGCGCCGGCCCGCACGCCGTCAGTTTTGCCGATGGGCAAGCCTATCGCTACGACGCCAATGGCAACCAGACGTCCGGTGATGGCAGAACGGTCAGTTACAGCGTTTTCGACAAGGCTGTGCGTATTGAAAGGAACGGCCAGTTCACGGAGTTCAGCTATGGCATAGCCCACCGTCGAATCAAACGTGTCGACAGCAATGCGGTTGATGGGCAAAACACAACGCATTACGTCGGAAACGTGGAATATGTCGAGGGGGAAAATGGAAGTCATTTCAAACGCCAGCTGGCGGGTACGGCGATCGTCAGGTTCTACCCGGCCAGCGGCCGGTCCGAGGCACGGTATGTCGTGAAAGACCACCTGGGGTCCCCGCACAACCTGACGAGCGAAGAAGGCCGCCTCGAAGACGCTGTCTGGATGCATTTTGGTGCATTGGGTCAGCGGCGCGTATCGACCTGGGATGGTCCACCGGGCCTGTCGGCGACGGTGGACTTGAACCGTTTGAGCAATCGGGGTTTCACCGGCCATGAACAGGTCGACGCGATGGGCTTGATCCACATGAATGGCCGCGTATACGATCCGAAACTTGGACGCTTCCTGCAGGCAGACCCGCTGGTTCAGGCCGCGGGCGACGGCCAGGCCCTGAATCGATACAGCTATGCCCTGAACAACCCGCTAAGCTACACAGATCCCAGCGGCTACTCCCTGAAACGGTTTGTGAAGCGCTGGGGAAGACTGATCGTTGCGCTGGCCCTGAGTGCGATCTTACCAGGCGGCCAGGGAATACTGGCCACCTCGTTTGGCATAGGAAACGTCTACGCGCAGGCTGCGATTACCGGGTTTATCGCGGGAGTTATTACGTCAGGAAACCTAAAGGGGGCGGTTATCGGAGCTCTAACCGCCGTGGCCGTAGCGGGAATTGTGCAGGCGAATACGGCGGCGAAAGCGAGTAGCGGGTTGGCTGCTGATGACAAACTGATACCAAAAGACTATTTGAAGAATCATTTATGTGGTGACAATGGGTACTCAGAAGGTCTGTACAGAATTCTCGTGGATGAAAACGGTGTCGTTTCAAACTATGACCTAGTTACAGCACCAGGCCTTGTCGATGGGGACGTGATTTTTACGAATGGGATCAGGAATGATTTTGGTCACGCGGTAAGGAATGCCACACGCCACTTGCACCAGGCTGGATTGTTGAAAGAATCTTATATCCTTAATTTCAACCCGACCCAAGGCACATTCGCGGACTTGTTTGAGGCATCTCGTGACATCCTAGGTGCTCATACGGGGTGGACTCACTCAGGGCTTGCAAAAAACCTTGCGGGTGTTCTGGACCAGGCTACACAATCTGGTGTCAGCGGCCTGCAGCTTGTCGGGCATAGCCAGGGTGGGGCGATTACTGCAAGTGCTTTGCGGTATGCAGGGAAAGCTGGGTTGAATCTCAGTAGTCTCGCAGGTGGGGGCGTCGCATTGCATGGCGCACCGGTTAACGCCTGGATGGCTCGCAGTAGGCTTGCGGACAGGGTGGGCGTGCGTATTGTTTCACGACACCAGTTCGGTGATGCTGTTCATGTCCTGGGAGGGCTCAACGTAACCAACCCCTTGGAAGTGCCCATTGCACTTCTGAGAGTGCCAGCCCTGTTTTCGGCGGACACCGGCTTGAATCCGCATTCGCTGCCCTGTGGAGGCAGAACATCATTGGTTTGCGTGCATTAAAAGGGGGAAATGGTGAATAAGGCATTTTTATCATTGTTGTTTTTAACCGGCCTCTCTGGTTGTTCAGTAATGAAAGCTACTCCCTGGGACTGGCTAGATCATCCAGCGCAACAGCGATGGGTGGAAATCACGGTTGACGGCTACGATCGTGAAATTTGTTTCTCGGTGCCTGATAGATTAAAAGGCGGCGGTCAGCACACTCAATCAAGGCCATCGTTGACGAATGATGAGACCTCACAAACTATCAATATTCCTTTTGAGGCCTTACATGAATTAACAGAAATTGCACTGTTCAATTGGGATTCATGGTGGGGTGGTTTTCTAAAAGAGAGTGGAGTGGATTTCTGGATGGTTGTTCGAGTCAAGTATTACCCTGATGAAGCTGACCTAACGAAGCTGAGCGTCGAACAACGAAAAAACAAGCGGCTAGCCTATTGGAGCGAATTTTATTCAAATCCATTGATAAAATCGAACCATGGAAGAGAGTACTTTTTCAACAATTACCAGGTTGAAGCGCATAGGTCGGAAAACTCTCTTGTTTGGGTTTCTGAGAATCACCCAACAGTGCAGAGTGAGTACATCACCTACATGGTCCCTATTAGCAAGAAACATGAAGTGCACTTCGGTTTCTTCGTCAACGAAAAACGCTACAACTGGCAGGACGACCCCGAGTGGAACCAGCGTCGCTGGGACATGGTCCACAAGATTCTGGATACCGTCAGCATCTCGCCAATGCCTTAGCTGCCAGGTCATCCGCCATGCGGCCGGGTGGAAAACTCTGCCCGGCCCATCTTCTTATTGTGAACCAGGGTCTGTTTCGGTAGCAGGCTCGATATTTGCAGGGTCCAACATGGACTCAAGATGATCCACCCAGTCCTGCGCCTTGTCGATATCCGGGTCCAGTTGCATGGCCTTTTCAAAGTGCCCTTTTGCTTCGTTCAATTTTCCCCGGTTCCTGGGATAGAGTTCCAACAGCACCAGGCCCTTGTACATTTCTTTCAAAGCAGGATCATCCAGCTTATTGATGATGGTGGCGTATTGGTTTGCGCCTTCCTGCAATTGACCCTGACTGAAATACACTTTGGCCATAGCCAGCCGCGCCTTGATCCAGTCACGGTCAAGGGTGGCTTCGCGTTCAAAGGCATGAATGGCATCATCCACACGGTCAAAGCGCGCGTAGTTAAACCCGCATATCATGGTAAATGTGCTGGCGTAGCCCAGCCAGTCCGGGTTTTCATCGCAGATCTCCAGTACCCGCTTGTAGTGGCCCTGGTCCGCGTGTGAGCCGACGAGAACCCGCAAGCCAATCGAACCACGGTAACCCCGGCTGTATTCCGTTTCGAAAAGAAACAGTTCACTACCCCACTCGTGGTTCCGTTCCCAGCTCATGGCCGCCAGCAACAGGACCAGCCCGAAAGTGGGCAGGATCACGCTGCGTCGCCCAAACCGCCGCAGCAAGGCGACCAGCACATAAGCCAGGGTCAGGGTCAGCCCCACCGAAGGAAAATACAGGTAGCGGTCGGCCAGGTGCGGGCCGGCGCCGTCCATGCTGATCAGGCGGCTGGCAGGCAGCATCGCAACGTAATAAAACGAAAGACCGGCAGCGAGACCGGGTCTGCCTCTGAAGAAGAGGAAAACCGCTGCCGCAATCGCCAAGACCTGGCCGATGACCATGACGACAATCACCGCGTCAGCGGGCGTGCTGTAGAACAATCGCAGCGGGTAGGGCCATAGGATCAGTTTCAGGCCGCCACCGAGCACGCCAAGGGCGGACAGCAGAGTGTCCTGGCCCGGAAGCCGGGTCGCGTCGAGCATGATGGCAAATTCGGCCCCGGGCTCCACGCTCGCGAGCCCTGTTGTCGCAGCCTGGGCCAGGGCCGATGACCTGAGGTAAAAATAGAGGGCTATCGGAATCAGTAGCCAAAATACCGGCAAGAAGCGGCGCACCCTTTCCAACAAACTGCCCGGTGTCAGGATAACGATCAAAGCAACCGCGATTCCGGGAATGACCAGGGCACTTTCCTTCAAAAAAATTCCGATCGTGTAGGCAACGCCAAGCCCGATCCATGCCTTGGCCGGCTTGCTGTCGAGGTGGGCGAAGAGCCACCACAGCCCGGCCGCGGCAAACAGGGCTACGTAGATGGAGGAACGGTTGAAAATCGAATTCACGACCTCGGTATGCACCGGGTGTACGGCAAACACCAGTGCCGCCAGCAGAGCGCTTAATCGCACGGTTTCGCGCGTGGCTCCCGTTCTTGATAGCAGGTTTTGCAGGAGACCATACAGCGCCAAGCTTGCCGCCAAGTGTAGCAGGACGTTTACCAGGTGAAAGCCTTTCGTCCAACTGCCAAACAAGCGGTTTTCGAGTTCAAAATTGATCAGCAGCAACGGCCTGTAGAGGCCTTTGCCATCCCCCGCCTCGTTGCCCCATATGCCTTCCTTGAAAGCATCACCCAGGTGTTCGATTTGTCTCAAGCGGTCCGGGCCCGCAAAAACCTTGTCATCGAAAACCGTTTGTTCTGTTATCGAGTTGGAAAATGTCAACAGGGTGACCAGGGTCAGCATCAGCACTGAAACCCAGGCCGTTGATGAATGGCTGCCTTTGGCAGGCGCTGGTGTTGCCGGGTTTGCCGTACTTTCGCTCACGTATGGACCACAGTTCCGGAATCTGGAATGGCACCATTCTATAGACAAAAACGCCGCTGTGAAGCGGCGTTTTCGCGGTCTTTGGCTACCTGTTTACTCATCATCTTTCGAATTGAAGTCTTTTTCAAGCTGCTGTTGAACTTCGCGTGGGACAGGATCGTAGTGGCTGAACTCCATGGTAAAGCTACCCTGGCCCTGCGTCATGCTCTTCAGCTCCGCATGGTAGTCACTGAGTGCACTCAGCGGCATATCGGCCTTAATCGTCACCTGGCTGCCGCTCAGGGTCTCGGTTCCGCTGATGCGCGCGCGCCGGCCGGCGAGGTTGCCAGTCACGTCGCCCATTACGGAATCGGGAACGGTCACATCGACGCTGACGATCGGCTCGAGGATCTGCGGTCCGGCGGTTGCGATGGCGTCGAGGAAGGCATTCCGGGCGGCGATCACGAAGGCGATTTCCTTGGAATCGACCGGGTGGAACTTGCCGTCGTAGACGGTGACCTCGATATCCTGCAACTGGTAACCGGCGATGGCACCCTCGTCCATGATCTGGCGGATGCCTTTTTCAACCGCGGGGATCAGGGAAGTCGGGATCGCCCCGCCAACCACCTTGTTGACGAATTCAAAGCCTTCGCCGCGCTTCTTGGGCCTGATTTTCAGGAATACCTCGCCGAACTGGCCGGCGCCGCCGGTCTGTTTCTTGTGGCGGTAATGGCCTTCGGCCGGACGGGTTACCGTTTCGCGGTACGCAATCCGTGGTGGACGGGTATCCACCTCGACGTGGTAACGCTGCTCCATGCGCTGCAGCATGACGCGCATATGCAGTTCACCCAGGCCGCGAATCACGGTTTCGTTCAGTTCCTGGTTCTGCTCGGCCACGAAACAGGGGTCTTCCTCGGTGAGCTTGTGGATGGCCTGCGCCAGCTTCTGTTCCTGGCCGCGGCTCCTGGTCTGGATGGCCAGGCCGTACATCGGCTGCGGGAAATCCATCGGCTCGAGGTGGAAGTGGTCCTCGTCATGAGAGTCGTGCAGGATCGCGTCGTAATAAATTTCGTCTACCTTGGCCACGGCGCAAATATCGCCCGGGATACCGGCATCGACTTCTTCATGCTTGGCGCCCTGTACTTTGAACAGGTGGCCAACCTTGAACGGCTTGCGGCCATCGCCGATCAGCAGTTGGGTATCGGGTTTTACCGTGCCCTGGTAGATGCGAAAGATGCTCAGCTTGCCTACAAAGGGGTCATTGGTGATCTTGAACACATGTGCAATGACGTGGCCATCCGGGTCCGGCACGATCGTCGCGGGCTCGGCGGCGTCGCCTTCGCCCAGCAGCACGGGGGGCGGGTTGCCTTCCAGCGGGTTGGGAAGCAGGCGCCTGCACAATTGCAGGAAACTATTGAGGCCGGCGCCCGTGACCGAGGAAACAAAGCAGATAGGCACCAGGTGGCCTTCCCGCAGGGCCTGCTCGAATGCGTCGTGCAATTCTTCCTTGCCCAGATCCTCGCCTTCCAGGTATTTTTCCATCAGGCCTTCGTTTACTTCGACGACCTGGTCGAGGATGGCTTCATGCGCTTCCGCCAGGGAGAATATGTCGGTATCGCCTTCTTCACCCCAGAAGCAGTCCTTGACCCTGCTGAGATTGTCTGCAGGCAGGTTGATCGGCAGGCACTCTGGTCCGAATTCATCACGGATCTTGTTGACCAGTTTGGTCAGGTCCACGCCTTCCTGGTCGATCTTGTTGACCACGATGATCCGGCACAAGCGGCGCTGTTTGGCCCGGCGTATCAGGCGGCGGGTAGAAAGTTCGATGCCGTTGTGGGCGTTGATGACCACGGCCGTGGTTTCGGTGGCTGCCATGCCTGCCAGGGTCGGGCCGCGGAAGTCAGGGAATCCTGCCGTGTCCACCATGTTCAGGTGCATGCCTTCAAAATCCAGGCTGGCAATGGCTGAATCCAGGGAGTGATGAAACTCCTTTTCCAGCGGGTCATGGTCAGTGGTGGTCGTGCCGCGCTCGATGGTGCCGGCTTCGCCTATTGTCCCAGATTTCTCGAGAAGCGCCTCGATCAGGGTGGTTTTGCCGGCGCCAGTGTGGCCGACAAGGGTGATATTGCGGATGTCTTCAGTGCGATATTTCGGCATGCGGTCTTCCTGCTTCAGAATTACTGGGACGGTCATCCTAGTACAGAATACCGGATGCGCCAAATCCCGTTGCGTAATACCCACGTCACCGCCGTTCAGCGATGATTCAGGCAGTTGGGTTTATTCTCAACGTACATGGAGAGATTTAAGGCCATGGTAGGCATGAAATACGCCGGAGGCGTTGATTTTGATCAAGGATTCCGATGTGCCGCATTTTCTGGTTTTTTTTGGTGCAACAGGGAACTCCGGCAATACCCTCATGTCATAGGAAGCGTAACGTTAAGTTTCATTTTTCACACTCCTCAAGGGTAGTCCACATTTTTCTGCACGACTCCCTCTTCACGGCGCCCCTCCCGGCGCCGTTTTTTTTCCGCGCTTCGACTATCATTTGGATGCAAGCGGGCTTGATAGAGGGGGGTGCCGGACACCATGTTGGAAAGTTCGTCGGGATCCCGGTACTTGGGCGCCGACCGTGACGCAGGCATAGAAAAAGGCCGCGGGTCAGGGAAGTGAGGAGTGCAGTTGTATACCCTGTGAGGTTGAGGGAGAGACCATCCCGCGGCCTTACTGAATAGACCGTTTGAAACCCAAAAAGGTTTCAAATTATTTTTGCACAAGGAGAAGTAAATCGTGAATGAAGCAGCAAATGAAGTGGGCGCAGTCATCAAGACCAACAAGGGTGACATCAGGCTTCGCCTGTTTGCCGGCCAGGCCCCGGTGACGGTCGCCAATTTTGTCAACCTCGCAAAACGGGGTTATTACGATGGACTGACGTTCCACCGTGTCATCCCCGACTTCATGATCCAGGGTGGATGCCCGCAGGGCACCGGTACGGGCGGCCCCGGTTACCGCTTCGAAGACGAATGCACCGCCGAACTGGCCCACGATATGCCGGGTAAACTGTCCATGGCCAACGCGGGCCCTGGCACGAACGGCAGCCAGTTCTTCATAACCCACGTTGAAACACCCTGGCTCGATGGCCGGCACACCGTATTTGGTGAAGTTCTCGACGCGGATGACCAGGCCGTTGTCGATTCCATCGTGGTGGGTGATGCCATCGAAGTGATCGAACTGAATGGCGAAGACGCGGTCCTGGAAAGGCAGGCTGATCGCGTTAAAGAATGGAACGAAGTACTGGGCTGATTTCGTTCTCAGTGGTTCCGGGAAATGCTGTAGGACGCCAGGGTCGTCATGGCGTCCTTCCAGTTTGAGCCGGGCAGGACAGCGATAGCCTTCGTCGCCGCGATCGAGCGCTGGCGGGCGGCTTCACCCGCAGCCTCGATGGCGCCGCAGCCACGGATCAGTTCGACGATTTCGTCGATGCGCTCGATTCCCCCCTGCCTGATCGTCTCATCGATGAAGGCTTTCTGACTCTCATCCAGTGACTTGCGCCCGAGGATCAGGGGCAGGGTGGGCTTTCCTTCGGCGAGGTCATCGCCGACGTTTTTACCCAGGGTTTCCGCATCCGCGGTGTAGTCGAGCACGTCATCGGCTACCTGGAATGCCGTGCCAAGTTCACGCCCGAAACAGGCCAGCGCTTCTTCCAGGTCAGGCCGTCCGGCCAGCACCGCGCCCAGTTGGCAGGCGGCTTCGAACAGTTTTGCGGTCTTCTTCCCGATGACACTGAAATAACGTGCCTCACTGACCTCGGGGTCGTGCATGTTGAGCAGTTGCTCGACCTCGCCCTCGGCGATGGTATTGGTTGCGTCCGAAAGCACCTCCATCACGCGCATGGATTTCACCGTGACCATCATCTGGAAACTGCGTGAGTACAGGAAATCGCCGACCAGGACGCTGGCCGCGTTACCCCACACGGCATGGGCGGACTCTTTTCCGCGCCGCATATCCGATTCGTCGACGACGTCGTCATGCAACAGGGTTGCGGTGTGGATAAATTCGATGATCGTAGCCAGCGTGATGTGCTGTGTGCCCTGGTAACCGCAGGCGCGTGATGCGAGCAGCACCAGTATCGGCCGTAGCCGCTTGCCACCGGAACCAATAATGTACTCGGCGATTTGCCGGATGAGCACCACGTCGGAATCAAGGCTCTGGCGGATCAGCGCGTCCACCTCTACCATGTCTTCGGCACACAGGTCGAAAACGCGGTTGATATCCATTGCCGCGGCGGGGTCGCTATCGTCCTGGAGTCGTACCTGCTCCATTGCCATCCTGCATACTCGGGAAACGCCAATTATAAATCCGGCCTTAGCGAACACAATACATTTTCTGTTCAAGCGCCGCCCGATTACCGTCGCAGGTTCAGCCAACAGCAAACTCATTAACGCCGTTGAGCACAAGCTTTTGAGGAAGGTGCGGTTTTGCCGCAGGCAAAGAAGCGCGTTTCGAAAGCCGCTGAGCGTGCAGCCGCCTTCGGCCGAAGGCCGGAGCAGGGAAGAGCAGGCTTCCGAGGGTAG
>JAZBOH010000084.1:0-27486 GCA_036351055.1 Lysobacterales bacterium
CGGTTCGCTGTCATACGGGATTCCCGCTTTCCCGGCCAGGGCCTTGATATTCAGCAGGTGCAGCACGGGGATTCCCCGGCCGAGCGCAAAGCCGATGACCCCCGCTCCGGCCTGATCTGCCTTCGTGGCGGTATTCAGCCCGGGCTGCAGCTGTAATACCCCGGGGTCACTGCCCATATTGGCGTGCGAACCACCGATGCTGATCAGCAGTTTTGCCTGCGCCTGCTGCAGCAATTGCGACTTCAAGGCCACCATTTCTTCAAGGCTGCTGGCCGCCAGCAACTCGACTCCGGCGTCACCAGCCGCCTTGCGCAACAGCACCTGCCCTTCAGGCGGCATGCCGTTTCCAAGCTCTTCATCACCGCCCATCGTGTAATAATCCGCCCGCTTGCTGATAAACCCGCCGCGACGCAGTTCGGCAGCCAGCACGGGCCAGGGTGCATCGGGACGGTTAGCACCCCAGGTCGATGCGCCCAGCGACACGATCAAAAGGGGGTCAAGCCTCATGGCCTCGGCCGCCGCCAGCGCATTGAGCAACAGGCCCGGGAATGAACTCGAGGAATAAATGGCGATGGGATCGCCTTCTTGCAGGCCCTGTTCGCGGAACCACCGGCTGAATTGCACGGCCCAGGCGGGGTTGCATGCCGTGCGCTTGGAAGCCAGCTCGCCCAGCGTTGTTGTCGTGCCACTCCACTCAACGCCGATCAAGCCGCAAGCCCAGGGATCACTGCCTGCCGGCGCCGCCAGCCCCCTCTTCTCACCCCAATCGGCAAGATGTAGCTGGGCAGCCCTGACCTTCTCCCACAACAGGCTCTCTTCGGCTGTCAGCCTGGCGGGCGCGGCCAGGTACCACAGCCCGGCCATGGCCGCTGCCAGCAGCAGCAGCTTCAGCCGTGCCGACAGGGAAAAGCCGTCCATCAGAACACCCATTGCAACAGGACGACGCACATGGCGGCCGCGACGCTGACCGCGACAATCGCCGCCAATGTCGGAACGAAACCCTGTCGCTGGATGTCCGATGCAACCAGCCCGGGCACCACCCAGCCAAGCCAGAGCGACGTTTCACCCCACACCGTGACCAGGGGGTAGCGCAGAGCCAGTGCGATCAACAGGGCTGCGGCAAGCCTTTGGCGCCCGTAAACCCCGGTGAGGCGAACCAGTGCTTCCAGTATCAGCCAGGTCACCAGCCCCGCGGCGAGTGAAACCCCGATCTTCCACGGATCGCCGATATACATGGCGATCACGCCTGGCGTAATGATGCCGCCGCAGGCCCAGCCGGTTCTGTGGTAATAAACCATGCCGAGCAGCATGCCGATCGCCAGGCTGAAGGTTTCGTGGTCGTAGGGCATCCGTTTTGCTTACTCTTCCGCTCCCGCCACCAGGCTGCGCCACTCGAACAGCCCCGGCAGCCGTTCGACGTTTCGCAAAGCCGTTTCGGTTAGCGGAGATACCTCGTGCAGGTAACGCCCGATCGAATCCATACTGGCTGGTGCTATTTCGACCATGGATACGACTTTTACCGATACGTCCGACAGCGGGAAGCGCTGTCTCATGTCTTCGGGCAATAGGAAATCCACCATCCGGGTATTTGGGTCGAGATAGGCTTCGACTTCCACGCCGCGTGACTCGAACGCCAGTTTCCACGCGGGCAGCGCGTAACCGAAATGCGTGCAATTGAAGCTGACGCTCAGCGGTCCGCCGATCTCACCCGCCCGTGACAAGGCCTCGTCGACGTAGGCGTCGATAAGCATTTCCGTGTCCATTCCGTCAAAGCCTTGTTCAATGTACATCGACAACTGCGGGCAGGACTGGGCCATGACCTGGTCCTGCCCGATGCCGAGCGCGATCAGCTGTTGTTTGTGCGCACCCTCGTCGACCGTTGTCTGGGTGGCAAAAATGATATTCCTGGCCGCCGGATCGTCTTGCAGCCGCGCGGCGATTTGCTCTACGCCCAATTCAACGATCCCGGCCACCGGCGTGGATGAAGTCTGGGCGAACCGGGTATCAGGCACCAGCACCGACAGGGTGTTGCAGGCCACCAGGATCAGGTCAGGCTGATACCGGTCATGCATGCCTTGCAGTGCGGCGCTGAATACGGCCAGTTTTTCTTCGCGGGTCTGCAGGCTATTGTAACCACCCTGGTCCCTGAACAGGGCGTTGACGAAGACCAGGTCGACCTCTTTGAAAACCGGGTATTGGCGGAACTTCTCGGCGGCGTCGGCGAGTATGGACAGCCCGCCAAGCCCCGAATCGGTCACGACGATGGTGATGTGTTCCTTTTCCAGCAGGT
Source organism: Lysobacterales bacterium (assembly GCA_036351055.1). Taxonomy (GTDB): domain Bacteria; phylum Pseudomonadota; class Gammaproteobacteria; order Xanthomonadales; family SZUA-36; genus JABDPF01. Next base: position 2,291 of record JAZBOH010000084.1, read on the forward strand.
CTCCAAGCCATCCGGGTTCGGCTTCTACCTGCGCCATGGCGCCTGAAATGCCGAGAGGAAAAAGCAACAGGATCAGCAACAACTGGCACGCAAAGCCGATTCCGGCACCTTTCCTGTTCGGTTCGGGATTCATGATCATCTTCCGTTAAAAGCCGGCAGCCTTGCCGTCCCGGCGGGGATCCGCTCCTCCGTGCAGTTCGCCGCTGTCCGGGTCGATCGTGATGCCCTGGGCACCGCCGAAATAGAGATCAAAATCTTTTTTCACCTGTAGCTCATGCCCCTTCTGCACCAGTGCCTCGCGCACGTCCTCTGGAATCCGGGCTTCCAGTTTCAGCGCGCCATCCTGGTAGTTGTTGATACGGGGTTCTTCGATCGCCGACTGGATATCCATGCCACGGTCCACCAGGTTGCTGATCAACAGGGCCATGGTCGAAATAATCCGCATGCCGCCGGGTGTGCCGAGGGTGGCAAAAGGTCTGCCGTCCTTGAGCAACAGGGTCGGACTCATATTGCTCAGGGGCTTCTTGCCAGCCCTGATGGAATTCTGCCTGCCGGGCCGCTTGTCGAAATCGTCCATCTGGTCGTTCAGCAATACGCCGGTGCCCGGCGCGGTGATACCGGAACCGAAAAAATGGTTGATCGTCTTGGTGCAGGCCACCATGTTGCCGGCCGCGTCTACCACCGAGAAATGCGTTGTGCTCCCGCTGTCGCTGGACCAGGGGTCATCCACCGGGTACTGCTCCGCGGCGTGGTTCATGTCGATCCGGGCATACCGCTTTCCAGCATAAGCCTTGCTGGCCAACTCGCGGTAAGGCACCTCGGCATAATCCGGGTCGCCCATGAACGCAGCCCGGTCAGCGTAAGCGAGTTTCATTGCCTCGGCCCAGGCGTGCAGGCTTTCTGCGGAACCCGGCCGCGTGCCGGCGACATCGAAGTTTTCCATGATGTTGAGAAGCTCGATAACGTGCGTTCCACCGGCACTCGGTGGGGGCGAGGAAATCAGGTCGTAACCCCGGTAGCTGCCGGTGACCGGCACGCGGTAGCTGACGTTATAGCCGGCAAGGTCCTCCAGTGTCATGCTGCCGCCGTCGCCCTGGACCGCCTTGACGATGCTCTCGGCTACCGGACCGGTGTAAAAACCACCACGCCCCTTGTCAGCCACCAGGCGTAGTGTTTTTGCCAGGTCGGCATTGAAAATCTTCTCACCCGGGCTCCTGGGAAAATCGTCGTTGAGATAGATTGCTGCCGAGGCCGGGTACGTCAACAGAGCGTCATAGTTGTCACTGATCATGCCGGCCAGCACCTCGGACACAACAATACCCTGCTCCGCGTGGTCGATGGCAGGCTGCATCAGCTGCTGTCGGCTCATCGTACCGAACTCTTCCTGCGCCAGCAGCAAACCCGCCACCTCACCGGGCACGGCCACCGAGCGGCCACCGACCACGGCCGGGTTGAAACCCTGGTCATTGGACTGGATCTTGCCGTCCTCGTCCAGCGGAAACATATCCGCTGTCGCCCCGCCGGGCGCCTGCTCGCGGAAATCGATATAGACACTGCGGCCCTGTTCCGCCAGCCAGATGAGCATAAAGCCGCCACCGCCAATCCCGGAGGCGTTGGGCTCGACCACGCCAAGTGCAAAACCGACCGCAACAGCCGCGTCGATCGCGTTACCGCCTGCCTTGAGAATGTCGACACCGACCTGCGATGCCAGTGGGTGCGCTGACGCCACCATGCCGTTCATGCCGCGGGCGTCGCGCGCGTCTTCTTCTGCGAAAGCAGGTGCAACAGCCGCCAGGAGAAAGACCACCAGCGGCAAAAAGTGACGTAACGGCGAGGTATGCAGATTCCTGCTCATCCAACAGCTCCTTGTCTAAAACAACGCCAGGGGAAGCCCGGCAATATTTCCGCAACCAAAAACCCGTTCACCTGGACGGAACAATGCCAAAAGCTCCTGCGGCTTGCGGACCTTCAGGTAGCGGCTGGATGCCGGGCGGCGGCTCGGCCTGTCACCGATCACCAGCACCTCCTTCCACGGCGAGTGGTGCAACCAGTCAGAAAAACTGGCAAGACGCGCCGGCCGGTCGCTACGGTGATTGTAAACCAGCCGCGTTTCCTGCTCGGACCAGCGCAAAGAATCAAAAAGCAAACGTGTGCTGAGCACATCATTGGCGGAAAACGCCATCGCGATATCGGCGCCACCGCGCCTGAGCACCTGGAAGTCGAAACGGTCCCCGGGCAGGGTGAGCAGGGTCTCGCGCGCAGTGTCGGAATCGAGGCCGAGACATTCGATGGCAGCCAGCGCCAGCCCCAGGTTGGCGGCCTTGTATGCCTCCCCGGCTGCTGTGTACGGCTGGGCAAAAACCGGCTTACAGCGCCGCTTGCCCAGCAGGTTAGCCAGGTGACGGTCGTGCCGCGCGGCCGCAGGCAAAACGACTTTAGCGCCCCTGGGAATGCCGGCCACGAGCACCGCGGCGGCATCCTCCCGACCCGGCCCCCAGGCTTCCTGGTGGTCCGGCAGCGCGTTGCTGAACACGGTGATACCCGGCTTCAGCCAAAGCCCCGCCAGGCCCTGGAGGTCAGGCGAAATGGCGCTGTTCTCGAGGATTACCGCTTGCGCCGACGCCGGCAACCGCCGCAGCCACCAACGCATTTCTTCAACATGGGCGCCGGAAGAACGGAGAACGGTGCGAACACCACCGGGCCCCAGTTCGCGCGGCAACACGCCGGTGATTCGCGCCCAGGCCCGCAGTCCGGCACCGCTCATCGCGGCGTGCAGCATGCGCACGATACTGCTTTTGCCACGGCTCCCGGTCACCAGGACACGGTGGCTGTTGGCTACCTGGATACCGTTGTTCTGCACCTGCCCGCCTGGTGCCCGGTCAGTCAGACAGGAAGGCGCCGACGCCCTGGCCGGACAGCTCCGGGTATGCAGGCAGTCCTTCCAGGGTAACGCCCTTGCCTTCACGGACGTATTCCAGGTTGTCGGCGAGCAGTTGCACCGTGGTAACGTGCCGGGCAACCCGGTCTGCGATCGGCTTGGCACCCGATTCGTATGGCACATAGAGCCGGCCAAGCCCGGCGGATTTGACATAGGCCTTATCCGCGCCGGTCAGGATCAGCGCTTCGTCCGTCCTGCCGCGGAACCGGCCGGCGCTGGGATTGGTGGTTTCCAGCAACATGGCCAGGACATCGGCGTTTTCACCCCACTCACGGTGGTTCAGGCCGCGCAGGTTTTTGGGTGAAGGCTCGAGACGCATCGGAATGCCTTCGAACTCCAGTTCCATGGTGACCATCGCCGCCAGTTCCATACCGCGCTCGTCTGCGACCATGGCATCGACCACCGGGTACTCGGGCGACGCCTCGTGCAGGTCAACCGCCAGGTCGACCTTCTCCTGCCTGATCAACTCCATGAAGCCATAGGCCAATCGCTCGGTAATGCTGCCGTCCGCCACGCCGGGGTGGGTCCGGTTCAGATTACTGCGCTCCACGCCCGCCATGGTCTGGCCGGACAAGGGGTGGATATAGATATCCGGGTTTGGCCACTCGTTTACCGGGTTGGTGGTGCGGGAGCCGTAACGGAAGGTGCGGGTGGTTCCTGCCGCGGTCTTGAAATGGAAGGTCTGCGGGTGCGCATCCTGCGGGAAAGTATGTGTGCGCGCCATCATGTTGGCGTAGGGCGCGATGATCAGGCGGCCGCGGCGTACTTCGGTCCGCTCCAGCAAGACCACCGCGGCGACCACGCCGGCCGGTTCATTGGCGTGGGTTCCACCCAGGATCAGGACCGTTCCGCCCGGTTCGGCACCCTCCTGGATATAAACATCGGTATCCGCCGGCGTATCCCGGATTCCATCAAAGTAGTCACTCAGGCGCTTGTGCACAAACCCCTCCTGCGGCACGACCCGGTCGACGTCCGGGTCCGGATAACGCATTTCGAGGTAACTACTGGCGCTGACCGCGGCGACTGCCACGGATGCCAGCAGCAACAGGGAAGCCGAAAGTCGTGAAGCCAGGTATCGCTTTTCAAACATCACTGGCTCCTACTTGATGAAAAGGACGCGAAGGAGCAAGGGAACCAGGACCATGACCGCGACAAACTGCTCACGCAACGACGTTTCCCGGTACAGGCTTCGCACAATCAGGACAATCACCAGCACCGTGATGGCCCAATAGACCCATGTCAGGATCATCGTCTGTTCCTCCTCATATCCAGCCAGCCCCGATAATGATCAGGATGCCCCAGGCGGCGGTCACCACGGCCGGCAACAAGCACACCTTGAGCACGCTGAAATAGTTCTTCACGCCTACAACCTGTGCCGCAAACAACCCGGCCAGCGCGGTCGGCGGCATCAGGTCACCCAGCCCGGCGATCAGGCTGAGTGCTGAACCGACCACGATTTCATCGCTGCCCAGCAGGGCCAGCAGGAACGGCACGCCCAGCACGGTGGCCGAACCATAAGCGGAAACCGCGCCAAACAAGGGCAAGGAAGTTGCGATGCCCACATACAGCAACCAGGCGGGAAGGGCCAGCGCCGAAACCACGAAAAAGCCCCTGACGCCCGTCAGGGTCATGATCTCGATAAACATGCCGACGCCGACCAGGATGCCGGCCACCGGTAAAGCCTGCTGGATAGCCTCGGTGGCGGCCTCGAACGGATCCCATTTCTGGCCAGCCAGCAAGCCGCTGGCCGCCGCCAGCAGGAATGCCAGCGGCATGCCGAGCGAGGGCGCGTACTGCGGAAAAATCCGCTCACCGCCCAGCAGCACGACCAGGACGAAAAATGGCAACATCAGGCGCGGCGTCAGGGGTACCCGCGCCATCCGGGTCAGTTCTTCCTCCAGTTCAACATTGTCTTCAATGCCGCCGTCGACCGAAGACGTCTTCAACGCGGGAAAAATCAGCAGCATGCCGGTAAAAATCGCCAGGGGCACGGTGCAGATAAGCAGCGGGATGCCAAAGCCCACATAAGGCATGTCGATACCACCACCGATGATCATGGCCGGAATGTTGATGGGCGGTGCCGTCATGCCGTAAATGGCGGCCAGCGCGATGGCCGCCGCCGCCTTAACCGGGGGTACACCCAGGCGCAGAAGGGTCGGCGTGACGATCGCCCCGGAAGTCAACACGGCGGCGGAAGACGAACCGGTAATCATGCCGGGCAGCATCAGCAGCGCGGTAATACCCATGGTCAACTGGAATGGGAGGAAGCGGAATTTTCGTATCATCCAGGCCGCGACCGACTCCATCAGTCCGATGTGCTGCACGGTCTTCATGAAAATCATCGCGCAGAAGATGATCAGGATGGTGTCGAGGTAACCAAAAGCGCCCTCGATCAGTTGGGCCACCGGCACCCCGTTGCCGGATACCAGCGCGCCGATAATCGCCGCAATAGCCAGCGCCACCGCGATCGGCTGCCGCAGGGTAAAAGCGGCAAAGGCAAAAACGCCCACCATGACGATCGTGTAAAAACCTTCGGGCCAAAACCATTCCATTGTTGCCTCTGACTCCCGTGCGCCTCAGTTCAGGTAAGTTCCGATGCCTGCGGCCATCAGTTCCCGGTATTCGGGCAGGCGGTCCATTTCCAGCGCTTCCCCGTTCAGGTCGGCATAGGCATCGGCCAGGCTCTTGAACAGCCGCAGGTGCAGTCCGACACGGTGGGACAACGGGTACTTCGGGTCCGTGACCACGTCGGGCTCATCCCGCCAGCGGTCCTGCCCGGGATTCGGACTTTCACTCAAAAACGACAGCGCCGACGTGGCGTCCCCGATTTCAATGTGGCTCAGGCCCCGGTAAGTGGAATTGGATTCTTCGAGTTTCATGCTGATGCCCGTATCCTCTTCCAGCGCCAGCAGCGCAAATGCCGCGACCTCCAGTCCGCGCGGGTGCGCAACCAGGGTGTAAGCCAGGCGCTTGTTCCCGCCCGGGCGGTAATCACCGTCGTCCTGCACCTTGCGCTCGGGGGTATCGGCCTCGTGCATGTCGAGGGAGAAGTCGACCCCCTCCTGCTCGACCAGGGCCATGATGGCGAAAGCCAGTTGTTCGGTGGGTGTGCCATCCGCTTTCCCGGGGTAGCTCCGGTTCAGGTTGCGGGATTCTGCCCCGTTGTCCAGCGCGTAACCCATCGGATTTTCATAGATGTCGGGATCCTTTTGCCCCTGGTCCCCGATCGCGGTCCTGCGGTCGCCGTAGGCCAGGTAACGCTCGCCGGAGCGGGACTGAACGGCAAGTCGCCTGTCGATCTGCATACGGCTGTCCCTGACCTCGATGGCGCTGCTGTTGGCGTAGGGGATGACCACCAGTTTCCCATTCCTGACCACGACATTCTCCAACGCGACCAGGGCCGAAACCGTGCCTGCCAACTCGTTGCCGTGGGTGCCACCAACCATCAGGCCAGTAGCGCCGGCTTTACCGCTGTCGAGAATGAACACATCGCTGTCCAGGTTCGTCCCGGCCAGCGGCGGAAAATAATCGGACAGTTTTTTCTGTTCCGTCACACCTTCACCCGGGCGGATATCCGGTGTGAAGCCCCCGCCCGGAGCGGCGGCGCCGCCGTTGCGCCGGATGGAGCCGACCCCGGTCAAGGTGCCATCGCTGCCGACTTCTATTGCATTGGGTCCACCAAAATACAGGTCCGGGTGGTCGTATTCCTTGACCACGTGCCCCATTTGTTCAAGGAAACGAACCGTTTTATCCGGAAATTCATCTTCCAACTGGATTTCTGAATAGGCGTCGTAACCCGTGAACTTGGGTGTCCGGATCGCCTGTTCCAGGTCCATCCCGAAATCAATCACGTTGACCAGGATCTCGATGATGGTCGAACCGATCCGGCCGGCGCCGGGAGACCCGATCACCCAGCGCACGTTTCCGTCTTTTTTCACCACCAGCGGGGCGATGGTCGTGCGCGGACGGCGACCCGGTTCCAGGTTGATCGGGCTGCCCTCGACCGGGGCGCTCTTGAAGTTGCCCAGCTCGTTATTCAGAAAATAACCGTCCACCAGGTTGCCGGTTCCAAAAAAGCTGGAGATGGTTTGTGTCCAGGCCACCGCGTTGCCTTCCCTGTCGACCACGGAAAAATGCGTTGTCGACGGCGGGGTGTCCTGGATTTCCCCTTCGATCACCGGTTCCTCGCGGGCTTCCAGCATGACTTCGACGTAGTTTCCTCCCGCCTCGTAGGGTCCGGGGTCACCGACACGTTCCTGCCGCCAGGTTTCCGGGTCGGAAGCGCGCGCGAGATCGATCAGCATCATGCGCTGACGGGCGTACTGCTTGCTCACATAGCCCTTCTCGGGAATGTAGTCGTTGGTTTCGGGGTCGCCCAGCCAGCGGCGCTGGTCCAGGGACGTGAGGATCATGGCTTCCTGCATGATGTGGATGGCCAGCGGGTCATCCCAGCCCATAAGGCCCAGGTTGAAATGCTCGAGGATATTCAGGGTGGCCAGGATGCGCGGCCCACCAACCGGGCTGCCGGGCACGCTCAGTTCGTATCCGCGGTAGTAGCCCTTGATGGGCGCCCTGGCCAAGGCGCGGTAGGCTTTCAAATCAGATTTCCGGACCCAGCCGTCGTTCTCCTTCATGAATCTGACCAGGCTGTTGGCCAATTCGCCACGGTAAAAGGCATCGACCCCTTTCCCGGCCATGATTTTCATCGTCCTGGCCAACTCCGGGTTTCGGAAGGTCTCTCCTGCTGTCCACGGCATGCCGTCGTTGAGAAATTCCGGCGCGTTCTGGTAGAGGATTTCCCAGCGATCCATGTTCACGCTGGCAAAAGTCTCGTTGACCTCAAAACCGTCTTCAGCCAGGCGGATCGCCGGCCCGGCCAGCGTTTCCAATGGCAGCCTGGCCCACTTGAGCGCCTGGCCGATGCCCGCCGGAACACCCGCCACGCAGTAGCCCTTGGGGGTGTATCGGACGTCTCGGAGATTTCCTGCCTTGGCCAGGTTATCGTAGTTGGCCAGGGCCGGCGCCACGCTGCGAAAATCAATGGCCAGCTCGCGGCCGTCCGCCATCACGGCCACCATGTATCCCTCGCCGCCAAGACCGGAGGCATAGGGCTCCACCACGCCGAGGGCAAGGCTCACGGCAATAGCCGCATCCACGGCGTTGCCACCTTTCTCGAGGATTTCAGCGCCGGCCCGCGCGGCCAGGGGGTGGGCGGCGGTGACCATCCCCGCTCTGGACTGCAGGGTCGGGGCCACCGTGACTGCCTGGACCGGGGGTGTAAACACCAGCCAGGAAAGGACAAGAACAAGGCACAGGCCATTACGTGTCATACGTAATACCTCCTGGTGAATAAAGCAGCGACCGGCACGATGCCGTCAGCGGCCGGAATTCAGAGTACGCCCCACTCCGTGAGGACCTGCTTCAGCGGTTCGGCCGTTTCCCGCACTGAGGGGGCCGAAATCATTTCAACGCCAGCCTCTTCGGAAAGCCGGGTAAACAATCCGTCAAAGTCACCGCCTTCCACGACGATCAGGCTGTCGGCCATCGGAACTGCGTCTTCGATGAATATGTCGGTCAATGTACCCCGGCGGCCCTTGCCGCCAATGTGCATGACCAGCACTTTCGTACCGCCGGCTTTTGCCGCCGCGACCAGCGCGTTCATGCGCTCGATTTCGGCGTCTTTGTCAATACCGGCCTCACCCAGGCCCTTTGAGCTGCCGGCGACAACCGTGATAAGGGCTTTCTCACCCTGCAGCCCATCCGCCTCGAGCAGTTTCTCAAGGCGAGCGTCTATGCCAAGCTTCTTCAGAACGACCTTGACCATCATTGCATCAGGGCTTTGGCCATACGGCGTCAGGACGACATCCGCAGCCAGGGCTAGCGTGGTCGAGCCCGCGAACAGTGCGCAGGCCAATAAAATCCGAAACATGCAGTTTTTCATTGCCATTCCCTTCTGGTTCAAAACAGTATCGAGCTGCGGATAGTGTTCCGCATGCAGCACCGTTTGTAAACAGAAAATTCCCCTAAATTTAATAAGTTAAGGGGATTTTTGCATAGAGCCATAACCCTGGGTTATAACGTCCGCAAGTGCTTGACCCCTTCTACCCCGGCAATGGCCGCGATGATCTCCGGCGTCGGCTCGGTCTCGATGTCAATGATGTTGTAGGCCACTTCGTTCCGGCTCTTGTTGACCATGTCCATCACGTTAACATTGTGATCCGCCAGCACAGAGAGCACCGCACCGAGGACGCGGGGTACGTTCGCATTGCAGAAGGTGAGCCGGTAGCCACCGTCACGCGCCATGCGCGTTTGCGGGTAGTTTACCGAATTGACAATGTTTCCGTTCTCGAGGAAATCCATCAACTGGTTCGCCGCCATCACCGAGCAATTTTCTTCGGCCTCGGCCGTACTTGCGCCCAGGTGTGGCAACAGCAGGCAATCGTCGCGTCCCAGCATCGCCGGGGTCGGAAAATCCGTGATGTGTCCGCCCAAGCGGCCCTGGTCAAGCGCTGCAACGACGGCGTCCGCATCAACCACGCTGGCGCGTGCAAAGTTGAGCAATTGCGCACCCGGTTTGAAACGCTGCAGGGCCGCAGAGTCGATCATATGGTGGGTGGCTTCAATCGCCGGAACGTGCAGCGTGACAAAGTCGGAAACCTTCAGCAGCGCCTCCAGGCTTTCCATTTTTTTGACCCGGCTGGAAAGTCGCCAGGCGCCTTCCACTGAAAGGGCCGGGTCAAAGCCGACAACATTCATGCCCATAGCCAGCGCCGAATTCGCCACCAGTGAGCCGATTGCACCCAGCCCGATCACACCCAGCGTTCGACCGGCGATTTCACCGCCGCCAAACGCCTTTTTTTCGGTCTCCATCTGCCTGGCCATGGCCTCGACGTCGTCGATGTCATTCATTTCCTGTACCCGGTTTATACCGGCCACGATGCGCCGCGACCCCAGTAACAAGGCCGCCGTAACGATCTCCTTGACCGCGTTGGCATTGGCGCCGGGCGTGTTGAAAACCACGATGCCACGGCTGGTGTAGTCATCGACGGGCACGTTGTTGACACCGGCGCCGGCGCGTGCAACCGCAAGGACACTGTCCGGAATGCTCTCGCCGTGCAGCTTATGGCTGCGCAGGATCAGGGCTACCGGTTCCTCGACATCCGGGCCAACCTGATAGCGTTCCAACGGTAATCGGCTCAGGCCGATATCGGAGATCTGGTTATACGTGCGGATTTTGTACATGGTTCAATCACTCTTCCTCTATTTAACGGTTTCGTAAGCCCATTCCAGCCAGGGCATCAGCAACTCGACATCTGACGGCTCGACCGTGGAGCCGCACCAGATGCGCAGGCCGGACGGCGCATCGCGATAGGCGCCGATGTCGTGCGCCACGCCTTCGGCATCGAGCAGGGCTATCATTTCTTTTACCTTGTCGCCAGGCAGGGCCACCGACAGGCAGATACTGGTGCTGGAGCGCTGGGATTTCTCTGCGGCCAGGAACTCGATCCACTCCCTGTCTGCGACAAACTTGCTGATGATTTCCAGGCTCCGCTCCGAGCGTGCAATGGCCGCCGGTACGCCGCCGATCCCGCGAACCCAGGCAATCGCGTCCAGGTAGTCGGCAACGGCAAGCATGGAGGGCGTGTTGATCGTGGCGCCGCGGAACACCCCCTCGATCAGCTTGCCGCCCTTGGTCAGGCGGAAGATCTTGGGCAAGGGGCGCGGTGGCACATAGGTCTCGAGGCGTTCGACGGCCCGCGGGCTGAGAATCAACATACCGTGCGCACCTTCTCCGCCCAGCACTTTTTGCCAGCTGTAGGTAACGACATCCAGCTTCTCCCAGGGCAACTCCATGGCGAACACGGCGGAAGTCGCGTCGCAGATGGTCAGACCTTCGCGCTGGTCACTGATCCAGTCACCATTCGGGACCTTGACCCCCGAGGTCGTTCCGTTCCAGGTAAACACGATGTCATGGGCAGGGTCGGCCTGCCCCAGGTCGGGCAAAGCCCCGTAGTCCGCCGTGTACGTGCTAACGTCGTCGAGTTGCAGTTGCTGGGTGATATCCACCAGCCAGCCCTTGCCAAAAGACTCCCATGCAAAAACATCGACCGGACGTGCACCCAGCATCGACCAGAGCGCCATTTCAACCGCGCCGGTATCCGAAGCCGGCACGACGCCGACACGGTAGCCATCGGGCAGGCCAAGCAGTTCGGCCGTCTCCTCACAAACACGGGCCAGGACGCGTTTGCCCAGTGCCGAGCGGTGCGACCGCCCCTGGGTTTCCAGAGCAAGGTGGCTAACATCGTAACCGGGTCGTTTACTGCAGGGGCCAGAAGAAAAATTGGGATTCGCCGGTTTTTCAACAGGTTTCATTGGGGTCCTCTCCGGGGGGCTGGCAGCGGGCCAAATTGCCCGTCTTTTTCATCCGCCAAGTTTCGCTTATTCAGGCTTTGAAAACCACCGTCCCGAGTCAATCAGTTGACTCCGGCCTGGGTTAATATTGAACTACCCTTACCTGCCGGGCTCGTAATATCAGAATGAAAAGACTTTTATTCAAGGAAATACTCCAGAGGGCGGCGCTCGCGGTGCTGGTCGCGGTCCTGCTCTCCGCCTGTGCCGCGAATGAAATCATCCAGACACCACCAATCCCCGAGCTCAGCAACCAGCCCGGCTACGACATCGAAAGCATCGACCCGCTGGCCATGTCCGCCGAAATGAAGCAGTTTGTCGACAGCCACCTCGGAAGCCGGAGGTTCGCCGAGGACCGGGCATGGAAACTGGCTTATGCCGCGCTCGACCCCTGGGTGCTGGATTTCGAATACGACCCTCATGTGACGCTGACCGCCAGGGAAGCCTTCCGAACCCGCCGTGGCAACTGCCTGGCCTTTTCCAACATGTTCATCGCCATGGCGCGCTACGCGGGCCTGAACGCCTGGTACAGGGAAGTGGAAATCGACCCCGAATGGAACAGCCGGGAAGACACCCTGCTGGTCAGCCTGCACGTCAATGCCGCCACCCGGGATCGTGGCAAGGAATACGTGATCGACGTTAGCCGCCGACCCAAACGCGAGGGGGAACGGCACCGTGTGATCAGCGACCGCGAGGCGGAAGCGCAGTTTTACAACAACCTGGGCGCAAACGCCCTGGTGGAAAACGACCTGCCCATGGCCTACGCCTATTTCCGCAAGGCCGAAGAAACCGTACCCGGTCTGCCTTATATCTGGTCAAACCTGGGCGTGGTGCTCAATCGCAACGACCAGGTCGAAGACGCAATCCTGGTTTACAACACGGCGCTGCAACTGGACGCGCGGCATACGGTTTCGCTCAACAACCTGTATTCAATTTACGAGGAACGCGGTGAACTTGAAAAAGCACAGAAACTCCAGCAACAGGTTGAACGGAACCGGCGCAAGAATCCTTTTTACCTGCACTACCTTTCCGAACTGGCGTTCTCGGAACGCCTCTGGGACGAGGCCATCGAGTATGCAAACCGCGCCATTCGCCTGGAAGACGGCGAGTACAGTTTCTACTACACGCTGGCCCAGTTGCAGTTCCAGACGGGCGAACTGAGTCGCGCCGAGTCGAACCTCCGGCTGGCCGAAAAGCTCGCGCCGGAGTGGGTTGACACGGATGAACTGGTCCTGCCGGGTAAGTTCCCCGAATTTGAATCCGACTAGGACGCCATGGAGTCCAGCACTTCCTCCATGCGCTCGAAAACGATAGCCATTCGTTCGTCCCGGGGCAGGGTCGTCATACGGAAATGATTTTGGTACGGAACGTTGAAACTGCTGCCCGGCGCAATCAGGACGTGCTTTTTGATCAGTAGTTCAAGGGCAAAAGCCTGGTCGTTGAATCCCGGCACAAGGTCTTTTTTTACCCCTGGAAACGCGTACATCGCGCCGCGGGGCTCCTGGAGTTCGAAATACCGGCTTGCTGCAACGTGATCGATGATGGCCTGGCGGGACTGGTACAACCTGCCCCCGGGGCGGGTCAGGTTGCCAATGCTCTGGTAACCGCCCAGCGCCGTTTGCACCGCCCACTGCCCCGGGACGTTGGCGCACAGGCGCAAGGAGGCCAGCAGCTCGACCGCATGCAGGTACTCGGCCGCGTGTTCGCGGTCGCCGCTGAAGGAGACCCAGCCTACCCGATAGCCGCAAGCGCGATAGATCTTGGACAGCCCGTTAAAGGTCGCGCAGAGCGTGTCGTGCACCAGCGTGGCCATGGGCACATGCTGCGCCCCGTCATACAGAATCTGGTCATAAATCTCGTCGGCGAACACGATGATCTGGTGCTCTTCGGCAATGGAAGCGATCTCTTCGAGCAACGCGCGGCTGTAAACGGCGCCTGTCGGGTTATTGGGGTTGATCAGGACGATTCCGCGCGTACGCGCCGTCAGCAGGCTGCGGATTTCATCCGGATCGGGCTGGAAGGCGTTTTCCGGCTTGCAGTTGTAATACACCGGGGTGCCGCGGTTGAGAGAAACCGATGCGCTCCACAGCGGGTAATCGGGGCTGGGTACCAGGATTTCATCACCGCTGTTGAGCAGGGCGCGCAAGGCGAGGTCGATGCATTCGCTGACCCCGTTTCCCATGAACACGTCCTCTGCCGTGACGTCCATGACGCCGCGCTCCTGCTGCTGCATGACCACCGCTTCACGGGCCGGGAAGATGCCTTTCTGATGGCAGTAGGCTTCACTCTGTCCCAGGTTCTCGATCATCGCCAGGCGCATGGTTTCCGGCGTGCGGTATCCAAACAGGCCTGGATTGCCGATGTTCAGGGATATGATTTCGTATCCCTGACGCTCCATTTCCATCGCCCGGTGCGCCAGTTCTCCGCGAATCTCGTATCTGACGCCCTCGAGGATGGCGTTGGTTTCGATGTGCTTTTTCTGCATGGCTTTTTCCCTCTGCCTGGGTTGAGCATACACAAATAGTTGACAGCCGCAATAGCCTGGCGATAGGCTCCAGATATGAATGATTCTCATTACCAGATGGATAGGCCTCGCTGCCGTTGCGCCTGTATGTATAGAAGCCAACCATGCGGCGCCTGTTTCACCTGACCTGAACCCCGACGAAACCAGGAAACACCGCTACGGCAAACCGGAGCGGAAGATTCCCGTGCCTGCTCCGGTCCTTGAATAAACCATGGAGACAAACGCGATGAGCACGAGCAGTAACGTAGAACACATCGGCAACGAGTTGCGGCCCGAAGACGGCCCGCCCAGGCGCGTTTACGACAACGTCGCAGACCTGGTCGCCGACCCGGAAAACCCGACGCCGATGATCCGGCTCAGCAAACGCTTCAACAGCGCGGAAGCATTTGAAATTTTTGTCAAGCTCGAGCGTAACAATCCCTTCGGCTCAATCAAAGACCGGACCGCGCTGTTCCTGCTGAAAGGCACCCAGTTGGAGGAAGGCCAGGTCCTGACGGAACCCACCGCAGGCAATACCGGTATTGCGCTCGCGGCACTGGCCAATGCACAGGGTACGCCGATAGAACTGGCCCTGCCCGATGGAACGCCCGAAGAGAAAAAAGCCCTGCTGCGTTTCCTCGGCGCCGAACTCCTGGAAGTCGAGGATGAACTATGCCCCTTGTTTCCCACCGAGGGCGCGCGCGGTGTCGTCAAGAGCCTGGTCGAAAGCCAGGCTTACAACGGCCGTTACGTCAGCCCCAACCAGTATGAGAATGAGCTCAATGTCGAAGCGCATTACCAGACCACGGGGCCCGAGATATGGAACCAGACGGGCGGGAAAATCGATTACTTTTTCGCCGCCTTTGGCACCTGCGGTACCATCACGGGCGTCGGACGTTACCTGAAGGAACGCAAGCCGGACGTGAAAATCATTGGCATAGAACCTGCTTCGCGCGGTCACCGCCTGTCCGGCATCAAGAAGATCTCGAATCTGCCGGAAGAACACCGCCCGCGGATCCTGGATTACTCCCTGATCGACGAAATCATCGCGGTGGAAGACCACCAGGCTTTTGACGAGAGCATCAGGCTGGCCCGCACCGAGGGCCTGATGGTTGGCCCCACGACGGGCGCCCTGTTGCATGCCGCCAGGCTGACAGGCGCCACGGCCAGCGGCACGGCCGTGGTGATCTCACCCGATGACGCCACCAAGTACATGAGTACGTACGCGCAGTACATGGCGGAAAAAGAACAGGATCAGGCATCGAGGTAGTCGGCGATCCTGAGCAGAAATTCGTGCCCGGTCTGGCGCTCCATCGTTCCCCCGCGGCAGGCCGTTTCACCGAAATCGACCGGCTGTCCGCGCCCGCCGGGCTGCCCTGAAGGGGTGTAGAAAAAGACCGGCACCGGGTCCGCCGTGTGGGCGCCCGTATTACTGTTGGTCGTGTGGTCCGCTGTCAGGGCCATCGCCGCGCCGCTGCCTTCCAGGACACCCATCGCGCGGTCCACACGCTCGATGAAGTCCCGTTTCCCCCCGGGCTGAAAATCGTGTGCGAACAGGTCCGGTGCCTTGATATGGACATACACCAGCGGGTGGCGCTGCAACGCGTCCCGGGCGGCCCGCAGCTTGGCCGGGATATCGGTATTTTTATCCGCGGTAAAACCCGGCTCCCGGATGACGGTCATATTGAAAATATGTCCAAGGCCCGCCACCGTGTTGCAGCCGGCAACCAGGGCAGCCTGTATCCCCCGCTGCGTCAACACATCGTCAAGGTCAAACCAGCCACCGGCACCACGCGTTATCACGCCTGTCACAGGCCATTTACCGGCCTGTTCACGCTGGCGGTTCAAGGGGTGCGGCTTCAGGCGTTCATGCGCCAGTTCGATAAACTGGTTGACCTTGTGCGCCGTGAACGCAGAACCGGGCTCAAGAGGCAGGCACGGTTTTAGCCAGCCGGGCGACCCGCCGTCCCCCGGGTCGGTATTACCAACCCGGCCACCAAGGCCCGGCCCGCTCAACAGCAACACGCCCCGGTGCTGATCCGTCGCCCGAAACCGGGCCATGACGCCGTCACCCAGGTCGATTTCCTTCAGCAAGCCGGCAAAGTCCGCAGAGTCGTGGGTGACCCTGCCCGCCCGGCGGTCGCTGACATAAAGCCGGTCTCTCCTTTCCTCCAGCGTGGCAAGATTGACCCGGAATGCAACATCTCCGCGTTTCAGTTTCAGCCCGGCGCCAGCCGCTTCCACCGGTCCGCGCCTGAGCAGGCGCCTTTGCGCCGGCAGCAGACCAAACATCAGACCTACCCCGCTATGTGTATTCGGGACGACTCCCGGCGCTACGGGATCGACCAGACCATGCAATCCGCTTCCAGCCAGGCGGTTGAAGCAGGGCGTCGCCGCCGCTTCCAGAGGCGTTCGGCCATCCAGTTCCTCGACCGGCAGGTCACCCAGGCCATCGAGGATCAACACCAGGCATTTGCGCGGCAAGGGCGCTGTTGAAACGGGCGCTGCCATCAATCGACCAGCAAGCTCACAGCTTCCTGCCAGGAACCGTCGATGGATTCCTTGTTGACCCGGTCCACGACCTGGCCGAACACGTCGTGCGGCGTACCGCTGAAATGCTGTGAGAGTTCATACAGCACCTGCTTGATGACCTGTTGCACGGCTTTCTCCTTGTCGTTGTTGGTAATGATCGGAACGTTACAACGGTCTGCCTCTGAAAGCAGGAAAGATTGCAGGCTCCAAACCGCGGCGAAACTGTTCAGGTAACGCTTGGCCCGGCGTTGCGGGACGACCTCGCCGCGGCCACGCAGGCGCGACTTCAACTCCTTGGCTTTCAGGACCGCCAACGTTACGTGCACCGCAATGGCTTCCGCGTCCCTGGGCAGGCGTTCCAGTAAATCCGGGTGCGCATGCACACCCTCGAGGATGACCGGCACGCTTTCCTCGGCGGCCCGTTGCAGCACGGCCTCGCAGGGCACGGCCAACAGATCGGCCTGGCTGCGGTAACCGTCGGCCACCACCTGGTCCTTGTCCCGGTCGGTCACATCCTGGATCGGCAGAGCCTGCCAGGCATTGAAGGACGATGTGTGCAATATCGGTAGCAGGCGCTGGGGCATCATCATTCGCATCACTTCACGCAGCATATCGGTAGACTGGATGCGCACGATGTCCAGCACGTGGGCGACCTCGGTCGCAACCGTGCTCTTTCCCGTACCGACGGTGCCACAGATCAAGAGCATCAAGGGCCTGGAACTTTGCTGGTACTCGGACCAGAGCAAGTAACGCCGAGCCGCTCTCTTGGATATTTCCTGCTGCAGACAGAGGTAGGTTACGTAGCCCAGTTGGCGCGTCGTGATGGAACACGTTCCGGAAGCCAACAACTGCTCAAAAAGCAGGTCGGTGGTCTGCTCCGCCCTTTCCTGTTTCATGCCGCAGGCTTGCAGGAAACGTTCGTGCCGGCTGCGGGAAAACGCAGTTTCCGAGCCATTGCGCCGCCTGACCTGGATTTTCGCAGGTGAGGCCAATGGCAGGCGATAGGGTTCCAGCGCACCGAGGTGTCCATTTTCTTCCAACAGTCTGAAAACACGTTCGCGAATGTCTTCGGCCGATACCTCTTCGTACTCCGACAACGCGTCACGCAACGCGGTTGCCAGCGCGAAAGCGTCCTCGAACTCCAGCCCGGCATCCAGCAGGCTCCGGGTCAGGATGCCACGCAGGAAAGGAACCCGGGATTGGTCCTTTTCACTTACAACGATCGTCTTCATCTGTCCCCCGTGGATTCTTGACTTATATCAGCCAAATACCGGCGCATTGTACCAATTTCCTCTGCACGGCAGGTTCGCGGCGGAAACCGGGCCCGGATGTGGTATCTTTTCCGCCACCAATTACACGACAGCGGGAAACGCGAGGTTCACATGTTCCAAACAGCGGAACTGGGTCAGAAGATATCGAAAAAAGAGTTCAAGGAGCAGGAGCTCATCCTGCGGGCCAACCTGCTTTCGCTGCAGCAGGAACTGCGCCGCCAGGGCAAGTTTTCCGTGTTGCTGGATTTCGCCGGCGTGCGCGGCGCCGGCAAGGGTACGTCCGCCAACCTGCTGAACAAGTGGATGGATGCGCGCTGGATTCTCACCCATGCCTATGACGAACCGACCGACGAAGAGTCGCAACGACCCAGGTTCTGGAAGTTCTGGCGCTTCACGCCACCGCGCGGCCAGATCGGCATCCATATGAGTGGCCGCTATTCGCGCCCCTTGCTTGACTACGTTTACGGCGACATTAGCCAGGTTGAATTCAAACAACAGCTGGACCGCATCAATAATTTCGAGAAAGCACTGGCCGACGACGGCACCATGGTGCTGAAGTTCTGGATGCATATCAGTAAGAAAGTACAGAAAAAGCGTCTCGAGAAACTGGAAGACGATCCGCTCAGAAGTTGGCGCATGTCCGACATCGATTGGAAACACTATGAAATGTACGACAAGTTCATCGAGGCCGCTGAGCAAATTATCAGCCTGACCAATACCGGCCACGCCCCGTGGGAGATCGTGGAAGGCCAGGATTACCATTTCCGCAGCCTGCGGGTGGGTGAGTTGTTCCAGGAAAGGCTGGAACGGCACATGGTGAGCGAGGATTTCCGCCAGCGTTACCTGGCCGAGATGCGCGAGAAAATCGAAGAAAAGGTCGAAGAACAGGAAAACGAGTGTCAAAACGGCATCGTCACCATCCTTGACCAGATGGACCTTTCAAAAACGATTTCCAAGAAAGACTACCGCGAACAACTGGCACAGGCACAGGCCCGGCTGGCCCAGCTGCGCGGGGAGGCGGTGCAAAAGAAAATTTCCACCACGCTGGTTTTCGAAGGCCCGGACGCGGCCGGAAAGGGCGGCTGTATCCGCCGCATAACCGAGGCCCTGGATGCCCGTTATTACAAGGTCTACCCCTTCGCGGCACCAACCGATATCGAAAATGCACACCACTACCTCTGGCGCTTCTGGAACTGTGTGCCCAGGGCCGGACGCATGACCATTTTCGACCGCAGCTGGTATGGCCGGGTGTTGGTCGAACGCGTCGAAGGTTTTGCCGGCGATGACGAATGGCGGCGGGCTTTTGCCGAGATCAACGATTTCGAAGACCAGTTTGTCGCGCATGGCATCGTCCTGCTCAAGTTCTGGCTGCAGATCAGCAAAGACGAACAGCTGGCGCGATTCAAGGCCCGCGAGGTTACGCCATACAAGCGCTGGAAATTGCAGGACGAGGACTGGCGCAATCGCGACCGCTGGGACGAGTACGTAGTCGCCGCCCATGAAATGATCCAGCAGACTTCGGTGACCGGTTCACCCTGGATACTGGTGGAAAACGAGAGCAAGAATTACGGCCGTATCAAGGTGCTGAACGCGGTATGCGACGCGCTGGAAACCGCGCTCGCGAAGTGACGGAAGGCCGCATTGAGCAGAACACGGTTCCCAGGACATAAACACTTCCAGAATTTTCCGGAAATCGATCCGGCGGACTTGCTGCTCGGCCCGGGTGACCCGCCGCCCTTCATGACCTACAACGACCACGGCAGTGCCCCCGTGCTGCTGGTTGCTGATCATGCCAGCCCTTTCTTCCCGGCCTCGATGAACCAGCTTGGCCTGGCCGACTGGGTGCTGGAAAAGCATGTGGCCTGGGATATCGGTGTTGACGAACTGATCCGCTTCCTGGCCGACGAGCTCGACGCACCGGCCATCCTTGCCGGTTTCTCACGCCTGATCGTCGATCCCAACCGCCGGCCGGACGACCCCGGCGCGATCCCGCCGATAAGCGACGGCATCGCCATCCCCGGTAACCTCGAGCTCGATGAGAAGCAGCGCGCGCAGCGCATCCAGTCGTTCTACAAACCGTACCATGATGCAATCACCCGGCGGCTCAACCAGTTTCACGAGCAGGGCATCACCCCGGCCATGATCGCGGTGCATACCTGCACACCGGAGTTCGACCGCGTGGTGCGCCCCTGGCATATCGGCGTCATGTGGGACAAGGACCCGCGGATTCCGCGGCACGTGATGGACTATTTCAGGCGCTCCGGTGAGGTTTGCATCGGCGACAACGAACCCTACTCGGGCCGTCATCCGCACGATTTCACCATCGATTTCCATGCCGAGGCAGCCGGCCTGCCGCATGTCGGCTTCGAAATTCGCCAGGACCTGGTCTGCGAACGGGAAGGCGCATGCCGCTGGGCCCGCATCCTCGCGGGCGCCCTGCACGGCATCCTGGCAGACGAATCGCTTTACTCACCCCTGGCTGAACAGGCAGAATGCGGCCTTCCCTCCAAGCAGGAAAACCAGGGGAGAACTGCCGGTTCGTGAAGAAGTTGATCATACAATTCCTGAAATCACTGCGTCAGAGCTTCCAGGACCTGCTGCCCATCATCCTGGTGATCGCTTTCTTCCAGTTGGTCGTTTTGCGCCAGCCTGTACCCCAGTTCGGCGAGATCCTGGCTGGCGGTGTGATGGTGCTGGTTGGCCTCAGCCTGTTTGTACAGGGCCTGCAAATGGCGCTGTTCCCCCTGGGCGAAGAGATGGCCTACAGTTTCGTGCGCAAGGGCAACCTCTGGCTGCTGCTGCTGTTTGCCTTCACGCTGGGATTCGGCACCACGGTTGCCGAACCGGCGCTGATCGCGATCGCCGAGGAAGCGGCGGAAATCGCGGCAACCGGCGGTGTTATCGCCGACGTGGCGGAAGCCAGGGACCGTTACGCCACCGGCCTGCGCTTGGTCGTTGCACTGGCGGTGGGTTTCGCCCTGCTGGTGGGCGTGATCCGTATTCTCAAGGGTTGGCCCGTGCAGTACCTGATCATCGGCGGTTACGTCGGCGTGGTGATCATGACCGGCTTCGCCCCCAAGGAAATTATCGGCATCGCCTACGACTCCGGCGGCGTTACGACCTCGACGGTAACGGTGCCCCTGGTGGCAGCGCTTGGCATCGGCCTGGCCAACAGTATCCGTGGACGCGATCCGCTGATCGACGGCTTCGGCCTGATCGCGTTCGCCTCCCTCACGCCCATGATATTTGTCATGGCTTACGGCATGTTTTTCTGAGGGCGCACGATGGACGCAATGATCAGCTTCGGCGGGACCATTCTGGACATGTTGATGGACGTGCTGCCGATCGCCGGCATACTGATCGGCTTCCAGGTACTGATCCTGCGCCGCCCCATCCTGCACCCGGCCCGCGTATTCGTAGGCCTGGTGTTTGTGCTGCTGGGCCTGGCCCTGTTCCTGGAAGGCCTGGAACTGGCCCTGTTCCCACTCGGCCGGCTGATGGCCGAACAGCTGACCATGCCTTCCTTCATCCTCGGTGAAGGAGCCGATGTCATCACGGCTTTCACCTGGACCGACTACGTCTGGGTCTACGTTTTCGCCGCGGCCATCGGTTTCGCGACCACCGTGGCGGAACCGGCCCTGATCGCCGTCTCGATCAAGGCCAACCAGGTGTCGGGCGGAACCATTACCGTCAATGGCTTACGTTTCGCAGTAGCCATCGGCGTCGCTGTTGGTGTCGCACTCGGTACCTTCCGTATCGTGACCGGCACACCGTTACACTGGTACATCATCGCCGGCTACGTGATCGTGATCATCCAGACCAGCAAGGCGCCGAGAGCCATTATTCCACTGGCTTACGATTCCGGTGGCGTCACCACGTCAACGGTTACCGTTCCGTTGGTCGCAGCCCTCGGGCTGGGCCTGGCGGAAACCATTCCGGGCCGCAGCGCCCTGCTCGACGGCTTCGGCCTGATCGCATTCGCCAGCCTGTTCCCGATGATCTCGGTCATGGCTTATGCGCAGATCAGCGAATGGCGCACGAAGCGGAACCGGGATGAAAATTCTGACAACTCAGCCCCATAGAGAGAATATCCCATGCATTTCAAACTTGTTATCGTCATGGTCGAGGACCAACACACAGACGAAATACTGGCGGCCGCGCGCGAGGAAGGAGCCACGGGCGCTACCGTGCTCAACCAGGCCCGCGGTGAAGGACTGAGTCCAACCAAGACCTTCCTGGGCCTGAGCATCGGCAACCAGGTAGACGTCATCCTGATGCTGGTGGAAGAGCACCTCAGCCGCCACGTACTGGAAAGGATTGCCGAAGTGGGCAAGTTCGACCAAACTCCCGGCACCGGGATTACGTTCCAGGTCGATGTCGACGACGCCATCGGCGTGCAGCACCAGATCACGGCCTTGACCGAAACCGTAGAGGACATCATATGAAACCCAAGAAACCCATCGTTCGCGTGCGTGAAGTCATGAAAAGCGAACTCGATATCGTCGACGGCATGGAAACCGTCTCCAACGCCATTCGCAACATGAAGTTCCCGGAGACCCGCACCCTGATCGTGGACAAACGCTATGACGATGACGAGTACGGCGTGGTCATGTTCCGCGACGTCGCCAAGCGCGTCCTGGCACCCGACCTGTCTCCGGAACGGATCAATATGTACGAAATCATGTCCAAGCCCGTTCTCAGTGTCGACCCCGAGATGGACGTACGCTACTGCACCAAGCTGTTTGACCGTTTTGGATTATCGCGTGCGCCCGTGGTCGAGGATGGTAAGATCATCGGCCTCGTGAGCTATACCGATATTGTGCTGAAAGGCGTGAAGTTACAGGACTGATAGATGACGAACATCCTAGAAAAAGAAGACCTCAAAAGAAAAATACTCAAGAGGCTGGTTTATTCCGTCGGCAAGGACCCGGAGTTTGCCGTACCCCGAGACTGGTGCGTTGCCCTGACCCTGGCGGTGCGCCAGCGGGTCATGGACCGCTGGATGGAGACCACCAAACGGGTTTATGACACCGACGTGAAGCGCGTTTATTACCTGTCGATGGAGTACCTGATCGGCCGCCTGCTGCGCGACACCATGCTCAATCTGAAAATGACCGATCTGTGCCGCGCCGCGCTGGCCGACCTGAACGTGGACCTCGACGAAATCCTCGAGGAGGAGCCGGACGCGGCACTGGGCAATGGCGGCCTGGGCCGCCTGGCCGCCTGTTTTATGGATTCGCTGTCCACCCTTGGCATCGCAGCCTACGGTTACGGAATCCGCTACGAACACGGCCTGTTCCAGCAGCACATCCAGGAAGGCTGGCAGATCGAGGAAGCCGAGGAATGGCTGATACAGGACGAGAACCCCTGGTCCCTGAGCCGGCTTGAGTCGCGCTACCAGATCGCCTTTGGCGGAACCGTCAACCCGCAGGCCCCGGATGGACATTGCTGGCAGCCCCACGAGCAGGTCATCGCCATCGGTAACGACATGGCCATTCCTGGCTGGAATACCAGGCACGTGAATACCTTGCGGCTCTGGTCGGCCAAACCGCACCAGACGTTCGACCTGTCCCATTTTAACGAAGGTAACTACCTGGCGGCCGCACACCACGAAGTGCTGGCCGAAACCCTGTCCCGCGTCCTCTACCCCGATGATTCGACACCGGCCGGGCGCGAACTGCGCCTGAAACAGGAGTACTTCTTTACCTCGGCCTCGCTGCAGGACCTGGTCAGGCGTTACCTGCTCACGCACGATGATCTTCGGCAACTGCCCCAATATGCCGCCATCCAGCTGAATGACACACACCCTGCGATCGCCGTTCCGGAACTGATGCGCCTGCTGGTGGACCAGCACGGCATGAGAATGAAGGAAGCCTTCAACATCACGCGCCAGTGCATTTCCTATACCAATCACACGCTGTTGCCCGAGGCCCTCGAGCGCTGGCCGCTGGACATGTTCGGCAAGGTCCTGCCGCGCCACCTGCAGATTATCGATCGCATCGACAAGCTGTTTATTTCTGAACTGAATACAAAGAACCTGGACATTGCACCGGAAAACGTCTGTGCGCTGGACTATCACGATGGCAACGGCGGTTCCGTGCGCATGGGCAACCTGGCGTTTATCGGCGCGCACAAGGTCAACGGCGTATCAGAATTGCACACCGAACTCATGGCGCAGACCGTTTTTCACGACCTGCACCGGGTCTACCCCGACCGTATCGTGAACATGACCAACGGCGTCACGCCGCGGCGCTGGCTCTACAACTGCAACCCCTCGCTGTCCGGTCTGATCACCGAGACCATCGGTGACCAGTGGGTAGGCGACCTGGAACGTCTTGCCGAGCTCAAGCCATACGCGGATGACAGCGCCTTCCGTGAGGGATTCGCCGCGGCCAAGCGCCGCAACAAGGATTTCCTGGCCCGGCACATCGCAGACAGCACGGGCATCACGGTCGACCCGGCCGCCCTGTTCGATGTGCAGATCAAGCGCATCCACGAGTACAAGCGGCAGTTGATGAACGCGCTGCAGACAGTGGCCCGCTACCAGGCCATCCTGGCCAACCCGGAGGCCGACTGGCTGCCGCTGGTGAAAATCATCAGCGGCAAGGCGGCGCCCAGCTACACCACCGCGAAGCTGATCATCAAACTGATCAACGATATCGCAAAAAAGGTCAACAACGACCCGGTCGTGGGCGACCGGCTCAAGGTGGTCTACATTCCCAACTACAATGTCAGCCGCGCTGAAATCATCATCCCCGGCGCAGACCTGTCCGAGCAGATTTCGACGGCCGGGATGGAAGCCTCCGGCACCGGCAATATGAAACTGGCGCTGAATGGCGCACTGACCGTTGGCACGCTGGACGGCGCCAATGTCGAAATCATGCAGCACGTCGGTGAAGAAAACATCTTCATTTTCGGCCTGACCGCGGACCAGGTCGCCGCCAAACGCCGCGAAGGCTACAATCCGGAAGCCGTGATTGCGGAAAGCCCCCGGCTGAAGGCAGCGCTCGACGCCATCGCCTCCGGAATGTTTTCGCCCGACGACACGTATCGTTTCAAGCCTCTGCTGGACGGCCTGTACTACGGCGACTATTTTATGCTGGCGGTGGACTTCGACGACTACCTGCGGGCGCAGCGCGATGTCGGCGCGGCGTACCGGGATCCGCAGCGTTGGTTCCGGGCGGCGGTTTTGAACACGGCGGGGGTCGGGTTCTTTTCCTCGGACCGGACGATTCGCTCGTATGATCGCGAGATCTGGAAGTCGGCGCCCTGGTTGCACGAGGAAGACTGAGTTAAGGGTAGTCACTTTTTCTACATCAAGGGTCAGAGTAGGTCCCCTACTCTGACCCCGGTTTTTCAAAAAGCTTCCGGTAACGAACAGCCCGCTGCCTGGCAGTCTGTCCCAGCATCATGAACAAGCTGTGATCTCAATCAACGGATCAACCCTCTCGTCAAAATGATGCCTGCAACTTGACCAGAAATAGTGTTCAGGTGCCTTAGTGATACCCGCCCGAACCGGGTTCATTTCAATGTAGCGATAACA
>JAZBOH010000085.1:0-6417 GCA_036351055.1 Lysobacterales bacterium
ATTCCACGGTCCTCGACTGCGGCTCGGTTCCGCTGGAGTTGCTGGAGAAAATCGTCGACGCTGCAATCGACCGGCTGTGACCGCATCCGGCCAGGCACTGGCCGGATCCAACTACCGGACTCGTCTGAACGAAGCGGTCCTTTTGTGCTCAGGCGTTTCGCTGTTCCGCGAAGTAATCGGTCGCGGCCACCATCGCAGCGGCAATTCCGGGCTCGTTGAACGCGTGCGCCTCGTCCGGGATGACGATGAGCTCCGCTTCCGGCCACGCTTTTTTCAGCGCCCAGGCCGTTCCCATCGGCGTGATCAGGTCGTAGCGGCCGAACACCAGGACCGTGGGAATGTGGCGGATCAGGTCGACCCCGTCGAGCAACTGCGTATCCGAATCCAGCCAGCAACGGTTGCGGGTGTAATGGCACTCCATCAGGGCAAGCACATCGCTGTAGGCTTCCTTGATGAGTTCGAGCATGGACGGATTCGGCACCAGGCTGATCTTGCAGGACTCCCATTCGCCCCAGGCCACGGTGGCGCGGCGGCGCACCTCGGGATCGGCGCTGGTCAGACGGCGGTAATAGGCCTCCACCAGGTCATCGCGTTCCTGCAGTGGTATCTGTTCCACGAAACGGTCCCAGGCTTCCGGAAAAACCCAGTTGCATCCGCCCCGGAATTCAAAATCAATCTCGGACTGGCGCGCCAGCCACACACCCCTGAGCACCAGTTCCGTGACGCTTTCGGGATGCTTCTGGGCATATGCGAGACCGAGCGTGCCACCCCAGGACCCGCCGAATACGAGCCATTTTTCGATACCCAGGTGCTCGCGCAGGCGTTCGATGTCGTCAACGATGTGCCAGGTGGTGTTCTCTTCCAATTCACCGGCGGGTGTGCTTTGTCCCGATCCGCGCTGGTCGAACAGCACGACGCGGTAGCGTTCGGGATCGAATGCCTGGCGGTACAGGGGAATCAGGCCAGCACCGGGACCGCCATGAAGAAATACCGCCGGTTTGCCGTCGGGGTTGCCGACCTCCTCGTAGTAAAGTTCGTGCCTTTCGGAGACTCTGAGCCGTCCGGTTCGATACGGCTCGATCGGCGGATAGAACGCGGTGGGCTCGCCCGTAACACGGTCGAGATCCAGGCGTTCACTGACGCTGCTTTTCATCATCTTCTGTCTTCTCCTGGATGCCCGGCCAGCCTGCCCTGCATCGAATGAAACCATGACACTGATATTGTATTTTAATCATAGTTCAATCATACTTTCCATAGATTCAACAGAATTGAAAAATTATTAAATTCTGTTTTCTCCCGCACCCCAAGCATGATTTAATACCTGCAAAGGAGAATGTCATGGTAAAAAATCCCGTTTGGAAAAAAGCGCAGGAACTGCAAGCTGAACTCAAGACCGAGGCCGTTCTTTCCGAGGCGGCCGAGTTGTTCAATCTGAAAGGCTATCACGCGACTTCACTGAACGAAGTGGCGGAGCGTCTCGGCTTCACGAAAACCGCGATCTACTATTACGTCAAGAACAAGAACGATCTGCTCTACCAGACCTACATCCGCTCGCTGGACGAAATCGATCAGGCAACCGTCGATGCCGAAACCAAGGGTAAAGACGGCCTGGACAAACTCTGCCAGTACGTGCTCAGTGAGGCATTTGTGCACAAGGAAGCGTCGGCATTGCTGCAGGAAATCGAGGCCATCAGCGATAGCCGGCGGCGCGAGGAGATCAAGATCCGTTTAAGCGGGGCCAACAGGCGTATCGCCGGCTGGATCCAGGAAGGAATTAACGACGGCAGCATCGCGCCCTGCGATCCCGACCTGGCCGGACGTTTCGTGATGGGCGCGTTCAACTGGATGCCGCGATGGATCGCGTCACATGAAAAGTCCATTGAAGAAGTAACCGAATATTTCGTCAGCCTGATCCGCAAAACGCTCGCGCCAGGCTGATCCGCTTCCCGGAGGATTACTCATGGAACTGGAAGGAAGGACCGCGCTCGTCTTCGGCGCGGGTTCGATCGGTCCCGGCTGGGGCAACGGCAAGGCCTGCGCGGTCGCCTATGCGCGCACCGGCGCCCGCGTGGCCGTCGTGGACCTGAATCTCGAGCGGGCCGAGGAGACGGCTGGCCTGATCCGCGACGAGGGCGGCGAGGTGATCGCCCTGGCGGCGGACGTGGCCCGGTCCGCCGACGTGGAATCCGCCGTGCAGGAAACCGGCCAGCACTTTGGCGCCATCGACATCCTGCACAACAACGTGGGCATCAACCGGCCGGGCGACCCGGTCACCATGAGCGAGGCCAACTGGGACCTCAGCATCGACTGCAACCTCAAGAGCGTTTTCCTGGCCTGTAAGTATGTTCTGCCGGTCATGCTGCGGCAGGGGCGCGGGGCCATCGTCAATATTTCCTCGATCCTCAGCACACGGGTATCGCGTTACGACCAGGTTGCCTACTACGCCTCCAAGGCCGGCGTCGACCACCTGACCCGCGCGGTCGCCGTGCGTTACGCGGACCGGGGTATCCGCTGCAACGCGATCCAGCCGGGCCTGATCAACACGCCGCTGCTGTACGCGAACCAGCAGGTGGTCATCGACGCGCACGGTTCCGTGGAGGCCATGGTGGCGGATCGCGACGCAGCGAGTCCCACCGGCAAGATGGGGGAAGCCTGGGATATCGCCAATGCCGCGGTGTTCCTGGCCAGCGACCGGGCGTCCTACATCAACGGTGTCATTCTGCCGGTCGACGGCGGGCTCACCTGCAAGCAGGCCTGACCCGCCCGGTCGCCGACATGCACCCAACGCCCGCCAACCAGCTCGACTCGATCCGGACGGAATCGGATCATTTGGCGATGGACGCTGCCGGTGAACTGCTCATCGAGGGCATCACGGCCGCTGATCTCCTGAACCGCTTCGGTTCGCCGCTGTACGTCGTCTCGGAAGCGACGCTTCGGCAGAACGTCCGACGCATACGGGCCGCGTTCGAAGAGCGTTGGCCAAAGCCGGTCAACATCATGTACGCCATCAAGGCGAACACCAACCTCGCCGTGCGCGCCATTCTTCACCAGGAAGGCGCCGGCGGCGACTGCTTCAGCGAGGGCGAGCTGTTCGCCACGTTTGAAGCCGGCGCCGATGCGGCAAAGATCGCCCTGAACGGAAGTCTGAAAAGCGACAGAAGCCTGGAAATCGCAGTCCGGAAGGGCGTCACGGTGAATGTCGACGCCGCGAACGAAATCGCCCGCCTGCGGGGCATCTGCCGTTCTGTCGAAAAGTCAGTCAAGGTCAATATCCGGCTGAAACCCTTGAACCCGGCCTACGACGGCATTCAAACGGATTACTTCGGCGGTGAACGGCTGGCCGAGTACATCCGGCGAGTCAAGTGGGGCTTCTCGATCGAAGGCGCGCGCGCCCTGGTCGAGGAGATCCATAACCACCCCGAATTCGAGCTGACGGGATTCAGTTCGCACATTGGCCGGGTTTCGCGGGACCCGCGCTTTTTCGAGGGCTATGCCGCCGCGCTCGGCGGCATGGTGACGCGCATTTACACGGAAACCGGTTTCGCGCCACAGGTGCTCGATATTGGGGGCGGCTGGCCGCGCGAGCGGGACCCCGAGTCCCGCTCGCTCACGATCAACCGGACGCCCGTAGAAAGCTACGTCCAGGCGGCCTGCGATGGTTTGCTCGACGCCTTTCGCTCGGCGAGCCTCTCCGTGCCCCGTCTGTGGGTCGAACCGGGCCGGTACATCGTCGGAAATGCTTCCGTCCTGCTGGCAACCGTGGGGACCATAAAACAGGACCTGGGCTTGACCTGGGTGAACATCGACGCGGGCAGCAACGAATTACCGCGCATCGATACCAGCGGAAGCGCCTACCACGTCATCGCGGCCAGTGGTATGCAGCGCCCGGCGGACCGGGAGGTCGATGTCGTCGGACCGATCTGCATCGATTCATTGATTCAACGGGATGCACAGATGCCCGGAATGGAACCTGGCGAACCGGTAGCCATCCTCGATGCCGGCATGTACTCCGAGTCGGCGTCCACGCAGTTCAACAGCATCCCGCGGCCCGCGACCGTCCTGGTCAACGGCGGATCGGCCGAGGTTATCAGGGAACGGGAACAGGTCAGCGACCTGTTTCGCCTGCATCGAATTCCGGAACGCCTTCTGAGCGCTAAGTAGCGTGCAGCGGGGACATCTTAAGTACCGTCAGCTCCCTGATTACCCAACGCTGCGGACAGCAGCTCCCAGAAGGTCTGGTTGAAATCCCGGCTCGAAACAAAATTTCCCTCTTCATCCAGTTTCCAGGTCGAGCCCGTTCGCGTGACGACAAGGCCCTGGGACGGCACAACGAAGCAGCGCCGTTCTGACGTGCCCATCGCGGCCACCAGGTCCGCCGGCGCGGCACCGATCACCTTCCCGGGCGTGATTTCCTTCAATCCCCTCACCCAGCGCCAGCCTTCCGGATTGTTGATCCACCACAACAGGCCGTAAGCGGGGTTGTGCGGTGATGAGGGAGACAGTATTTCTTCCAGAGTTTCGCGCCGGATGATCGTCCTGCCGTCCCATTGCCCACTCGCCAGGATCATCAGACCGAAACGCGCCAGGTCCGGGGCCGTCGTGACGAAGCCGTTCATGTTCCACTGCCTGAAAAACTCGCTGCGCGTGATCCACTCCGACTGCGTCATGCCCAGGGGTTCCGTCAGCCACTCCCGCGACAGTTCGCCGGTATCGCGGCCGGTCGCGGCTGAGATAACGTCGTAAACCAGCGAGTAAGCCTTGTTGATGTACGCCCAGTCCTCGCCGACCGGAAACAGGTATTCCAGTTTTTCCGACAGCCCCGAGGTCATCGCCATCAGGTGACGCACGGTAATCGCGGCCTCCTGTTCCGGCGCGGCCTGCGACCAGCCCGGGCCAAGGTATTCTGCAAGCGGCTTATCGAAATCGAGTACCCCGCGGTCGCGTGCGATACCGGCCAGGACGGCGATCACGCTCTTCTGTGTCGACGCGACGTCTTCGCGGGCCCAACCGTCCGGAGTCCTTCCGTGATACCAGATATCCCGATAACCGACGTTTCCCTGAACAGGTGGGTTGTCCAGTTCCCATTGCCGCTGTGCAAGGATTCGGCCGTTCTGCACGATGACCAGCCCCGAAGCATTGGTTTCCTTCGCAAAAGCGAAAAGCTCTTCCAGGGCTTTTGTATCCAGCCTCGATCCGTCAGGGTCAGCCGTTTCCCAACGGCCTTCCGCGGTTGGAAAGTAAACGTCGTTGCGATCCTCCTGCGTCATGGGCGCGGGACTCGAAGCGCAGGCAACAAAAATGGCGGAAAGGGCAAGGACCACGGCAACCCGGACGAAATTCACTCTTCTTCTCCTGTCAGGACTCGCGGGCTGAACGCACGAAGCACCTCGGCTTTCAACCGGGCATTGGCAGATTCCAGAACATCGAGCAGTGCCGTTTCATCCCGTTTGATGAGGGCAAGGGCCAGATCGCGAAAGCCTTCCGCAGAGGCTTTTCGCGCCGCCGCGCTGGAAAATCCGTGATGACGATAACGCATGATCTGTAGCTGCACCGGTTCCATGAACTCGTCCAGCTTTTGGCTGACGGCCAGTTGCATGAACCGTTCCCCCAGCGCGTTCGAGGCGGCATAAAAACGATCTTCCTCAGAAACGATCCCCAGCAGTTCCTGCGCGCCAGCGAGCAATGCCTGAACCTGTTCATCGCTCGTTTTACGGATGACCCGCCGAAGCACGCAGCGCATCAGTGCCGTTCGGATTTCGAAAAGATCTTCGAGTTCTTCTGCGTCCAGGGGGGTCACTACGACGCCTCGGCGCGGCAGCAGTTTAACCAGTCCCGTTTTTTCGACCATCCGGAACGCGTCCCGAACGGGTCCGCGACTCACATTGAAGCGATCGGCTATGAACTGTTCAGTTATCCGCTGACCGGGCGCCAGCCGCTCCTCACTGATCTCTGTGATCAGCCATTGGGCGATCTGTTCCGGCAGAGACTTCAGCGGCATTTCGATCGCACGTTCAGCCATTTTCACATTCCTTTTCGAAGCGCAGTACCGCAGGGGAATCGGATCCATAGATCTCTTCGACCGCATTTTCCCTGCGTTCCAGGACTCGCCGGGTGTTGACGCTGCCCTTGTCGCTGAGTTCGCCGTGTTCGGGTGACAACGGCTTCCGCATTAACCGCACGCCCCCTATGCGCACGGACGATGCCGGGTTGTCCCGGTTATACGCCTCGATGGTGTCTCGAACGGCCTGCATCACCACCACGCTGTACCAGGGTGAAGCAGGATCGTACTCCGGATCCCGATCGCGACACGCTCTCTCATCCAGCCACAGCAGCGCGCCGACGAAGGCTCGGTTTACGCCACAAACCACGGCCTCGCGGACCAGCGGCGCGGCAGCTGAAATCACCCGGGTACGCAGC